>NZ_JBHFHW010000015.1:200618-205387 GCF_057333975.1 Stenotrophomonas sp. AGC87
CGCCGGATGCCCGGCGCGTGCTTCGATCATTGCCGCGCGTTGCGCGGCCAGCCGGGCATGCCCCGCCGCTACCGGTGGTGCGCGTGGGTCAGCGCAGCGGCGAAGCCAGTACCGTGATTTCTTCGCGGTCGTGATACAGCTGTTTGGCGCGCAGGTGCAGCGGTTTGCCGGCCTGTTCCTGGAACAGCTCCAGGCACAGGCGGGTTTCATCCCAGCGCTTTTTCATCGGCAGCTTGAGGTTGAAGATCGCATGCTTGCACCAGCCCTCGCGGAACCAGGTGGCCATGCGCTCGGCGACGCGGCGCGGCTGTTCGACCATGTCGCAGACCATCCAGTCCAGCGGGGTCTCCGGCTGCCAGTGGAAGCCATCGGCGCGTAGATGTTCAACCAGCCCGGTCTCCAGCACGTGCTCGCGCAACGGGCCGTTGTCCACGCTGATCACCTTGACGTGCTGGCGGGTCAACACCCACGTCCAGCCACCCGGTGCAGCGCCCAGATCGGCCGCGCGCATGCCCGGCTTGACCAGCAGCTCGCGCTCTTCCGGCGTCATCAGGGTGAGCAGGGCTTCATCCAGCTTCAGCGCCGAGCGCGAAGGCGCATCGGGCAGCAGTTTCAGGCGCGGGATGCCCAGCGGCCACGGCGCGCTGTCGCGGGTATCGGCGACGCACACAAACGCATGGCGACCGTCGACGAAGACGATGTGCAGGCGCGGCAGGCCGGTGTTGGGCTTGTCGGTCAGCAGGCCGGCCTTGCGCAGCGCGGGGCGCAGTGCATTGCCGAACGCGCGGGCCAGGCCGGCCAGCGGCTTGCCTTCGTCCGAGTCCGGATGCTCGACCCACATGTCGCCGAAGCGTTGCTGCCCCTGAAGCGCGGCAATGATCGGGGTGATGCGGTCGGCGGCATCGAGCTGCGGCAGCTCGGCCAGCACCTGCAGCTTCTGCCGGGCGAAGATCAGCGAGCGCCAGGACAGCGCCTTGGACAGCGCCGCGCCTTCCTCGGTGACGAACACCACGTAGCCGTCATTGCGCTGGGTGCGCGCATAGCCGGCCACGTTGGCATACGCCGCGCGCTCGGACAGCTCGGCGGCCAGTTCCGGTTCAAAGCCCTGGCGGCACAGACACAGCAGGCCGCTCATCGCATCGCGCCCGAAGCGCGGATATCAGTAATGGGCACCGTTGATCTCTCCGTACTGGCGCAGGACCGCGCGTGCAGCGTCGCGCTCGATGTCGCGCACGACCTCGATGCCACGCTTGTTGAGTTCGCCGATCCAGTCCGCCGGCAGCGGACCCTCGTCGAACGGGGTCAGTTCTTCCACGTCCTGTGCGCTGGCACCGATCAGCAGCCGATCGATACCGGCCCAGATGGTGGCGCCGTAGCATTGGCAGCATGGCTGGGAGGAGGTCGCCAGGGTGATCGGCGACAGCACATCGTTCAGGCGCGGGGTCTGCAGGCGCTGCTGGGCCAGCATGTAGGCCATGTTCTCGGCATGCGCCAGCGAGGTCGTATGCGGGACCACGCGGTTCACGCCGGCGGCGATCACGCGATGGTCCGGCCCAAACACCACGGCGCCGAACGGGCCACCGGTCTGCGCCTCGACATTCAGGCGCGACAGTTCGATCGCCAGCGCGACCTTGTCGGCATCCTCGGGATAGACACGGCCCAGATCGATCTGGTCGTGGATCCAGGCGGGCAGGGTGAGATGGACTTGCGCGTACAGCATCGGGACATGAACCTCTTCAAAGATGGCGCAGCGGCAGTGTATCGGGCCGCACGTAGGGATGCCGTGCCCGCGCTGAACGCGGCCACGCGCACGCCGGCGCAGGGCTGCGCCGGTCGCAGGGGAGCGGGAGCGCAGGCCCTGCCATGGCAGGGTCGCGCAGGTGACATCAGGCGGCCGGTGCCTGGCACCGGCCAGGGCCAGCTTACGCCGACCAGGTATCGCGCAGGGTCACGCTGCGGTTGAACACCGGCGTGGCTGCGGTGTGATCGCGGCGATCGGCGACGAAATAGCCGGTCCGCTCGAACTGGAACGACTGCTCCGGGGCCGCAGTGGCCGCGGCCGGTTCGACATAGCCGGTGACGGTGCGGCGCGAGTCCGGATTGAGGTAATCGCGGTAGGTCTTGCCCTCGGATTCGTCGTCCGGGTTGGCCACCGAGAACAGACGGTCGTACAGGCGGATCTCGGCCGGCACCGCGTGCACGGCGCTGACCCAATGAATGGTGCCCTTGACCTTGCGGTTGGCGCCTTCCATGCCCGGGCGCGATTCCGGATCCAGCCAGCCGCGCAGTTCGGTGATGGTGCCCTCGGCATCCTTGATCACCTCATCGCAGCGGATGATGCCGGCACCGCGCAGGCGCACTTCGCCACCCGGTACCAGGCGCTTCCAGCCCTTCGGCGGGACCTCGGCGAAATCCTCGCGCTCGATCCACAGCGCGCGTGCGAACGGCACCTCGCGGGTCCCGAACGCCTCGTCCTTGGGATGGTTGGAGAAGGTCAGGGTTTCTTCGTGACCCTCCGGCAGGTTGGTCAGCACCAGCTTGACCGGGTCGACCACGGCCATGCGGCGTGCGGCAGCACTGTCGAGGTCTTCGCGCAGCGCGCCTTCGAGCACGCTGAAATCGATCAGCGAGTTCTGCTTGCTGATGCCCACGCGTTCGGCGAACAGGCGCATCGCCGCCGGGGTATAGCCACGGCGACGCAGGCCCTGCAGGGTCGGCATGCGCGGATCTTCCCAGCCATCCACCAGCTGTTCGGTGACCAGCGCCATCAGCTTGCGCTTGCTCATCACCGTGTAGTTGATGTTCAACCGCGAGAATTCGATCTGGCGCGGCTTGGCGGCTTCACGCGGCAGGCCGCGATCGACCAGCGGCTGGGTCAGCGCATCGTGGTGGGCGAAATCGACGTTGTCCACGCACCAGTCGTACAGCGGGCGGTGGTCTTCGAACTCCAGCGTGCACAGCGAATGGGTGATGCCTTCGATGGAATCGCCCAGCGCATGCGCGAAGTCGTACATCGGGTAGATCGGCCACGCAGTGCCGGTGTTCTGGTGTTCGACATGCTTGATCCGGTACAGGGCCGGGTCGCGCAGGTTGATGTTGCCGCTGGCCATGTCGATCTTGGCGCGCACGGTGCGCGCACCATCCGGGAACTCGCCCGCGCGCATGCGGCGGAACAGATCCAGGTTCTCTTCGACGCTACGGTCGCGGAACGGCGACGGACGGCCCGGCTCGGTGAGCGTGCCGCGGTAGGCGCGCACTTCCTCGGCCGACAGGTCGCACACATACGCCTTGCCATCGGTGATCAGCTTCTGCGCGGCCAGGTAATAGGCATCGAAGTAATCCGAGGCATGGCGCAGCTCGTTCCACTCAAAGCCCAGCCAGCGCACGTCATCCTGGATCGCGGCCACGTACTCCGGATCTTCCTTGGCCGGGTTGGTGTCGTCGAAGCGCAGGTTGCACACGCCGTTGAACTCACCGGCGATGCCGAAGTTCAGGCAGATCGACTTGGCGTGGCCGATGTGCAGGTAGCCGTTGGGCTCGGGTGGGAAGCGCGTCTTGATCGCGGCATGCTTGCCGGCGGCCAGGTCCTCGCGGACGATCTGACGGATGAAATCCCGTTTTTCCTGGGCTTCCGGAAGGGCGTCGGTGGGGGCGGCGGTAGGCTCGGACATGATGCGCGGTCGCAGTTAAAAGGCAGAAAGACCAACAGTTTAGCCTGTCGGGGGACGCGCCACCGCATTCGCGCTGTCGCCCCACGTTTTGCTGCGCAAACCGCGGGCCCCTTCTCACCATCACCCAGCCCCCCGCGCCTTCGGCGCCGCCCCCTGACTCAGGGGGCTCCCCTCCAGACGCATTCGGTAGTGCCGGCCGCTGGCCGGCTCCTCATGACTTGGCAAAGATTCGGTAGTGCCGGCCGCTGGCTGGCGCTGCACAGTGCCGGCGATATCGGGAGCCGGCCGGCGGCCGGCACTACGGGATCCGGCTGCACCTGGAAGATGACCGCCGCGGGTCGGGACGCCTTCAGTCCCCGGGCGTATGCTGGGCCCATGCCCTCCGGAGCCCACCCATGCACGTGATCTACCAGGCCGACAACCTGTTCGACGCCCATCTGGTCAAACACGCCCTGGAGGACGCCGGCATCCCCGCTTTCGTCTTCGGTGAATCGCTGTTGGGCGGCATGGGCGAGCTCCCGCTGTTCGGCGTCCTGCGCGTGTGCGTCCCCGATCTGGCCCGTCCCGAAGCGGAAGACATCGTCGCCCAACTGGACTTGGGCGCGGCCCCGGACGACCCCATATTCGACGGAGACGAAAGCGCCGGCCTGTTGCCGGCCTAGGAGAACGCCATGTTGGGTATTGGAAACGGTGTGTTGGGCATCGGCGCCTTCAAGCAGCGCCTGCCGCGCCCGGAAGAAGCGTTGCCGGGCCGCGACCAGCCCCTGCCGCTGCTGCACAACCAGCATTACGTCAACAGCCACCCGCTGAAAGACAGCTTCACCGGCCTGGAGCGGATCCGTTTCGCCATGGGCTGTTTCTGGGGCGCGGAGCGCAAATTCTGGACCATCCCCGGCGTCTACTCGACCTCGGTCGGCTACGCCGGCGGCGTCACCCCGAACCCCACCTACGAAGAAGTCTGCTCCGGCCTGACCGGGCACACCGAAATCGTCGAGGTCGTCTACGACCCCGCCATCGTCCCCCTCGAGCGCCTCCTCCAGGTCTTCTGGGAAAGCCACGACCCCACCCAGGGCATGCGCCAGGGCAACGACACCGGCA
>NZ_JBHFHW010000016.1:0-6449 GCF_057333975.1 Stenotrophomonas sp. AGC87
GCTCAACGTTGTGGTCGGCCCGAGGCTCATAGCGCAGCGCGCTAGCGCTCATCCGCACCACCTTCAGCGCCCGCCGCTCGCTCAACCCCTTCTCGACCATGCTCCGCACCAGCAGCCTGCGCGCCGGTGCGGTCACCACTTTTTTCGCAACGCATCCTTGATGACGTCGTTCTCGAAGACCTGTTCTGCCAGTAGCTTCTTCAGGCGTGTGTTCTCCGCCTCCAGGTCCTTGAGCCGCTTGGCGTCGGGCACGCTCATGCCGCCGAACTTGCTGCGCCACAGGTAGTACGAGGCCTCGCTGAAGCCGTGCTGGCGGCAGAGGTCCTTAATGGGCATGCCGGCCTCAGCTTCGCGTAGGAAGCCGATGATCTGCTCTTCGGAAAAGCGCTTCTTCACGTCCAATCTCCTTGTCATTGAGGATTGGACTCCAAACCGCTTCGCTACTCAATCTCGGGGGGACGTCGGATCAACAAGCTGTATGGCATCGAGCGCGAACTCAAGGACGTCAGCTATGAACAGCGGTTCATCGGCCGCCAGGAAAGAAGCCTGCCGATCCTGGGCCAGTTGAAAAGCTGGCTGGACAAGACGCACGCTCAAGTCACGCCACAAAGTGTGCTGGGTAAGGCGGTGCACTATCTGGCGAACAACTGGAGCCGGTTGGAACGCTACGTCGAGGCCGGCCACTTGCCGATCGACAACAACCTGGCGGAGCGTGCGATAAAGCCGTTTGTTATCGGACGTAAAGCCTGGCTGTTCAGTGACAGGCCTAAAGGCGCCACGGCCAGCGCACAGATCTACAGCTTGGTCGAGACTGCCAAGATCAACGGCCAGGAGCCCGATACGTGGCTGCGCCACGTACTTGAGTGATTACCACATGCGCAGTCGGTAGCGGACTACGAAGTGCTGCTGCCGTGGAACTGTTCGCCAGAGATGCCACGGTAACCCGCTCTCCAAGTGCTGGGTAGGTGGGGTTTATGGATCGCACTCGATTTAACTATCCAATGTTTCTCACGGTAATTATTTTTAATTTTTCATCGACAGTTATTAGTCGGTAGTCTGCAAGTTGGGATATTATGGAAAAATGTTCTTTTGCTTTTAATATTTTAATGGATTCTAGTCTAGGAGTTCCGCCAAGGCCAATAGATGGTACAAATCCATAGCAGTCCCCCGGGCTGAGCTTCCCAAGTTTCCTTAGGGTTTTTTTGAAAAGTAAATTTCCATTTTCATCGAAGCAATCCAATGAAGAGTCGTTAGTCACGAATGGAAAAAATACTGAATTTTCTAATGAGGTTCCTGGTGGAGGTGGGTTGGTCAAGTTCTTGCAAAAAACTTGACCCGAAAGTAGGTTTATTGACCCGCCGCCAAATGTATCGTGGAAAAAATATATTTTCCCAAAAGCGCTGTATGAAAATGCATGGCTATTGCTTTCATTAAAAATTGTATCGTTTTCAAATGCTATTTCCAGGACGGGTGCTAGATCGTCGGGGTGGCAGATTTGCATTCGACCCGACCTTAAGGTGCATCGCCCGTAGTTTTGGAAAAACTCATGTAGAGAGGTGGGGAGCAATTTTTGAATTGATAAATATTCTTCACTAGAAAATTGTGAGCAGGATTCGGGCTCTCCAAATTGTTTTAATATATATTCAAAAAATTCATGCATAATTTAAACTCCTCAGCATTTTCTTAGCCTAACATTCATTTTGTCGGTGCCTCTTCCGTTATTTTTCATTTCTTTGGCGTGATCCTCCAGGGCTTGAGAGCGGGCTCCTTTCCATTGCCCGCCGAGTGACGAGTTTACCCTGCTATAGGCTTTGCCTGTCTCGCTGGCGCTGTACGCCGGCGCACCTTGCCGGGCCACCTCGCGGCTCAGGGTTGACGGACTGCGGCCCAAGCGTCTGGCGATGGATCGCATGCTCTTTCCATCTTGGATCTCGATCTGGGCGGCGGCGCGTTCTTCCGCGCTCAAATGGTTGTAATGTCTGGATATGCTGACACCCTACTGGTTAGTGGGTGTTGCACTAGGAAATTGAGTCTAAGGAGTCTGTCAGTGTCGGCCAAGGGCTCGACACCGACTGGGGCAGTTCTTGCTCCTATGGCGATTTACTCTGTTGTGCGTTCACTATTCTAGTTTTCTCTATTTTTGTCGGGCGATTTTTCTTCGGATGCTTCCTTGCTCAGATCAAGAATCTGCGGGCTGATGTCGCTGTGAATTATTTTTCTGATCATGCCGGGCTTCTTACGAAGAGAATAGGCACGCATGGTTCTTATTGGTGAGAACTCAAGTCCCTCAAATCCAGAGTGGCCTACAATAACTGGGGTATTGAAATTTATATTTTTCTCATCGTCTAGGGGGAGTGTCCACTTCCCTCCGTAAGTGATGCGGACATATTCACCAAGATATCTGCCAAGGATCACAAGCAAACGGTCCTTGTTGTCATCGTTCATACCGCCTGACATTCTGTCGAGAAGCGCTTCAAGAAGTTCAGGGGTGTTTTTTGAGATGCCGAGCTCTAGGTTTAATCGTGAGGCCTCCTCTTCTAGCCACTTAAGTTGGTCGTCCATGGCCATTAGAAAGTCATCGAAATCTGCTTCTGCGTCGATTTTATTTATGTTCACGGGAAGTTTTCTGACTGAGGGGTCTGTGGGCCGGTTTTGTATCTTATTCCTGCTTTTTAAAGTGCCTCTAGGTGCGGTTTGCTGGCTCCTTTTTCAAGGATGTGTTCTACCGTCCATCCGACGTGCCCCTCGCCGAGTCGCACCAGGCGAGTACCCCATGACGCGCTTATACGCGCGACTGAAAGCAGCCTGCGAAGCGTACCCAAGACGCTCAGCCACGACCTCAATGGACAGGTTCTGTTGGGTCAGCCACTGACTCGCCAATTGCATACGAAGCTCAGTCACGTATCGCAGAGGCGCGGTTCCAATGACGGTCTGGAACCGGTCTGCAAAAACAGAGCGTGAGATGTTGGATTCTGCAGCCAGCGCTTCGACGGTCCAGTCACGTCCAGGGTCTCTGTGCAGCGCAAGCAACGACAGCGACAGACGAGGGTCGCGCATGGCCATGACCAGGCCGGATGCGCCGTCGCAACCGCGCTCGACCCAGTCACGCACGATCATGGCCGCGACGGCATCCGCCAGCCGGGCGAGTATGCCTGCATAGCCAATGCGTCCAGAGCACACCTCGCGCTTCATCGCGTCGACCATCGGCAATAGCCCAGGGAACGCAGTGGCGTTGCCATCGGCCAACATCACGGCCGGCATCAATTTGCTCAACCCTTGCATGCCACCGAGATCGAACAGCATGCATCCGTGGAACAGCACTGCGCTTGGCACAGCATGTGTACTCGGGCACGTGTCTATCCCGCTCACCGTGTCACCCAGTGGGGCGGCCTCTATCGTTTCCAGGTACTGGACGGGATGGTCCTCGCCCGACACCAATGCGTGGCCTTCTCCGCGGGGAAGAAGCACGACATCCCCGGCGGAGAGAACGTGTTGGCTGCCGTCCGCGCCTCGAAGGATCGCACTGCCCACTGCCAGGTAATGGAAGTAGGCATGGCCTGGCTTCGTGGGAAATCCAAGTCCAAAGGTCGGCCCGGTCTGGATGCGTCGGTATTGGACGCCATGCAGCCGCATGCCGGTCAGCAGCTCGCTGATCAGGTCGGTGGAGTGGGGTGGAACCTGGCTCATTGAGACGACTCGGGGTTTCGATCAAAAATATAGGTTGGACAATCATAGATCATCCTGTTTTGTCTCCCTAGACTCTCAGCTGCACCAATGCACTGGGATCTTTGATGAGCAATAACGTAGTGGATGCCGCAGGCGCGCCTGATTCTGTGGACAGGAGTAGCGCGGAGCCGTCTTCATCGGCATGGGTGGCGGTGTTTTCGTTGGCGATGGGTGTCTTTGGGCTGCTCACGGCCGAGTATCTGCCTGCCAGCCTGTTAACACCGATGGCGGTGGACCTGGGGGTATCGGAGGCGCTGGCCGGTCAAGCAGTGACGGTCACCGCTGTCGTGGCATTGTTCGCCGGCTTGCTTGTGCCTCGGCTGACCCGTTTGATGGACAGGCGCGTGGTGCTGTTGAGCTTCACGGGTCTGATGATCCTCTCCAACGCCTTGGTGGCGCTGTCTTCCAGCATGGGAGTTCTCCTGGTGATGCGCGTCCTTCTTGGCGTCGCGCTGGGCGGTTTCTGGAGCATGGCAGCGGCCGTGGCGATGCGGTTGGTACCGTCACAGCGCGTGCCTCGCGCGCTGTCCATCATCTTCAGCGGGATTGCGGTCGGCACGGTGGTGTCGGTTCCTTTGGGGAGCTACCTCGGCGGGTTGCTGGGCTGGCGCAGCGCCTTCTGGGCCGCGACGGCGGTAGGGGGACTCACGTTTGCGTTCCAGTGGTTCACGCTGCCCCGAATGGCGCCGCGCAAGGCGGCGACCCCGGAGTCGGTGGTGGGGCTCTTGCGCCGGCCAGGCGTTGCAGTCGGAATGCTCGGCTGCGTTCTGGCGCACACCGGTCAGTACTCGCTCTTTACTTACATCCGCCCAACGTTGGAGAGCTTGGGGCAGATGAGCGCTGATGGCCTGGCGCTGATTCTGCTCGGATTCGGTGTGGCGAACTTTGTCGGCACACTCCTGGCGGGTTGGCTCATGGAGCGCAGTTTGAAAGTCACGTTGGTGATCATGCCTGCCGTGGTTGGCGTAGCTGCTCTGGGCATGCTCCTGTTGCCGGTGGGCACTGGCGGGCTGTCGATCCTGGTCGCGCTATGGGGCCTGGCCTTCGGTGGCGTGCCCGTTGCCTGGTCGAGCTGGGTCGCACGTGCGGTGCCCGACCAGGCCGAGAGTGCGGGCGGGATGGTGGTCGCTGCCGTGCAGTCGTCCATCGCCGCGGGCGCCGCCTTGGGCGGCCTGGTGTTCGGACTGGGCGGCATCGTCGCAGTCCTTGCTGTTGCCGCGGCGGTGATGCTCCTCGCCAGCCTGCTCATTGCGTTCCGCGTCAGGGTGAGCTCGGCGGCGTTGTCGGCAGGTCCGGCGTTTCATATTTAGGCGACCACACCAGGAATGCACGTCGGGAGTGAAGGACTGTCGATGTAGTCGGCGTCCTGTCTCCGCTTCCGCTAAAGTGCTCGGCCCTGTTTTAACTGGCGCTCGCTCCCGAGCGTGCACTTGAAGGACGTTGTTGTTGATGGTGTTGAAAGCTCTGGTGGTGTTGTTGTTGGTTTTTGCTTCGGTTCCTGGCATGGCAGCAGAGCTGGTCGGCCGCGCGACGGTCACGGACGGGGACACGCTCACCGTGGCGAAGCAGCGCATTCGCCTGTGGGGCATCGATGCGCCGGAAAGCGCCCAGCAATGCACCACCAGCGACGGACGTCCCTGGCCCTGTGGCCGACGGTCCGCTGCTGCGCTGGACGCGTATGTGGTGGACAAAACCGTTCGTTGTCAGCCCAAGGACACGGACCGCTACGGCAGGGTGGTGGCGGAGTGCTTTGTCCAGGGGGCGTCGGTCAATCGGTGGATGGTGCGCTCCGGTTGGGCGGTCGCGTATCGCCAGTACGCCACGGCATTCATCGCGGACGAAGCAGACGCGCGCCAGCACCAGCGGAACCTCTGGCAGGGGCCATTCCAGATGCCAGCTGACTATCGGCGCAGCAAGCGTGACCAGACGGCACGACAAGCCCCGGTGGCCGCTCAGCCGTCGTCGGGCGGGTGCCGCATCAAGGGCAACATCTCCCGCGAGGGCAGGAAGATCTACCATGTGCCCGGCCAGCGGGACTACGAGCGCACGAGCATCGACCTGAACCGCGGCGAGCGCATGTTCTGCAGCCCTGCGGATGCCATGCGGGCAGGGTGGCAGCCGGCGAAGCGCTGAGCCTCTCAAGCCCTCCCATGCAGGCGGTGGCGCAGCGCGCCCGCCGCTGCCGCGATAGCCATCGCAGGCAACGCCAGCACCAGTGCGTAGACCACTCCGGCCAGCAACAACGGACCAACGCCTGACATCACGGCCACCACCGGCACTTGCAGCACCATGAGCATCAGTCCCCATAGCCATGCCTTCCGGGGAAAACAGGCGCCTAGCACTGCGGCAATGGCCAATGCGATGGGATAGACGACGGTCCAGAACGCAGGCGCGTCCCAAGGCTCGCCGCCGGGCGTCCGCCAGGCCACCAGCACCCAGAACACCACGCCGACCTTCAGCGTGACAGCACTTGCCGCAATGGAATTTCCCGTTATCCGCATCGTTGGTCTCCCGCACGAAGATGCAGGATGCCACTGCCGGGTTGGCGGTTTATGACCGGCATCGGCACCGGCATCGAGGCGCGTAGCCGCAGGCAGGCAAGTGAACGTGCTGAACAGGATGTTCGACGGCTCCGCAACGGTTTGACCGGTTGGATCACAGATCCGGTCCCACCGTCGGCCTTCCTTTCCATCAAGGGATTGCAGGGGGGGGGGGAATTGATG
>NZ_JBHFHW010000016.1:6518-11620 GCF_057333975.1 Stenotrophomonas sp. AGC87
AATTGATGACTTCTCCCCGCGGCAATGGTCAGTCGTTTCATTTTGCAACAACTTGCTTCTTCCGCCTCCCTCCAGCTTCAAACAACACCGCTTGATCTCTCTATTTGGTCAGAAGTCATATTTCTTGCAATCGAAGCAAGATCAAGCGCGGCTATGAATATCTTTTCTGCCATCTTCTCATTGTTAAGGTGTTGGCGATGTCTGTCGCTATATATAATAAGGCTTGACTGCATGTCAATTAGTACATTTGCAATTCGCATAGGTAGTGTCGTTTGTCCTTTGTATGCCTTGCACAAGTCTTCCATTTTCGCCAGTGCGGCATGTATTTCTTCATCACTAATTCCAACATTGGTTTCTGAATTGAGTATGAGGGAGACTATCGTATCTTCCCAGTCAGCATCTAATTTCATATTGGCTGCTTTATGGTTCCAATGGCGGAGGGTGGTGCGTGATCTATGATCAGTATTTCTTGAGATGCGAGCGCGTGACGTGTGGTGGCATCAACGTGCCCGACGCCAGTCGGTCCAAGGGACTCGAGGCAGCATCTCTCACAACTATCCTTTCTTGCCCGGCGGGCAAATTGTGTAAAAGGCATCGAAGCGGCAGGCGTTTCTTTCTTTTGAGCAGTAAAGAAAATTTCGTCAGCGCCGTCGTTGGCATACTCTAGGCCAAGTGCCACTAGATTTGATTGAAGTTCAGACAGTTATTCTTCAAAAGCTGCATTCATAAGTTAATCTCAATTCACCGTGGTTGTTGCGGGTATTTTCCATTGGTCAATGGAATCAAGCCTTTAGGGCTTGATGGTTATGTCCAGGTCGTCAGGTCGTATTGCTGCGGTGCATTTGTATCGGAAGTCGGCCGGCGGCGATTCAATGGAATTGAAGGTGCATTCTCCCACACGGTAAGCCTTGTCTATTCTGCGGCGTGTCGTAATTGCCCCTTGGTGATGTTGAATGACTCCAATGCTTCAGCATTTTGTGTGGTCGTGGGGGATTCTCCGCAATGAAAGTTGTGTCGGTATAGCCCTGCGAGGGCATAGAGCCACAGCCTCATTGCTGTTCGACAGATCCGCCATGGGCACAGTACAGCCGTCACGCTTCGCCCGATCGAGCCTGAAGATGTTGGAGAGTCGTGTTTCATTATCAGTGCGACAACCAATGTGGGTTCCAGCGCTGAACAGATGTTTTTGCTGGAAGGATGCCGCAGCCCTGCATTGGCGCTATCTGGGCAGCCTGCATCGCTTTACCGGCGGATCGGCGCCGTCCAGTCTTCCGTGTGAGTCAGCGTCCCGCGTGCCGGCGATAAACGCAGCGCAGCCTATCTGACCGCCTTGCCATACATCTCCGACAGCATCGCCTTGTACGCCGCCAACGGCTGCAAGCCCACCGCACGCCGCCGCGCGTCCAGCGTTTCCATATCCTCGGTGGGCCGCAGTTCCATCGCGCCATCGGCAGCATCCCCGAACTGCGTTCCGTAACGCTGCGGCTTCCCTTGCGCCAGCAACACGCGATCTGTAAGCAGCGCCACGTCAGCGGCATCGACATCGCCGGCTTCAGCGGCTTTCTGCATCAAGGCCAATGCCTGCGCCTGGAACGCCGGGTCATGATCGGCATGCTGCACGATCACCCATGCGGCCTTGGCCCCATCGCGGTCGACCCGCGCGATACCCGGCCAGCCCTTCTCGGCGATGATGCCCTTCAGCCAGGTCGCATTGGTTTCCTTCACCGGCGCGGTCTGCCCCCATGCATCTCCGCCGCCTGCCGCGATGGCGGCATGTTGTGCCGCCTGATCCTTTGCCTCACGCGCCAACAGCTCACGGCGCAGGGGCGCATCGCGCAGTGTCTCGCGCTTCTTCTCTTCGGCGGTCACGCGCTGCAGCACTGCCGGCCACGCCGGATCGGCACGCAGTGCGTCCAGCCCGGGCCGTTGTTTCGTGCGCAGGTCGCCCAGCGGCAGGCGACCGCTCGCGAGCAGGGCATCAACGTATGCAAATGCCTCAGCATGATCGCCCGCAGCGGCTGTGCATTCGATCAACAGGAGTTCGCCGCCGTCGGGGAAGGGGATGCCCTGCCTGTAGAGCTCACCCAAGGTGGTGCTGCAGGCGGCGTAGTCCTCGTTGCCATAGTGATCCAGCGCGGAGAAGAAGCTGGGCGGCTCAGCGGCGGTTGCCGCGGCGGCTGCGAACAGGGCGACAGTCAGGGTCGCTGCCCGGGTCGCCGGGTAGGAGCGCATCAACCTTGAACGCATCGCAGTTCTTCCATGAAGGGCGTACAGGAAACGTAGCCGCTACCTGCCAGGGAATTCAAGCCCTCATCCCGCCGCCAGGGGCATGCGCGTCCAATCCTGCTGCCTCACAGGATGTAGCCGATGGGCGGGCGCATGATGCTCTCAGCCCAGCCTTGGAAGCCCCATGTCCACTCCCGCGCCCGAGAACGAAACGTACGACGTGATCATCATCGGCGGCAGCTACGCCGGCATGTCCGCAGCGCTGCAGCTGGTCCGTGCCCGGCGCAACGTGCTGATCATCGACGGGGGAAGGCCGCGCAACCGCAATGCCCGCGTCGCCCATGGTTTTCTTGGCAGGGAAGGCCTTCCGCCGGCGGACATCGCCTCGCAGGCGCGTGACGAGCTGCTGCGCTATCCCACCCTGACCTGGCTCACCGGTACGGCGGTGGCGGCGCAGCCGATCGATGACGGCAGACGCTTCCGGATCCAGGTTGAAGCGGGCCACACGTTTCTGGCGGGTCGAGTGATCCTGGCCCACGGGGTAACCGACGAGCTGCCCGATATCCAGGGCATCGGCGAGCGCTGGGGCCGAAGCGTTTTTCATTGCCCGTACTGCCATGGCTACGAGGTGTTTGAAGGGCGCATCGGGGTGATTGGCTGCGCGAAGGATGGCGGTGCGGCCCAGGCGCTGCTGCTGTGCGATTGGGGGCAGATCACGCTGTTCTGCAGCGAGACATCCGCCAGGATCGATACGGAGCAGCGCGCACGGCTGGAGGCGTGCGGCGTGGTGATCGAGTCGACCCAGGTGCAGTGCGTGGAAGACACCGCCACGGTGGTGCTCGCCGATGGGCGACGTGTGGCGGTGGATGCGCTGTTCATCTCGCCGCATTCGCGTTTGTCCAGTGATCTGGCCGAGCAATTGGGCTGTGAGCTGAAGGATGGCGGCTGCATCACCACCGATTCGGCCAAGCAGACTACGGTGCCGGGTGTCTTCGCCTGCGGCGACGCGGCCCGGATGGCGGGCAGCATCGCGCTGGCAGTGGGCGAGGGCGCGCTGGCGGGGGTGGCGGTGCACCACGCATTGATGGGGTTGCTGGAGTGATGCGATCTTTAATGTAACTAATAATGTTACATTAAGGGCCGTTGTGAACAAGGTGGCCTGCATGTCCTTCTCCGATCCCGATGCCGTCGCCCAGTACACAGACAACCTGGTCCGTCAGGTACCCGGCGTCCAGGCGTTGCATCAGATGACCCACGTCCTGCTGGCCGAACATGTGCCTGCCCAGGGACGCGTATTGGTCCTCGGGGCGGGCGGTGGCATGGAGCTGAAGGCTTTTGCAGAGGCGAGTCCTGCCTGGCACTTCACCGGCGTGGATCCTTCCGCCGAGATGCTGGGGCTGGCCAAGCGCGTGCTCGGGGATGCGCTGTCCGCCCGGGTGGAACTCATCGAAGGCTATATCGACAGTGCGCCCGTTACCGCATTCGATGGCGCCACCTGCTTGCTGACGCTGCATTTTCTCTCGGCCGAAGAGCGCCTGCGTACGCTGCGTGCACTACGGCGTCGGCTCGCGCCTGGTGCACCGTTGATCATCGCGCACCACAGCGTGCCGGGCGATCCGGTAGAGAAACGCCGGTGGTTCCAGCGCTGGGCGGCGTTCGTGACAGCGCGTGGACTGGGCGGCGAGGCGGCCGCTGTACGGGCCGATACGATCGCCAGCCGACTGCCCACCTTGTCGCCGGAGGAAGAAGTCGCGCTGCTGGTCGAGGCAGGATTCGAGCGGCCGAGTCTGTTCTACGCCGCGCTTTCGTTCAGAGGTTGGGTGGCGTACGCCGGCGATGCACACGGCTAGCCTCCCACGGCTCTCTGCCCGATGCGGGTCAGAGAGCGGTGGGGTCAAGACTCAGCGGCGAGCGTCGTCGCGTGCCTTGCCCACGTCGCTTTGGACTTCGCCAACACCCTTCTGGATCTTGCCTTCCACTTCCTTCGTCTTGTCGCCGGTGACCTTGCCCACGACTTCCTTTACGGTGCCCTTGACCTGGTTCTTGGCGCCTTCAGTGCGATTCTTGTCCATGGTTGACTCCACAATGGGTTAGAGAGAAGCCCGTGTTGCTGGGCATCTCCACCCTGACGGGAGCGCGGTGGCGCGAAGGTGAAATTCGCCGTTCGCGCGGAATCTGTTCAAGCGCCGGAAAGGTTGATGCTCACGTGCGCTGCACGTCACTCCTCCGCGTCGCGATCATCCCATCCATCGCCATCCCATTGCTGCGGTTCGGCGAGAGCGGCGGCGGTATCCGGATCGACAGGCTCCAACAGGGTGTAATCGTCTCGCGAGGGATCACGAAACGCGCGGCTGACCGGATAGGCCTCCAGTGCCGGCGTGCAGGCCCGGGCGCTCAACGCCGAGGGCGTTTTGAAGGCGCCACTCAACCAGTCCAGTGCGGTGGCCGGCGCGATGAAGATCGGCCCGTCCGGTGTGAGTGGGGAAGGAATCGCGCTGTTGGGGCCGGTCAATACGGTGAAGCTGTCCAGCTGCAGGCCGTCGTCGCTTTCCCAGTGTTCCCACAGGCCCGCTGCGAGCAGGGCAAGGCCGTCCTTGCGCTGCACGAACAGCGGCCACGGTGGTCGGCGCGCCCGATCCCATTTGTAATAGCCGGTCATGGGCAGCACGCAGGGGCGCTGCGCCCACGCCTGCGCGTAGATTCTGCTTCGCGGCGCGCGATCAAGGCGCGCGGTCACCGTGGTATACGGCGTGGCCGGCTCCTTGGACCAGCGCGGCACCAAGCCCCACACCATGTCGGCTACGGCGATGGAGCCGTCATGGTCGCGTGCGAGCACCGTGGCCACGCCACCCTTGGCGATGTTGTAGTGGTCCGGG
>NZ_JBHFHW010000016.1:11741-55692 GCF_057333975.1 Stenotrophomonas sp. AGC87
GTCCGCGCCAACGCGGCAGGAAGGCCGGCGGGGAGTGACTCGATCTCAGCGATGGCTTGTGCGAAACGGCGCATGGCAGGTGAGCATCCAACGGCATCCGTGACGGCGTCGTGCGCAGCGCCGCCGATGTTGCACGCGTTGCACAGGCGTCACGTGTCGGAATGGGGTTCCCCCAACGCTGCCCGCCGCGCCTGGAACACCTCCGGCGTCTGTGGCTTCACGAACAGCGCGACCAGCTCGGGGTACTCGGCTTTCACCGCCTTTTCGATACGCGTGATGCACGCCTCGATCTGGGGGGTGGTGCGGTCGTCCTCGAACTCCGCGCTCAGCATCGCGACCACCTGGTCCGGGCCCATCTGCATCGTGGTCACGCCATTGGCGCGGCGCAGGTCCGCATCGTGGGTGGCCACGGCAAGGATGCGTTTGGCCACGCTGGGGTGCGCGGGCTCACCCACCAGCAGGCCCTTGGTTTCGCGGGCCAGCAGGAAGGCGGTGACGGCCAGCACGCCGGCGATGCACAGCGACGCCACGCCATCCAGGATCGGCATGTCCAGCAACTGCGCCGCAAGCAGGCCGACCAGCGCAAAGCCCAGGCCGAGCAGCGCGGCGCTGTCTTCCAGCAGCACGGTGAAGGTGGAGGGATCCTTGCTGCGGCGGAACGCCTCGAAGTAGCCCATCGCCCCCTTGGTGGCCCGGAATTCGCGCAGCGCGATCCACCATGAGGTGCCTTCGAAGACAAAGGAGATGCCCAGCACCACGTAACTGATCAGGTGATTGGTGGCCGGCTCGGGGTGGCGGATGTGCTGGATGCCTTCATAGGCCGATACACCGGCACCGGCGGCGAACACCAGCAGCGCCACGATGAAGCTCCAGAAGTACAGCTCGCGCCCGTAGCCGAAGGGATGGAGCGTATCCGGCTTCTGCTCGGCACGGCGCAGGCCGTACAACAGCAGCAGCTCGTTGATGGTGTCCACCAGCGAGTGCACGCCCTCGCTGAGCATTGCCGAGCTGCCGGAGATGCCGGCGGCGACAAACTTGGCGATGGCGATGGCCAGGTTGCCGGCAAGGGCGGCATAGATGACGAGACGGGAGCCCGTTGGCTTGGCCATGGCAATCGTGGGGTGGGGAGGGTGCGCGCATCATCGCCAACGGCGCGTCCCGGGCGCGTGCACATCGATCCAGGCGCTGGCACTGGCTCCCGGCCTTGACATGGATTTGCCCCGCTTGGCTTACATTGCTTTCCGCCTTCCGGCTGGCCCCGCTGCCTGCCGTTCCCCCAGCTCCTGCAATGCCTTCAGTTCAAGGTTCGGTGCCCCGATGATGTCCATCCTTCCCTGGTCTGCCGCGCAGCTTCGCGGCACGCGCGCCCCGGTGGTTCTGGAGCGGTGCGCATGAGCGCAGTGGCGGGGCGCTTTCCCGGCAGCACCGGGCCGATGGCCGAGCAGGTTCGTGCACTGGATTGGCAGGCGACGCCGGTAGGCCCGATCGAAACCTGGCCGGGCGCGCTGCGCAATGCGCTCAATCTGATCCTGGCCTCGCCCGAAAGCATGTACGTGGTCTGGGGCGATGACCTGACGTTCTTCTTCAACGATGCCTACAGCCCGATTCTGGGGCCCCGCCTGGAGGGCGCGCTGGGCGCGCCGTTGAGGGAGCTGTGGGCCGATGCCTGGGATGCCGTACGCGCGCCGATCGAGAACGCCTTCGCCGGTGAATCCTCCCGCTACGAAAACCTGCCGGTGTCGATGAGTCGCCAGGGCGTGCCTGAAGAGACCTGGTGGACGTTCTCGTTTTCGCCGATCTTCCTCGACGATGGCAGGGTCGGTGGCGCGTTCTGCGTGACCAATGAGGTGACCAGCATCATCGTGGCCCAGCAGCGCCTGGCCAACGAGAACGAGCGGCTCATCGCGCTGTTCGACAAGTCGCCGATGTTCATGGCCTTCCTCAGCGGGCCTGAGCATCGGGTCGAGCTGGCCAATCCGGGTTACCAACGGCTGGTCGGCAATCGCCATGTGCTCGGCAAGTCGATCCGGGAGGCGCTGCCGGAAATCGTCGACCAGGGTTTCATGCCGCTGTTGGACGAGGTGTACCGCACCGGCACGCCGTATATCGGCAGCGAGGTGGTGTACGACGCGCCGTTCCCGTCCGATCCGTCCTCGGCCAGGCGGATGCTGGATATCGTCTTCCAGCCGGTGGCTGGCGAGGATGGCAGCACGGCAGGCGTATTCGTGCAGGGCCTGGACGTCACCTCCCACATCGAGCTGCAGCGCACGATGCGGCAGGTGGAGGCGCGCAATCGCCAGATCATCGACAGCGCCAGCGATTACGCAATCGTCGCCTCGGATCTGCAGGGCAAGGTGACCCTGTGGAATGCCGGGGCCGAGCACATCTTTGGCTGGACCGAGGCGGAGATGCTGGGTCAGAACGTGGAGGTGATCTACACCGCTGACGATATCCAGGCCCAGCGCTTGCGGCACAACCAGGGCGTCTCGATCGCCTCGGGTGGGGTCAGTGGTGAGCGCTGGCTGGCGCGCAGGTCCGGCGAACGCTTCTGGGCCAGCGGGGCGATGACCGTGCTGCGCGATGAAGATGGCGCCGTGCTGGGCTTCGTCAAGGTACTGGGCGACCGCACCCAGGAGCGCCGCGCCAGCGATGCACTGGCCCATAGCGAGCGCCGCCTCGGCGCGCTGGTGAGCGCCTCCTCGCAGTCACTGTATGCGGTCACCGCGGACTGGCGCGAGATGCGTCAGATTCTGGCGACCGGGCCGGTGGCACAGGACGAGAGCCTGCCTGCGGTCACCGACTGGAGAGAACGCTACGTACACCCCGATGATCGTGCCCTGCTCGAGCAGGCCATTGCGCGTGCGATGGCGCAGCGGCTGCCGCTGGAACTGGAGCACCGCAGCCTGCTGGCCGATGGCAGTGTGCGTTGGGTGCAGATGCGTGCGGTGCCCTTGCTGGACAGCGCCGGTGAGATCACCGAGTGGTTCGGCACCGCCTCGGATGTGACCGAGCGGCGGCAGGCCGAAGAGCAGCTGCGCGAATTGACCTTGACCCTGGAAGAGCGCGTGCAGACCCGCAGCGCCGCGCTGCAGGTGGCCGAGGAGCGGCTGCGGCAGAGTCAGAAGATGGAGGCCGTGGGTCAGTTGACCGGTGGCCTGGCGCATGACTTCAACAACCTGCTGACCGCCATCTCGGTAGGGCTGGAGCTGCTGGAGCTGCGGATCGATCAGCGGCGCTATGACGATATCGGCCGCTACCTGGAGATGGCGCAGTCCAGCGCATCGCGTGCCACGGCGCTCACCCAGCGCTTGCTGGCCTTCTCCCGCCGGCAGACGCTCGCGCCCACGCCGGTGGTGGCCGATGCGATGGTGCGCGGCATGCTGGATATCATTTCGCGCACGCTGGGGCCGTCGATCGCGATCTCCACGCAGCTGGCGTCCGATCCCTGGGCGGTACTGGTGGATGTGCCGCAGATGGAAAATGCGCTGTTGAATCTGTGCATCAATGCCCGCGACGCGATGCCCGAGGGTGGCCCGCTGTTGATCAGCGCGGCCAACGTGAGCCTGCGTGGAGACGGTGCCGCGGCGCTGGATACGCCGCCGGGCGATTACGTCCGGCTGGCCGTCAAGGACGCGGGAACCGGCATGGAGGCTGCGGTGATCGAAAAAGTGTTCGAGCCGTTCTTCACCACCAAGCTGATCGGGCAGGGGACCGGCCTGGGGTTGTCGATGATCTATGGCTTCACCCGCCAATCCGGCGGACAGGTGCGGATCGATTCCCAGGTTGGCCACGGCACCACGGTGGAACTCTACCTGCCGCGCTTCATCGGTGAGACCCCTGCGGACGCCGCCGAAGAAACCTCACAGGACCTGCCGGCGCGTTCAGCGCCCAGCGTCGGCACCATTCTGGTGGTGGAAGACGAGGAAGCGATCCGCGCGCTGCTGACCGAGGTGCTTGGCGGCGCGGGTTACCGGGTGTTGCAGGCACCGGAAGGAGGCCAGGCCATCGACCTGCTGCGCTCCGAGGAGACGATCGACCTGTTGATCACCGATGTGGGTCTGACCGGTGGGCTCAATGGCCGTCAGGTCGCTGACGCCGGCCGCCAGGTGCGTCCCGCGTTGCCGGTGTTGTTCATCACCGGCTACGCGGCGTCGGCAGCGGTGGGCGCGGGCCAGCTGGAGGACGGCATGGAAGTGCTGACCAAGCCCTTTACGACCGCCGAACTGGAGCGACGCGCCCGCGCGCTGTTGGCGATCAGGAACCCGTCGTGACCAGGTCTGCGGCGGTCAGAGCAGGGACCTGACCGAAGTCACCAGTTGCTTGAGCGTGAATGGCTTGCGCAGCAGTTTGATGTCCTCGCCGCGGAAGTCGGGCCGGGCCCCGGCGGGGCCCGCGTAGCCGGTCACCAGCAGGATCGGCATGGCCGGGTGCAGGGTCGTGGCGATCGTGGCCAGATCGCGGCCGTCCATGCCGGGCAGGCCGACATCGGAAACCAGCAGATCGAACGGGCCGTCGTGCCTGAGGCAACCCAGCGCGGCCTCGGCATCGCCGACGTCGAGGACATCGAAGCCATCGTCGTTGAGGATGTCCTTGGTCATCTCCCGGATGGGCGCATCGTCTTCGACGAGAAGCACGCGGCATCGCGGGTGGGTTCGTGCAGCAGTCATTGCGGGCGGAGATCCTCGTGGCGTGCAGCCACCTGTGCGGATCTCCACCTTAGCGCCCGTGCGTGTTAGCCGGCCGTGCATCGCGTGCCAGCCCCATGTCATGACCGGCGGCGGGTGCCCGTCACGGCACCGCCTGGCATGGCCTCAGTTCAAGGCGCTGCCGCTCTGGGTGGGGCTTTCATCCAACAGGGCCGTGCGGATGGAGCGCGCCAGATCGCTGCGGGTGAAGGGCTTGGCCAACAGGGCGATGGTGCGGCCAACGGTGCCGCTTGCGTCGATATCGCGCGGATAGCCGGAGGTGAACAGCACCCGCAGGCCGGGCTTGCGGGCCAGTGCCTGCTTGGCCAGGGCCCAGCCGGACATGCCCGGCATCACGATGTCGGAGAACAGCAGGTCCACGCTGACGTCGGTGCGATCCAGCAACCGCAGCGCCGAGGGGCCGTCATGCGCTTCGAGCACGCGATAGCCCAGCTGTCGCAGGGTATCCACGGTGTAGGCGCGCACATCGTCGTTGTCCTCGGCGACCAGTACGGTCGTTTCCGCCTCGACCTCGAAGGCGTCCAGCGCCTGTGCATCGGCAGGGCGCACGCTCGGCAGGGTGGAGGCCGAGCGCGGGAACAGCAGGGTGATCGTGGTGCCGCTGCCCTCGGTGGAATCGAGCAGAACGTGCCCGCCGGACTGCTTGGCGAAGCCATACACCATCGACAGGCCCAACCCGGTGCCACGGCCAACCTCCTTGGTGGTGAAGAACGGCTCGAACACCCGCGCCATGACCTCCGGCGGCATGCCCTGGCCGCTGTCGCGGACGCGCACCATGGCGTACTGGCCGGGCGGGACATCCGGGTGCTGCGCCGCGTAATCCTTGTCCAGGTGGATGTTGTCCATCTCGATGGTCAGGCGGCCGCCCTCGGGCATGGCATCGCGTGCATTCACCGCCAGGTTGAGGATCGAGGCTTCCAGCTGGCTCGGATCGATCTCCACGCACCAGATATCCGGGCTGTGCACCATGTCGATCTGCACCAGCTCGCCCAGCGAACGTTTGAGCATGTCCTGCATGCCGCGCATTTCTTCGTTCAGATCCACCGGCATGTTCTTCAGCGGCTGCCGGCGCGAGAAGGCGAGCAGGCGCTGGGTGACGTTGGCCGCACGCATGACGCCCTTCATCGCGTTGTCCAGCGCACGTGAGGAATTGCCTGCCGTGTCGCCGAGCCGGTCGGTCAGCATCTTGGCGTACTCGATGTTGCCGGCGATGACGGTCAGGATGTTGTTGAAATCATGCGCGATGCCACCGGTCAGCTGGCCCACCGCCTCGATTTTCTGGCTGTGCCGCAGCGCTTCTTCAGCCTGCCGCCGTGCGGTGGTTTCCACGGCCTCGGAGACGACGGCGGTGATCCGTGCCTGATGATCGAACAGGGGGCGGAAGGAGAAATCGAACGTGCGCTTGCCGGTCGGCAGGCGCAGTTCCAGTTCGTGGCGCGACGCCGTGCCCGCCGCAGCCTCCAGGATGGCGGTGCAGACCACGCCGGGAACGCCGGGCGTGTCGGCGAACCACGCCGATTCGCAGTACAGGTTGCCGCGCACGTCCTGCTTGTCGGCCAGGATGGCGGCCAGTGAGGCCGAATTGGTGTCGATGATGTGGCCATCCAGGGTCAGCAGATTCTGGTGCTGGAAGCTGGATTCGAACAGCGCCTGCAGCCGGCTTTCGCTCCGGTGCAATGCCGAGGTCCGCTGATCCACCTGACGCTCCAGGGACTCGTTGCTGGCCTTCAACAACGACTGCGCCTGTTTGAGGTCGCTGATATCGCGCGCCATGGCGTAATAGCCCAGCACCGACCCATCCGGTGCCAGCTCGGGTACGCAGTCCACCTGGGCATGGCGGGCGGCACCGTTGCTGCGCAGGGAGAGCATGTCGAAGCTGACTCTCTCCCCCAGCAGCACCCGGTCCAGATGCTGCTGGATGCTGTTGAACGTGTCCTCGCCGACGACCTCGCGGGTGTGCCGGCCGATCAGGCTGTCGGGCGTGCGGCCGTGCCACTCGACATAGGCGTTGTTGGCGAAACGGTAGCGGTGATCATGGCCGAAGTAGGCGATCAGCGCGGGCAGCGAATCGGTGATCAGCTTCAGCCGCTGGTGGCTGTCGTGCAGTTCAGCCTCGATACGCAGCAACCGGCGGCGCTCCTGGGCTTCATGGATGGCCCGGACAACGGCATCGGGCAGGCGCTGCAGGCGCGACTTGACCACATAGTCGCGCGCGCCGCGCTTGAGCGCCTGCACGGCGAGCTCTTCGGTGAGCGTGCCGGAAACGAAGATGAAGGGAATCTGGGGGGCGATCTCGCTGGCCAGGGCGAGGGCGGCGTCGCCATCGAAGCCTGGCAGCACGTGGTCGGCCAGGATCACATCGAAGGAGAGGGTGGTCAGGGCATCGAGCATGCCCTGGTGCGACCAGGTGCGTTCGGCCTTGAAAGGGATTCCGGCGCGGCGCAGCTGCGCGGTGATCAGCTCTGCATCCAGTGCACTGTCTTCGACCATCAGGATCCTGATGGTCTTGGTTGTGGCGGCCTCAGCCATCGTTTCTACTCTTCCCGCCGAACAATGTGCCGTGGGGTGGCGGCTGGTTGGTGATGCCCCAGAACATGCCCAAGCCCTGGATCGCCTCGAGGAACTCCTTGAAGTCCACCGGCTTGACCACGAAGGCGTTGACGCCCAGCTCGTAGCTGCGGATCAGGTCCTGCTCCTCGCGCGAGGAGGTCAGCATCACCACCGGGGTGCTGCTCAGGGCGCGGTCGCTGCGGATTTCCTTGAGGACTTCCAGGCCATTGAGCTTGGGCAGTTTCAAATCCAGCAGCACCACCACCGGGCCGCCATGCATGGCGCCCTCATAGGGACCCTGGCAGCGGAGATACTCCAGCGCTTCCACGCCGTCGCGCACATGGGTCACGTCGTTGAGCAGTTGGCAGCGCGCAAGCGCCGCCATGGTCAGCTCAGCGTCTTTCGGGTTGTCTTCTACGAGCAGGATCGGCCGCAGATCTCTCATAGGTGGTCTCCAGTAACAAAGGGGATGGTGAAATAGAAGGTGGCGCCGGCGCCTACCTGGCCTTCGGCCCAGGTGCGGCCGCCATGGCGGGTGATGATGCGGTGCACGTTGGCCAGGCCGATGCCGGTGCCTTCGTACTCATCGACGTGATGCAGCCGTTGGAACACGCCGAACAGCTTGTCCACATAGCGCATGTCGAAACCGCAGCCATTGTCTTTCACGAAGAAGATGTCTTCCGTGTCATTGCGCTGGTGACCCACCTCGATGCGTGGCTCGGGCGTGTCGCGGGTGAACTTGATCGCATTGGACAGCAGGTTCTGCCAGACCAGCCGCAGCATGCCGGGGTCGGCCAGTACCCTGGGCAGCGTCCTGATCTCCCAGCCGATGGCACGGCCGGTGTACTCCATGTCGAGCTTGTGGCGCACGTCATCTACCAGGGCGGTCATGTCCATCGCGATCTGGCCCATCGTCGAGCGGCCCATCTGCGAGAAGCTGAGCAGATCATCCACCAGCGTCCCTGCCGATTTTGCCGACTCCACGATGGTCTCGAGGAATCTCTTTTCTGAATCGTTCAATCGCTCGCCGGCCGAAGACCACAGCAGTTCGGAGTAGCCCACGATGTGGCGGAACGGTGCGCGCAGGTCATGGCTGACCGAATAGGAGAACGCTTCGAGCTCCTTGTTGCTGCGGAGCAACTGTTCATTCAACGCCGCCATCTCCTCGGCCTTGCGCAGCACGATGTCCACGATCGCGGTGCGCAGTTCCAGCGCGGCATCACGGTCCACCTCGTTCCAGGGCAGCGACTGCTCGCGCACGGTCTGCTTCCAGCCTTCGAAGGAGGTGCGTGGCGACAGTGGCTGATCGCTCTCTTCTTTGCGCGGGTCACCGCCCCAGCGGACGGTGCGGACCACCTCCGGCCGGAACCAGATCACGAAGCTGTCGTGGATCTGCGAGATGGAGATGGCCAGCACGCCACTGGCGACGCCGGCGAAGGCTTCGGCGTGCTTCCATTGCTGAGGGAGCGTATCGGTGCAGAAGATGTCGCCATCGATAGGCTGGGCGGTCAACCACTGGACCAGCTGCATCACCTGGTGCTGGCTCGGGCAGTCGCCGTGCAGGATGCATTCGCCACGGTGCACGATCGCCGCGCCGGCCGATTGGGTCAGCGCGAGCAGGCTGCGTTGATCGCGGCCGAGCGCGGCCATGAAGTCGGTATCGCCGGCCATCCGGCCGAGCAGCCGCACCTGGATGGCGCGGCGTGCAATGCGTTCTTCGACCAGCACCGCGCGCTGCTTCAGTGAGATCTGCAGCGACAGGATCTGGCCAATGAACTCGCAGGCCGTGCGCACGTGGTACGGCACCCGGCGCGCGAGCTGGTTGTGGCAGGAGATCAGGCCCCACAGTTCGTCCTCGCACAGCACCGAGACCGACATCGATGCACCGGTGCCCATGTTGCGCATGTACTGCAGGTGCACCGGGGAGACGCTGCGCAGCATGGCCGGGCCGAGGTCGGTGGGCGGCGCCTCGGCGATCGCGGCCACGCGCACCAGCGGCACCGGGGTGTAGTGGCTGTCAGCGATCAGCCGGATCCGGTTCTGCCGGTACAGCTCACGCGCCTGGGCGGGGATATCCGATTCCGGGAAGCGCAGATCCAGGTAGGAGGGCAACACGCTGTTGCGGTCCTCGGCCACGACCGCGCCGTTCCACTCCGGATCGAACTGGTAAATCATCGTGCGGTCGAAGCCGGTCAACTCGCGGATATGCACTGCGGCGATCTCACACAGGGCCTGTGTGGTGGGCGCCCGCTCGATCGCGGCCATGAAGCGGCGGATCGAGGGATAGAGGTCTTCCAGCGAGCCCGGCTCGCCCGGCACCGGGGCTTCCAGCTCGATGATGACGTCATCCCCGATGCGGTGCGCCACCGTAGGGTGGTGGCCGGCCGTGCCGACCGGATGCGCGCCGAGGAAGTGCGAGGCACCTTGCTCCAGCGCTACCAGCAGCGGCCTGCAGTGGGCCAGCGTACCGCCGAGCACTGCCTCGAGGGGCTGGCCCAGCGGATCGCCCAGCACCTCGATGAGGTCCGGTCGCGCGACGGCGCGGGCCTTGACGGTCAAGGTGAAGTGATCGAGGACCAGGATCAATCCGTAGGGCTGGATCGCGCCAGGGGTGCGGATCGGCTCACGCGCGCAGCTGGACAGATCCAAGGCGCTTGCGCCGGAATTCCTCGAGGACATGCATTGACTCCTGCTCGTTGCCAGTGGTGACCACCGCGCGAATGGCACGGCGTCGCCTGGTCGTCAGGAGCTCACACCGTCCACTGCGACGCGGTGTGCCACAGTTCCCTCATTTTTGCATAGGCGATCATCCTGATCTGTGAGGATGCGACGGGGTTCCTTGCGTTGCTGGAACGCTAGTCCCAACGGTAACGCACCGTCGCCGACCACAGCCCGCCCGAGCCATCGACCGGGCCGCCATTGGCGTAGCGGTAATATTCGTTCGCGGCGAGCAGCGGCTCAGGGACGTTCGTGACCTTGCGGTCGAAGACGTTGTTGGCGTTCAACGCCACGTCCCAGCCACCGGGCAGGGTGGCGCCCAGCTGCAGATCGGTGATCCACAGGCCGCCGATGTCATACGCGATCTCGGCCTGGCCGGCATACGGCCCGCTGCTGGCCACCGTGGTGGGGGAGCCATAGCGCTGGATATCGCCATAACGGCTCTGACGCAGGCCGACCCGGTAACGGCCGAGCGACCAGTCCAGGCCCAGCACCTGGCGGGACTTCGGTGCCTTGTACAGCAGTTCGTTCTGCGAGCCGGTGCTGAAGACCGGCACATTGAAGGCGGCCAGCACCGCGGGCGTGGGGGCCAGGCCGGTGATCTTCGCGCGGGTATGGCTGCTGGCCAGGGTCCAGCGCAGGGCACCGGCGCGGCCAAGATCCCAGCGGCCTTCCAGTGTCGCCTCCACGCCTTCGGTGCGGGTGTCGGCGGCATTGATGAAGTAGCGCACACCGTCCTGGGCACCGAGCCCGACCGAGGTGACCAGCGCACCGGAGCCGGGATACAGGCCTTCGCGGAACGTGGTGGACAGGGCAATGCGATCGTCCACATCGATGCGGTAGGCATCCACGGTCAGCGACGCGCCCTGCCACGGCTCGGCCACGATCCCCAGGCTGAGGCTGCGCGAGGTTTCCGGGCGCAGTGGCTGCGCGCCCAGGGCAATGGCCTGCGGCGAGCCGGCCTGCAGGATGTGGTCGGTGTAGAAATTGCCATTGGAGGTGTTGCGGTAGGCCTGCGCGGCCAAAGAGGGGGCCTGGAAGCCGTTGCTGATCGTGCCGCGCAGGGCAAGCCGGGGGTGCAAAGCAAAGCGGGTCGAAAGCCGGCCGGTAGTCTCGCTGCCGAAATCCGAATAGCGCTCATGGCGGCCAGCCAGATCGACGCGCCAGCGCGAGCCCAGATCGGCGGCGACCCCGACGTAGACTGCGCCGCTGTTGCGACTGACGTCCACCGCGTCCTCTGGGCGATAGCCCGGCAGTGCCTGCGATCCACCCAGGCCGATGCCCAACACCGTGCCCGCATACGGACCATCCAGCACCCGCTGCCCGCCATGAGTGTAGGACTGCACGTCGCCGGCGCCGATCCGGTAGCGCTCGTCGCGGTACTCCGCACCCGCGCTGAGCTCCAGTGGCGCGGCCAGCCACGCGGTCTGCAACTGGCGGCGCACATCCAGATTGTGGGTCCAGGCGCTGTAGCGCAGGTCGCCGATATAGAAATCGGTCTGGCTGTCCAGCCCGTAAGTGGGGTTGATGCTGTTGTGCAGGTTGATGTCCATCGCATCGCGCCCGTAGCCGCTGCTGAGGTCCCAATCCCACTCGCCGAACTGGCCGCGCACGCCCAGCGTCAGCGCGCCATCGTTCTCGTCGATGTGCTCGGTGGGTGCAAAGCCGTCCGGATCGATGGCCCGCACTACTTCGTTGCGCAGCGGCTGGCGGAAGTTCTGCGGTGCCCACGCATCGCGCTGGGCGAGCGTCAGCAGCCCGTAGGCCTCTACCGTCGCCGCCAGGGGCAGGCTGGCATTGGCGGTGGCGGTCTTGGTGCGGAACGCGCGGATGCCACGGTTGCGCCAGGCATTGTTGTCACGGGTAGCTTCGCGCGGATCGGGCGTGGCACCGGCGGGCAGGGTCGGGTTGCTGGCCTGGTTGCCCCCCGGGCGGATCGCATTGCCGGCGGCGTCCCTGGGGAAATAATACAGGAAGGTGTCGCGGGCGGGGCTGGTGTAGTTGGTGGCGTGCTGGTCGTCCAGCTGGGCGGCCAGGTGCAGATAGCCGCCGTCGCCGATGCCGAAGCCGGCATCGGCCTGCACCACGCGCGAGCGGCCATCGCCGGCAAAGTAGGTGCCATCGCGGTAGGAGACGTTGCCGCCACGCGCCGCCTTGTTGGTGACGATATTGATCACCCCGGCGATGGCGTCCGAGCCATAGATCGCCGAGGCGCCATCGCGCAGCACCTCGATGCGCTCGATCGCACCGGTGGGGATCAGGGCGAGATCGGCCGGTGCGGCGCCGCCGAAACCACCGGCGCCCAGCAGTGCGGTGGCGTGACGGCGTTTGCCATCCACCAGCACCAGCACGTGGCTGGAGTTGAGGCCGCGCAGCTGTCCGGCGCGCACCATGCTGTTCAGATCGCCGGTTTCCAGCGGCAGGTTGAAGCTGGGCACGGTGGTGTTGAGCACATCCAGCAGGCTGGTCGCGTTGGCCGCGCGGATGTCTTCGGCCGACAGCACATCGATCGGTGCCGCGCTTTCGCGCACGGTGCGGCCTTGGGCGCGGGTGCCGGTCACGGTGACCGTATCGAGCGTGGCGGTGCTGGTGGCGGTGATGGCACTGGCATTCGTCTCCGGCGCTGCGCGGGCGGCAAGGGGCAGGGAGAGCGCGGAAACGATGGCGAGGGCCAACGGCAGGCGATGGTGCGTGGACAGCATGGAAGATCCCCAGGGAGAAGAAAGGCCGATGCGCAGGGGCATGCGGCGGGCAGGCAACGGCGGTGGCGCCAGATCAGGCGCGGTGAGGCAGCGCACCCGGACAACAGCGTTCGGCCGCGGCGGCGATGCGCCGGGCGTGGATCACGGCGCCCCCCTCGCGGCAGCGGCCCAGCGCTCGAGATCGGCCGGATGCAGCGGTCCGTTGTGGACCTGCAGGACCGTGCCATGCGCATCGATCAACACCGAGAAGGGCAGCGTGCCGATGCGGTTGCCGAACGTGGCGGCGGTACCGGGTGGGCCGTCGCTCTCCACCAGTTGCGGATAGGTGAGCTGAAGCTGGTCGCGCAGGGCGTTGGCAGCCTCGATGTCGTCCAGTGCGATGCCGACCACCTGCACGCCGTTCGGCAGCGCTGCCTGCGCCTGCGAGAAATGCTGCAGGTCCGGCAGCTCCTTCAGGCAAGGCCCACACCAGCTGGCCCAGTAGTTGAGCAGCACCGGGCGGCCGCGCCATTGCGCCAGCGCCGCCGGGGCGCCGTCCAGATCGGTCCAGTGCAGGGCGGCTGCCGCCTGGCCGGCAGATGCGAGGGGTGTTGGCGGGGCTGCGCGCGATGCCAGGGGCAGCGCGAGCATCAGTACGGTGGCCAGCAGCGCCGGCAGATGCGAAGCAGGAGAGGTCATGGAGGGGAGGCCGTCGAAGACGTCGCACGCGACGCGAAGCGGTCATCGGTCAGGGTGTGCAGGAACTGTTCGATATCGTCGATCTCCGCTTCGGTCAGGTGCAGCGGATCGCGCAGCTGTGCATCGCGGCCGATCGAATCGGGGATCACCTTGCCGGGGTCGTCGTAGTAGACGATCACCTCGCGCAGGGTCTTGAACATGCCGTTGTGCATGTACGGCGCGGTCAGTGCGACGTTGCGCAGGCCGGGTACCTTGAACTCGCCCTTCTGCGTGGGATCGCCGGTGATGCCGCCGCGGCCCTCGTCATTGAACTCGCGGCCGTTGTAGATGCCGATGTTCTTGAAGCGGTCCGAGGTGAAATCCTCGCCGGCGTGGCAGCTCACGCACTGGGCCTTGGTGATGAACAGCAGGCGGCCGCGCTTGGCAGCGTCGCTGATCGCGTCTTCCTGGCCGAGCGCATAGCGGTCGTAGGGGCTGTCCACGGTGTTGAGCGTCTTCTGGTAAGCGCCCAGCGCCCGCCCCAGTGTGCGAGGGCTGGGCGGCGCGTTGTAAGTGGCCTGGAAGCGGGCCACCCAGGCCGGGTCTGCAAGCAGCCGGGCGACTGCCTGATCCACCGGCAGATCCATTTCCAGCGGGTTGGCGATCGGCGCCAGGGCCTGCTCTTCCAGGGTTTCGCTGCGGCCGTCCCAGAAGAAGCGGGTGCGCCCGGCACTGTTCATCACGCTGGGGGTGTTGCGGGTGCCCACACGGCCCTCCACGCCCAGGCTGAGCGCACGGTCATCGGCGAACGCGCGGGCAGGCTGGTGGCAGCTGGCACACGACACGGTGCGGTCGCGCGACAGGATGGGATCGAAGAACAACTGGCGGCCCAGCTGGGCGCGTGGGTTGTCGGAGAGATCGCCGTCGTAGGTCGGGGCATCGGCGGAGAACACCGGCGCCAGTACCGCAACGCCGATCAGCGCGGCCAGCAGGGCAAGGGAGCGGACAGGGCGGGGCATGGCGGTGCCGCGCTCAACGCGCGGCGATCTCCTGCTGGACCAGCTCGCACAGCCCACTCTCTTCGAAGCACACCTGGGCACGCAGGGTACCGTTCACCGGCCTGTTGCCGGCGGCGACCGGCAGGCGCAGCTGACCGCGTTCGCTGAAGTAGGTATAGCGATACTCGCCGGCGAAACTGCGGCCGTGCCCTTCGCGCGGCGCGACCGAGTGCAGTGGTCCTCGCGCCTGTTCGCCACCGGCCAGGGTCACCCGCGCCGCCCGCGGGCCGATCTGCGGTTGCTCGAAATCCGAGGCATACAGAATCCAACCGGGTTCGATGCGGGCGTCGATCACCAGCTCACGGGTGCCGTCGGGGCGCGCTTCCACGCGCGGATCGAGTGCGACCTTCGGGGTATCGGTGGCGGCCGCGCCGAACGGGATGAGCAGCAGCGCGGCGACCCATGGGGCAAGGCTGGGACTCACTCCTTCGCCCCCTGGCCCTCGGTGGTGATGCGCAGCTGCACCTCGTCGGCGATGTTGGGCAGGAATCCGGTCAGGCCGAACTCGCTGCGGCGGATGACGGCCGTGGCGTTGAAGCCGATCGTGGGCACCTTGCGGCTCGGGTGTTCGCCCACTTTGTTGAGCGTGGCCTCGAGCACGACCGGGCGAGTCACCCCATGCAGCGTCAGATCACCGGTGATTTTCAGGCGGCCGGTGCCTTGCGACACCACCGAGGTACTGCGGAAGCTGGCCTGCGGGTGCTTGGCGACATCGAACAGCTTGTCGCCCTTGACGATCTCGTCCAGTTTCGGAACGTGGGTGGCCAGCTCGGCCAGCGGCAGCTCCACCTGCACCTGCGAGGCAGCGGGCTTGGCCGCATCGTAGATGAGCGTGCCGCTGTTGATCGCCGCGCGTCCGGTGGGGAAGGAGAAGCCGTTGTGGTTCCAGGTGAACAGCACATCGGTGTGGGTGGGGTCGAGCTGATAGGTCACCGGTGCGGCGGTCGCCACGGCGGGCACGGCGGCCGCGGTGAACAGGGCCAACAGGAGGGCAGTACGCATGTGAGGTTCTCTGGGCAGTGGCGCGCAGTCGCCCGCGGCATCACGAAGAGGCCGGGCGGGGCAGGCAGCGCAGGTGGGGGAGCAGCGGCCAGACACGCTGGCCGCTGCAGCGGGTTACGGGGCGACCGCCAGTGATGCGGTTGTCGCCGGGGCGGCGGGAGCAGCGGCGCTGGCCGCGTACGGATCCGGTTCGGCGATCAGCCCATCAAGCAGGCTGTTGAAACGGGTCACGTAGTCCTGGTGATACTCACCGGTGACCGTACCGGTGTAGCCGGTATAGATCTCGCGGACCTTGCCGTCGCGGCCGATGATGATCGTGGTCGGGAAGGCGGCCATGTAATTGAGCCCCTTCAGTTTCTCGGTAGCGACTTTCTTGTCGGCGATACCGCCGAACACGATGTCGTAGCGGATGTCGAAGTAATCCTTGAAGGTGGTCAGGGTCTTCTGGAAATAGTCGAAGTTGTCTTCCTGCTCGAAGGCAACGGCCACCGCTTCCACCCCACGGTGCTGGTTCTGCTTGAACCACGGCGCCAGGAAGTAGGTCTGGTCGGTGCAGTTGGGGCACCAGGTGCCGATCACTTCAACGATCACCACCTTGCCGCGGTACTTGTCGTCCTGCAGCGAGACCTGCTTGCCCTGCAGATCAGGGAAACTGAAATCAATGCGGTCCTGGCCATCCTTGAGGAAGGTGAGCTTGTACGGATCGGGCAGCTCCACCTTGTCGCTCTTCTCAGCCTCGAACTTGACCACGTTGTAAATGCCGCTGCCGAACGCGCCCTGAATGTTGCCGTCCTCATCGATCGTGCCGCGGATCAGCAACGGGCTCGGCCCGCTGAAGCCGGACAGATAGAAGCGGTTGCCCTGTACGGTGCCTTCCAGCTCGCGGGTGTCGCCAACGACGGTCATGAATACGCCGGAGAGGCGGTTTCCTTCCTGCTTGAGCAGGGCCACCTGGTTGCGCTTGTCCTGGCGGGCCGCCTTGTCGATGGTCTGCACAGCCCACTTGCCGCTGAGATCCGCCGCCGGCGCTTCGTCCTGGCCTGGCTTGACGAAGCGCCACGCCGCGCCCTGTTCGGCGGTGAAGGCAAGGTTGCGCGCCCCGTTGCGGCTGGGCACCAGGTCCTTGTACTGGCCAACGAGGTGTTTGCCATCCTCGGAGACCTTGCCTTCCAGGACGGCATCGTAGGTGTTCATCCGCACCGAGAAGATGCCGTCTTCGCGCGGGGTGACCTTGAATCTGTCCGTGCGCGTGCCGTTGAGCAGGGTGAAGGTCGCGTCCTGCGCGCGCTTGCCCTTTACTTCGAAATTGAAGGGGATGGGATCGCCATCGATGGTGAATTCGCCGCGCCAGACGCCTTCGGCAGGAAACGGCGCTTTGGCGGCGGCGACGGCAGGCAGGGCGAAAGCCAGGCTTGAAGCGAACAACAGGGTCGCGACGATGCGACCGGATAATGCCAGTGTCATGAGAGTGCTTCCAGATAGTCCCCTTGGTCGCGCCAAGTCGCCGGCGATGCAGCCCCCGTTCCACTGCATCCGCTGAAAGGCCATCCCTGGCCGGTCACGTGCCATCCCTGGCGTGACTGGATTATTGCCACGTGAATGTCGTAAAAGTTCATCGCTGCTTGGAACGCATATTCATCAGCATATTCAGCGGCGCGACGATGGCAGGCTGATAACCGTTTTGATATCAGCACGCGCCCGTGCTGCCGGGTGCCCATTTGCCCCCGGCCTGCTACATCGAAGACCATGACAACCTGAAGCGCCCACTGGCCGGGCGCATTGCCGCAGGCGGGCCGAGCAGCACCGTCGCCGCGTGCCGATAGAGGAGCAAGCCATCGTGAAGCCCAGGGAAGGTATCCAGGTGTCGGTCTACACCCGTTGGCACCAGTTGGCGGTGCCGCTGGCATTCGTACTTGCTGCCGGCAGTTTCATGTTCATCGTGCTCAATCGTGGGCCGGTAGGCGTCGCGATCGTGGTCGCCATGGCGTGTCTGGTGATTCCGCCGTTGCTGGCCTTCCAGGGATTCCCTACCCGCAACGAGGTCATGATCATGCCCGACGGCCTGATGTTCTCGCGCCGCGACGCGGTGCCATTCGATGCGCTCTCCAGCTGGGGCACCGATGATTATCTGAAGCTGGTGCGTCCCGGCCGGGCGACGCTGATGGTCAGCGCTGCCGATCTGCAGAGCCGGGAGCGCTTGCTGCGCGAGTTCCAGCAGGCATTGGATGCCTGGCAGCGGAAACAGCCGGCACTGAGTAAGCCGATCCCCCGCACGCACTTCTACGGCTCCGCGCGTGCCGCTGCCATTGGTGCGGTGATCATGGCGCTGGGAGCGGTGTGCATTGTCATGGCGCTGCGCTTGCGTGAGCCGTCCATCGAGCTGGCGATCGTTGGCGCGCTCGGTGGGCTGTTCGGGATGTTCATGCTGCTCGGCCGACGGGTCTGAGCCGGGCAACGCGTCCACACGGTCTTGTTTTCAGCGTCTCGCGTATTTCACGAGCTCAAGCGCAGCCTGCCGATGCGAGCTGCATCCGCAGCGCATGAAAAGGAGTGCCATACGCTATGAATACCCGAGGCGATTACGCCCACCCCGAACCCGTGGCTGCGGCGACCGTCGCCGTGGTCACCCCACCGCCCGTGGTGGACCTGCCGCGCGATAGCGCGGTGTCATGGGGCGCGATTCTGGCCGGTGCCATTGCCGCCGCTGCGCTGTCACTGATTCTGGTGATTCTCGGCGTGGGCCTGGGCCTGTCGTCAGTGTCGCCGTGGTCGTTTGAAGGCGTGACGGCTGAAACGTTTGGCTGGTCCAGCATCGCGTGGCTGACCTTTACGGCCATCGCCGCGTCCGGTCTGGGTGGCTATCTGGCCGGCCGCCTGCGCACGAAGTGGAGCAACATCCACGGGGATGAGACTTACTTCCGCGACACCGCGCATGGGTTCGTCTCCTGGGCGGTGGCCACGCTGCTCACTGCCGCACTGCTGACCTCGGCCATCGGCGGCATCCTCGGCGCCGGTGCCAAGGTTGCCGGCGCCACTGCCGGTGCCGCCGCCTCTACGGCAGGCGGTATCGCTGCCGCCGGTGCAGGCTCGGCGGCGATGGGCAGCGACCAGGGTGACGTGCAGTACTGGGTGGATTCACTCTTCCGTGCGAACCCGACCGCTGCGCAGCCCGCGCCGCCGGCCGGTCCGGCCGGTCCAGGTGATGCGCCCGCACTCGCCCCGGCACCGGTCGCCAACGGTGCACCGCCGCCGCCGCGCCCGATGCCGGGTGCCGACCGTCGTCCGGACAGCCGTGAGGTGCGTACCGAGGTCAATCGCATCATCCTCAACAGCCTGAAGTCGGACACCATGGACCCGGCCGACACCCAGTATCTGGGGCAGCTGGTGGCGGCGCAGACCGGCATGAGCCAGGCCGAAGCGCAGGCCCGCGTGACCGATGTGCAGACCCGCCTGCGTGCGGCGCTGGACAACGCCAAGGAGCAGGCCAAGCAGGCGGCTGACGATGCCCGCAAGGCAACCGCCTACGCCGCGTTGTGGCTGTTCATCACGCTGCTCATCGGTGCGTTCATCGCCAGCCTGAGTGCCACCTGGGGCGGCCGTCGCCGCGACCTGTGATCCTGACCACCTCAAGGGAGGAAACACCATGAAGTACATTCTGCTGTGGATGCTCGGCATTCCGATTCCGCTGCTGCTGTTGTTCGCGCTGCTGCGCTGACCGCTCAACCATCAGGCCGCCTTCGGGCGGCCTGATGCCAATCGGAGAACCGATGAAGCCCGGCCCGCTACACTCGGCACCGATGCCCACGGGGACACCCTGATGCCGTCGAAATCCATCGGCTCTGCCGCCGGCGCACTGGTGCGACGCGAATGCCTGGCGATCAATGATGCGTTGAACGGCCTGTCCAATGTCCACGATTCGATACACGCCGCCCGCAAAGCGGTACGGCGGCTGCGTGCACTGCTTCCGCTCGTTGCAGAGACCGCGCTGGACCTCGATCAGGCTGACAACACATTGCGGCGACTCGGTGACGGACTGTCAGCATTGCGCGATGCGCATGTGGCCGTGGAGACCTGTGATCGCCTCTCGGCACAGGCGCCTGTGCCGTCATGGGCCTTTGTCCGTGGGCACCTGCTGCAGCGTCGTGACCGGATGCTCGCGCGCGCACTGACCGGTGACCCGTCGTTCGCGCGACGGCGTGCCTCGCTCGCTCGCGTGGCGGGGCGGCTGCAGGCGCAACCGTGGTCGTCGTTGACGAACAGGGAGATCAACAAGGCGATGGCCCGCAGCGAACGCCGTACCGCCAAGGCGGAGAAGCGCGCCGCCCGCACGGGAGATCCGCAGGACCTGCATCGCTGGCGGCGCAGAGTGCGTCGCCTGCGGATGCAGTTGGAGGCGCTATCCGCGCTGGACAGTGCGCTTGGGGCCCCGATCAAACGGAAAGGATCGGGCCGCCAGGCGCGCGCGCTGCATGCGCTGGGTGATCAGCTTGGCAGGCAACAGGATCTGCGGATGGTCCGCAACCTGGTGCGGGTGATGCCGGGCGTGCCGGAACGGCGTGGGTTGCTTGCGCAGATCGACGCCGCACTGGCCGCTGCGCTCGGCTGAGCGTGGCAAGCGCATCGCTCAGGCCCCCGCGACCGTACGCAAGCCGGCATGGGCCCCTGCCTTCGGCGGCTTGTACTCGCAGCGTGGATACGCCGAGCATGACTGGAACGCGCCATACGGCCCCGTGCGCGGCACGATCACCCCCACCTTGCAGGCGGGGCAGGCCTGCTCGTGGATCGTGTCGCCGGCCATCGAAGTCACGCGTACCGCGCCGTCGTTGACCAGCTCGGTCAGGAACGCCGAACGTCGGCCCTGCACGGTGAACATCGCCACCGAACGGCGCGCGCGCGTCAGCGCGACGTAGAACAACCGGCGTTCCTCACCGAGCGGGTACGCATCGCCGTCGAGCATCGCCAGCGCCAGTACCGGGTCATCCGCGCGGGCATTGGGGAAGCGGCGATCCAGCATGCCGGGCAGGATCACGTAGTCCGCCTCCATGCCTTTGGACCGGTGTGCGGTGAGGAAGCTGACCTGCATGTGCTGCCCGTAACGCGCGTTCCAGCCGGCCGGAAGCATCGCGCGCTCGGCGTTGTAGCGGCCCAGCACGAAGACGGTGACCTTGCCGTCCCGGCCTGGCGGTACCTGGCCGGTCAGCAGCTGCTGGTACAGCCGTTCGAGGTACTGCTCGACCGCGCCGGCCAGCCGGTCGCGCGAGGCCACCTGGAAGGCCTGCAGCACCGTGCCATACGCAGGGGTGAGCGAGTGGACCTGCTTGGGTATCTGCGTTGGATTGCGTGACACGAACGCACTGGAGACATCGCACAGCGCCTGCGGGCAGCGGAACGTCTGTTCAAGCTTGAGCACCTGGCCCGGGCCGAACCAATCCAGGAAGCCGGTCATCACCGAGACGTCCGCGCCGGCGAACCGGTTGATCGACTGCCAGTCATCGCCGACTGCGAACAGATGTTTGCCCGGCGCCTGCACCAGCGCGCGGCACAGGCGCGCCCGGGCGCGCGAGGCATCCTGGAATTCGTCGGCCATCACCAGATCGAACGGCGCGACATAGCGACCCTGTTCCAGGTGCTCGGCAGCCTGGTTGAGCATGTCCTCGAAGTCGATCCCGCCTTCGGCGACCAGCGCATCGTCCCAGCCGTCAAGGATCGGAATGATCAGCTCGAGGAACAGGCGGTAACGGTGCTTGAAGTGATCCTCGGGCAGCCGCCGCAGCCGCTCGACCATGTCCTGCACGTGCAGGCCGTTGCTCTTGGCGTGGCTGATGAAGGTCCGGACCAGGCCGATCAGGTCGGTATCCGGCATCGGTGTCGCGCCGCCCTCGGGCAGTTCGCGGTCGGGATTCGGGTCGAGCTCAAGACCGCGCTGCGACAGTGCATCGCCCAGCCGCAGGAACAGTTCGCCCGTGCGCAGTTCGTGCGAGGTGGTCTCGATCCGCTCGCTGCCGTGGGAGTGCTGAGGGCCATCCGGAGGCGCCGGCGACGGGCCGTGTCCATCCGGAACGAGGTGGTCGTGGTTCAGCCCGATGCCGGGATAGCAGAAATCCGGCCGGTACTGGCGGTACTCGTCCGTGCCGGCATCGAAGGTGTGGCGCCGGGCGTAGGCGTAGTCCACGCCGTTGTAGAACAGCCAATCCGCGATCACGCATTCTTCGATGCTGCGCACGCGCTCGCCCTGCAGCGTACGCACGTAGCCCTGGCCATCCTTGTCCCATTCCTCGGCATCCAGCGGCCCGCCGGTGACGGGCAGATCACGACCGAACACCAGCCGGAACATGTCCCACTGCGTACGGAAATGGAGAGAGCGGTCCTTGAGCTGGTCGATGATCTCGGCCAGCCGGTGGAAGCCCTGCGTGGCATCCACGGCCCACTCTGGCACCTGCGGCATCCGCCCCGTGGCCTGGGCGATGATGTGCCGGCCCAGCGCATGGAAAGTACGCGCCTCCACCCGGGCCTCGCCCAGGCCGAGGCGATGGAACGCGCGATCGGCGCGTGCCTGCAGTTCCGTAGCGGCCTCCTTGTTGAAGGCGAGCATGACGATGCGCTCGGGCGCGACGAGCCCGCGTTCGATCGCGTACGCAGCCTTGGCCACCATCGTCGAGGTCTTGCCCGAACCTGCTGCGGCCACCACTTGGACGCGGTTGTCGAAGCAGATCACCGCACGGGCCTGCTCATCGGTGAGCGGGCGGCTTTCCACGTGATCCAGCAACGCACGGCTGGCCATCCGCTCGCGCGCCTGATGGGCCTCATTGCGGCGTGCCCACATCGCTGGCCAGTCGGCCAGCCACAGCATCAAGGTTGCTTCGATCGCAGCGGGATCACCCTCGAGTTGGCTGCGCAGTTCGGCATTGTCGAACACCGCCCACAGCGCATCTTCCTCGAGCGGCAGGGTGGGGCGCGCCTGCAGCAGTGCCTGCTGCTGCTCGTGGGTCAGCCACAGCGCTTCCTCGTCGGCCCGTTCGGTGGCGGTCTGCACCTGGCCAAGCCAGCGCTGGATCGCGGCGTGGGCCTGCTGGAACAGAGCGACATGGTCGCGCTGGCGCTGTTCACCGCGCAGCTCGGCCAAGGTGGAGGCCAACTGTCGAGCCGCAGCCGTGTTCAAGCCGCCAAGCGTCAGCGGGGCATGCCCGTCGCGGTGCAGGGTAAGCCGTGCCCAGGGCAGGCGCGGGTGCACCTGCAGTGCCTCCAGCGGCGCGGGGAAGGGGCGACCGTCAACGGTCAGGACCAGCTGGTCGTCTTCCAGGCGCAGGTGCCAGTGCGGTGATCGCGTGAGGCGTTGACCCCAGTCGCTCGGGGCCCATTCGTACGTCATCGGTGTATCCAGGTGCGGCCATCGTTGCGGCCGTGGCCGGAACAGCACGGGTGGCGCGGTTTGATCGGATGCCCATGATAGGGGAAATAAAAAAAATCCCTGCCTGGGCAGGGATTCGAATTGGCCGACGGGGCTGGCGGTGCGCTTACTGCTGCAGCACCGGTACGCCGCGTGAGCGGCGGTCCACCAGCATCGCCACGCCCCATAGCAGCAGGCCGCCCAGCGCGGTGGCGGCGCCGACGTAACCGGTCACCGCCGGGCTGAAGCCGGCGCCGATCGCCATGCCGCCGAACCACGGGCCCAGTGCGTTGGCGGTGTTGAACGCCGCGTGGTTGGAGGCGGCCGCCAGCGTCTGCGCTTCGCCCGCCACATCCATCAGGCGGGTCTGCAGTACGGCCGCCAGGGCGCCCATGGTGCCGACGGCGATGATCATCGGGAACACGCTCCACACCGACTGTGCGGCCAGCGGGAAGGCGAGCAGCACCAGGATCGACCACACCAGCACCACGGCGGCGGCACGGAACTGGAAGCGGTCCACCAGCCAGCCACCAGCCACGTTGCCGATGATCGCGCCGATGCCGAAGATGCCCACGGCCAGCGGCATCCACGATTCGGCCAGGCCGGTGACCTGCACCAGGGTCGGGGCGAGGTAGGTGAACACGCAGAACATGCCGGCAAAACCGACCGAACCGATCGCCAGCGCCAGCCACACCTGGGTGCGGTTGAAGGCGCGCAGTTCGCGCATTGGCGAGGTGCGGACTTCATCCGGATCGGGCAGCAGGAAGCGCGCGATCATGGCCACGGTGGCAATCGCCAAGACGCTGACTACCGCGAAAGCAGTGCGCCAGCTGAGCTGCTGGCCGAGCCAGGTGGTCAGTGGGTTGCCGACCAGGATGGCAACGGACAGGCCGAGCAGCACCTTTGATACCGCCGCGCCGCGCTGGGCCGGGGGACTGATCGCGGCGGCCACCAGCATTGCCACGCCGAAATACGCGCCATGCGGCAGACCGGCGACGAAGCGGGCCAGCAACATCGTGCCGTAGTTCGGCGCCAGCGCGCTGGCCAGGTTGCCGATGGCATAGAACCCCATCAGCGCCAGCAGCAGGTTGCGGCGAGCGAAGCCGGCACCGGCGAAGGCCAGCACCGGGGCGCCGACCACCACGCCGACGGCGTAGGCACTGATCAGGTGGCCGACCTGTGTTTCGCTGATGGACAGACCGCGGCTGATTTCAAGCATCAGCCCCATGCTGGCGAACTCGCTGGTGCCGATGGCGAAGCCGCCCAGCGACAAGGCCAGCAGGATCAGAGTGCGCTCGCGCGGCGAGAGCCGGGCGGCCAGAGGGACGGAGGAGGAGCTCATGCAGGCGGCGGCGTCGATCGGGGAAGCGCGGCATTGTACTGCTGCGGCGCACCATTAATCAGTGGGGCGCATGGAACGCTGGATTCGCAGCCTGCAGCTTCGGCGCCCCTTCACGGATACGGCCCGAACCTGAACGGCTGGGGTTCGGGGGACGCCGGCGGCAGGCGATCGCCGTGGACGCGGCTGAGAATCTCGTTGGTCCGCCGTTGTTCGGCAACGATCTGCTTGAGCAGACCCTTGATCCCGAAGATGGCAAAGGGGACGAAAATCCACAGCAGTCCGAGCAGCGCCCAGAGGATCCCGACCACTACTGAAAAACCCTGGCCCGTTGAGCCCATGAAGTCCGTTCCTTGTCCTTGGCAAAGGGTGCATCCTGCGCTCGTTGGCGGAACGACTCGCGATTCGATCACGACGAGCGGCATGTGGATGATAACCGCTGCCGCTGTAGGCGCGTACCCGCGTGCGGAGCAGCGTCCGCTCACGGCCAGTCTCGCTCATTCATGCGACAATTTCACTTCAAAGCCACCACCTGTCGATGGCTGCGCCAGGCCGCATAGGGGTTGTGATGTCTACCAGTACGGGCTTTCCGGCGCTCATCGGCTTTGATCTGCCCGGTCTCCCGGCCGGATCTGCCCCGTCGCGGGTGATCGTGACCGCGCTGCTGGACGACACGCCGCCCAGTGACTGGATGCGCATCCTGCACCGCCAGGCGTGGCCCTCGCTGCGCGTGGACCATGGTGTCGAGCAGATCCGGCTGGTCGGGCAGGGCATTCATTTCGTTGGCATCGTCAAGGACGCGCGCGCGTTGTCGGTCGCCGTGCGCGGCCTGTTCAACGAGGTCAACGCCAAGGTGCTGGACCGACGATTGGCGGCCATGGAGAACCCGCTGGAGGACGGCGGTCCGGGCTCGGCGCCGCTGGCGGAACCGACGACCTCGACGGATCCACGCCTGGACGATATCGCGGCGCTGATGGCCATGCCGGCGGTGCCGGGCATGCTGGAACTGGCCAGTGCGATGACCGGCATGCGCTTCGTCGCGGTGGCGCGCGTCACTGCAGACCGCTGGACCGCCTGCGCCGTGCATGATCGTCTTGATTTTGGCTTGCGACCCGGCGATGACCTCGTGCTGGAAACCACCATCTGCGATGAGATCCGTGAACATCGCCATCTGGTGCAGTTCGATCAGGCGAGCACCCACCCGGTGTTCTCGAGCCATCCCACGCCGGCGCTGTACGGGTTTGAAAGTTACATTTCGGTGCCGATGTTCCGCCGCGATGGCGGTTTCCACGGCACCCTGTGCGCGCTGGATCCGAATCCCTCCAAGCTCGATGGCGCTACGGTGAAAGGCTTCGAGGTGCTGGCCGGTGTGATCGGTGCGCACCTGGATGTCCAAGAGGCCCAGGTTGAGGCAGGGCAGGCGGTCGTCAGCATGGCCGAGGCGCTGTCGCTGCTGTCGCGCCAGATCGATGCACTGGATGCGGCGACGCTGCCGGCGCAGTTCCGCGCGGTGACGGCGCGGTTGCGTGAACTGGTGGATGGGCGAGGCGTCGTGGCGGGCTGAATCAAACGCGCTGTATCCGACGCTACATGACGGCGGGGACCGCCTGCGGAAACGTCTGACTAAACTGGGCGGCTCCATGTTCCGTAGTGCAGACAATGCCGCTTCCCTCCTTCTGCGCCGCGCCGCGTTTGGCGACTGTCTTGCTGGCCGCGGCGATCCTTCTGTCGATCAGCCCTGCGCGTGCGCTTTCCCGGGCCGGCGCCGTGGACGTGCGTTGGGTAGAGGGAGCCGCCTGTTTCGGCCTGCCTGCTGGAGAGCTTCGTTGCCTGAAGCGGGTACTGAATCTGCAAACCATCTGGGTCTACGATTTGGAACGTTCGGCCACCGTTCCCCTCTGGCTGGATGATTATCCCTGGCATGAGCCACGTTCGCTGGATCCCGATGGCTGCGTGCGCTACGGGGACGCGCAAGGCAGCGCCGCGCATAAACCATTGCCGCCGTTGCGTGTCGGGGTGGCGTACGAGGTTGTGATGAGGTTCGAACGCACGAGGGGATCAGATCCCACGATGTTCCACTGGGCGCGCTTCTGCCTGCGTCGACAACTCGATGGGGCCGTCGGCCTGATCACCCTTAAACAGGTTGAGGACAAGGGCTGGAACACCTGGGCGTGCGAATCGCCCTAAAGGCCGGCTTCAACCCGCGAAAAACGCGCCCGCCACTGCCCCTCCACCTCCACCTGTGCCACGAACATCTCGTACGGGCGCACCCACAGGCCGACCGCCGAATCCAGCGGCCGGTACAGCACCATCGGCGCCAGCGTTTCGCTATGGCGGACGACACCGATCACCTCGTAGTTGCCGCCTTTGAAATGGCGGTAATGGCCGAGCGGCAGGGTGGGCAGCGGGGTGAGATCGGTCATGGTCTGGGAGCGAGGCAGGCGGGCTGGCCATTATCACCCGGGCTGCCGACCGCGTCGCGGGGTCTCAGCCGGCGTCCGGCAAGGGGCCGGCGCGGCAGGCACTGACCAGCTGCAGCACCGCGTCAGGGTGCATGGGCCGCGCGAGGTGATAGCCCTGTGCTTCGTCGCAGCCCCACAGCCGCAACAGCGAGAGCTCGGCTTCGTTCTCCACGCCTTCGGCTACCGTGCGATACCCGAGCTGCCGCGCGAGCTTGATGATGGCTTCCACCTTGAGCCGCGCGGTGCGCGAGCGCGCCAGCCCGGTGACCAGCGTCTGGTCGATCTTGATGTGGCTGATCGGCACCTCGCTGAGGTAACCGAAATTGCTGTAGCCGCTGCCGAAGTCGTCAATCGCGATGCGCACGCCGGCAGCCGCCATGTCGCGCAGCTGCGGCAACGCCGCGGGATGATGGTTGAGCCATTGGCCTTCGGTGATTTCGATTTCGATCAGGTCGGGGGCGAGACCGTACGCGTGCAGGCGCTCGGACAGGACGCTCCATACACACTGATCATCGAAGTCGCGTGGCGAAAGATTGATGGAGAGGCTGAAGCCGGGCACGCGATCCTGCCATTGCGCGGCCTGGGCCAAGGCGTGATCGATGACCCAACGGCTGATCGCGGGCATCAGCGCGGTGCGCTCGAGCACCGGGATGAATTCGCCGGGGCTGATCGGGCCCAGCATCGGGTGGGTCCAGCGCAGCAGCGCCTCGGCCGATACCGGCAGCCCGCCGAGCAGATCGAAGCGTGGTTGGTACACCAGGCTGAACTGGTGCTGGGCCAGTCCGCGCCCGGCGTCGGAGGCCAGGCGGTAACGCCGGCGCAGGGCATCGTCGCGTTCCTGCGAGTACCAGCACAGGCAGGCATCGGTCTGGATGGCGTGGTGCATGGCGACCAGGCATTTGCGGACCAGATCCGCGGTCTGGCCCGGTACGGGGCGGAAGTCGCATACACCGGCATGGAACTGCGGCGACATCGGAATGCGGCCAGCCATCAGCGGCCGGCGCATGCGGACGCGCAGGCGGTCAAGCAGTGCCTCGGTCTGGGGGTGCGCGTGGTCCGGCAGCAGGAAGGCGAAGCGGGTCACGCCCACGTGATAGACCTGTGCGATATCGCGCAGCACATCCTGCACCCGCAGCGCGGCTTGGCGCAGCAAGGTTTCCACCGGCTTCATGCCCAGCGCCTGGCCGGCCTCGTTGGCACTTTGCAGATCGAATACATCCAGCAGCACTGCGGTGAATGCATGCGCCTGGCCACGGCGGGACAGGGCATTGAGGTCGGCCTGGAACTGCTGCTGGTTGGGCAGGCCGCTGATCTGCTCGCGCCGGCCCAGCGACATCTTCAGCTCCATCTGCGCGACCACCACACGTGACAGCGTCTGCAGCTGCAGCTGTTCTTCGGCCGACAACTGACGGGGCTCACGGCCCATGATGCACAGCGTGCCGAGTGCGATGCCGGCCTTGGTGATCAGCGGGGCGCCCGCGTAGAAGCGTAGTTGCTGCGGGCCGGTCACCAGGGCATTGTCGGCAAAACGCGCATCCAGGCGCAGGTCCGTCACCTGCAGCACGTCGCTGGCGCCCAACGCCCATGCGCAGATTGATGCGTGCCGTTCGTTGCGGGTGAGCGTCAGCCCGACGCGCGAGATGATGTGCTGGTGCTCGGCATCGAAGATAGACACCAGCGCCATTGGAACGCCGAAGGTAAACGCCGCCAGTTCGGTGATCGGGTCCAGCGCAGTACCCAACGCAGGGTCCATCACGTTGAGCGCTTCGATCAGCGCCATCCGATCTACATCATCACTTCTGTCCAGCATCTACCGCGCCCTGTTCCGACTACACCACTACTATCCCCAGTGGAATGCAGAACCGATGTGAAGCACGAGCGGCGCGGATGAAGCGTTCACGCTGGCGGCATTGCGCTCGCTCAGCAGGGCGCGACCGGTGACTGCAGCAACGTCACCAGTTGGCGAAGACGATACGGTTTGGGCAGGAATTCCACATGCTCGGGCAGCGGCGGCAGCTGCGAGCGGGCGTAACCGGAGGCCAGGATGATGCGCGCATTGGGCAGTACATCGGCCACATGCTCGCTCAACTCAACACCACTCATGCCGTTGGGCATGCTGATATCGCTGAACACCACATCGAACCCGCCCGGGTCCTGCATCAGCCGCAGCGCGGCCGGGCCATCGTCGGCGGTGTGGATTTCGATACCGAAGTCCTGCAGCGCCTGGCCGATCAGTTCACGCAGGTCCTGCTGGTCTTCGACCATCAATACGCGTAGGGGCTCAGACATGCTCGACTTCCTCAATGACAGGTAACAACAGACGGACGGTGGTCCCGCGTCCGGGGGCGGTTTGTACGTCGACGAAGCCGTCGCACTGGGAAACGAAGCCGAACACCTGGCTCAGCCCCAGTCCGCTGCCTTTGCCGATTTCCTTGGTGGTGAAGAATGGCTCGCTGGCGCGCTCGGCGATGTCCGGGGGCATGCCATTGCCCTGATCGGTCACCGCGATGGCGACATAGTGGCGGCGCATGGGCTGGGACAGATCCGGCGCCAGCCGCTGTTCGACCTCGGCCGTGATCGTGACCGTGCCGCCCTGGGGCATCGCTTCGCCACTATTGAGCACCAGATTCAACACGGCGCTGTGCAACTGTACGCCATCGGTGACGATCGGGGGCAGATCCGAGGTCAGATCCAGCCGCACTTCGATGCCCGTCGGGCAGGCGCGGCGCAGTACGGGCAGGGCATCGAGCAGGAAGTCCTGCACCACGACCGGCTCGCGCACCAGCGTCTGATCAGCGGAGAACGCCAGTAGTTGGCGGGTCAGCAGCGAGCCGCGGTCGGCAGCGGCATGGGCCAGGTCCACCAGCTCCTGGGTACGCCCGTCGGCGCCGGGGCGCAGGGCGATCAGGTCCAGGGCGTTGCCGATGGTGGTCAGCAGGTTGTTGAATTCATGGGCCAGGCCGCGGGTCAGCCGGCCGACATTGTCCAGTTGGCGCTGTTGCACGTGCGCGCGCTGCGCATCCTGCAGCAGGCGCTGGGCCTGGTAGCGTTCGGTGACATCCTGGGTGACCTTGACGAAACCGAGCAGGCAGCCGTCTTCGCGGAGAGGCTCGATCACCTCGCCGGCGCGGAACCGCTCGCCGTTGCAGCGCACCCGCCAGCCTTCACCGACGAAGCGGCCATGGTCCCGCGCGTACGCCAGCGCCTGCTCCGGGACGCCCAGCTGCTGGTCTTCGGGGGTGTAGAACAGGCTGACGTGCTTGCCGATGACGGCCTCGGCGGCATAGCCCTTGACCCGTTCGCAGCCACGGTTCCAGCTGCAGATACTGCCCTGCGTATCGAGCAGATAGATCGCGTGATCGCTCACGTTGTCGATCAACAGCTTCAGCTGCCGGCTTTCGTCGGCGAGCGGTGCAACGCTGGATACGGCCTGGACCACGACGGTTATCGACTCCCCCGATAAGGGACCGAACCGTAGGGGCGGCCATGTGAAGAAAGTGTCAAGAACGTGCGTCGAACACGCTGACTTCTGGCGCTTAACACCCGTTTACCGCTTCGGGTACCATCAGGCCCCTTTTAAGCTGGAACACGGCATGAATTCTGCGCCCACCTCCCGTGACCGTTGGATCTGGCTTGCGTCGGTCGCCTTGATGGCCGCCACGCTGGGCACGGAGATGGTGGTGCCGCTGGGCTACGCGGTCTGGTTGACCTACTTCATGGCGGTCGGCATCACGCTGTTCCAGCGCCGGATGGAAGTGCCTCTGCTGGTGGCGATCGGGTCCTGCATTCTGCTTGCGGTGGGCTACAACGTGGCCCCGTCCAGCAGCAACTCGGCGTTCTCCTTCGTCAACCGCAGCATCGGCGGCGTTGCTTTCCTGATGATGGCGCTGACCGTGATGAAGGCCATCGGTGCGCGCCGGGAAGCGGCCGATGCGCTTTGGCTGCAGGCGGGCGAAAACGTGGTGGGCACCAGCCTGCAGGGCGATCCCACCCCGCGTGAACTGGCCGATTCGGCCATGCGCGCGCTGTGCGCGCAGCTCAATGCCGATGTCGGCGCCATGTATCGCCTGCAGGGCGAGCGGCTGGTGCTGGTCGGTGGCGCCGCGCTGCCTTCGCAGCTGCCGGAGACCCTGCCGGCGCATGCCGGCCAATGGGGCGAGATCATCCGCGAGGGCCGCGCGCGCCGGCTGGAGGACAGTGACAGCCCGCTGGATATCGATACCCCGCTGGGCCGCACCACGGTGCACCAGCGCCTGCTGGGCCCGATCACCGCCGACGGCGTGGTGATCGGCGTGATCGAGCTGGGCCGGGCGGGCGTCTCGCCTGCGCGTGGCCTGGAGATGGCGCTGCTGCTGCAGTGCGCCGAGCCGATCGGCATCGCGCTGCGCGCGGCGCTGCTCAATGCGCAGCTGGTGGAACTGCTGGAGGAGACCCAGCGCCAGAGCGAAGAGCTGCAGACGCAGCAGGAAGAGCTGCGCGTGGCCAACGAGGAACTGGAAGAGCAGAGCCGCAGCCTGCTGCATTCCCAGGCCAACCTGGAGCAGCAGCAGGCCGAGCTGGAACAGACCAATGTGCAGCTCGAAGAGCGCACCCACGAGCTGGAGTCGCGCCAGCAGGCCCTGCTGCTGGCCCAGGCGCAACTGGTCCAGAACAGCGCCGAACTGGAGGCCAGTTCGCGCTACAAATCCGAATTCCTGGCCAACATGTCCCACGAGCTGCGCACGCCGCTCAACAGCTCGCTGATCCTGGCCAAGCTGCTGGCCGACAACAAGGACGCCACGCTGACCGCCGAGCAGGTCAAGTACGCCCAGGCGATCCATTCCTCCAACAACGACCTGCTGGCGCTGATCAACGACATTCTGGACCTGTCGCGGATCGAGGCTGGCCATGTCGAGCTGGTCGAAGAGAATCTCGCGGTGTCCAGCGTATTGCAGCGCCTGAAGGAAACCTTCGAGCCGATGGCCGTGCAGAAGGGCCTGAGCCTGGAGATCAGCGCCGCACCGGACGCGCCGGCCCAACTGCTGGCCGACAGCCAGCGCCTGCAGCAGATCCTGAAGAATCTGCTGGCCAATGCGGTCAAGTTCACCGAACACGGCAGCGTGTCGTTGAAGGTGCGCAGTGCCGGGGCAGGACGGATCCAGTTCGCCGTGTCCGATACCGGCATCGGCATTCCCGAAGAACAGACCGCGGTCATCTTCGAAGCCTTCCGCCAGGCCGATGGCAGCACCCGCCGCCGTTATGGGGGTACCGGGCTGGGGCTGTCGATCTCACGCGATCTGGCGGCGCGCATGGGCGGCAGCATCACGGTCTCCAGCGAGCCGGGGCGGGGCAGTTGCTTCACGCTGGAGCTGCCGCTGCTGGCCGGTGGTGGTACTGGCACCGCTCACAACGTCGTGCACGACGTACGTCCCGCCGCCGTGGCAGCACCGGTCGTGCCTGCCGCTGCTTCGCTGGGCCGTGCCCACGCCGAATCCACCCCTGCACCCGCGCCTGCGGCGAAGGTGATGGATGACCGGGGCCGCCGCAGCCGCGCGGGCCGGATGATCCTGGTGGTCGAGGACGATACGGCGTTCGCCAGCGCGCTGGTCTCGATGGCGCACGAACTGGACTTTGATTGCGTGGTGGCCGGCACCGCTGAGGAAGCGCTGAGTCTGGCTGCCGAGTTGCGCCCCAATGGCATCCTGCTCGATATCGGCCTGCCCGATGTCTCCGGGCTGAGCGTGCTGGAGCGCCTCAAGCGCGACCCGGCCACGCGTCACATCCCGGTGCACGTGGTGTCCGGGCTGGAGCGTTCGCAGGTGGCGATGGAGCTGGGCGCGATCGGCTATGTGATCAAGCCGGCCACGCGCGAGCGCCTGCTCGGCGCGATCCAGCAGTTGGAGGCCACCAGCCAGCGTGACATGCGCCGCCTGCTGATCGTCGAGGACGACAGCGAGCTGCGCTCCAATCTGCAGTTGCTGCTGGGCCGCGACCAACTCGAGATCACCGCGGTCGGCACCATCACCGAGGCGATGGCCGAACTGGCCGGCTCCACCTTCGATTGCATGGTCACCGACCTGGCGCTGCCCGACGGCACCGGTTATGACCTGCTCGAGCGCATGGCCGGCAATGATGCCGTCGCGTTCCCGCCGGTGATCGTCTATACCGGCCGCGCACTGACCCGCGATGAAGAGCAGCGCCTGCGCCGCTATTCCAAGAGCATCATCATCAAGGGCGCGCGTTCGCCCGAGCGCCTGCTCGATGAGGTGACCCTGTTCCTGCACAGTGTCGAGGCCTCCCTGCCGACCGACCAGCAGCGCCTGCTGCGCGAGGCCCGCCGCCGCGATGCGGTGCTGGATGGCCGCATCGTGCTGCTGGCCGAAGACGATGTGCGCAACATCTTCGCGCTGTCCAGCGTGCTCGAGCCGCTGGGGGTCACCCTGGAAATCGCGCGCAATGGTCGCGAGGCGCTGGAGAAGCTGCGCCCGGAGATCGACCTGGTGCTGATGGACATCATGATGCCGGAGATGGACGGGCTGACCGCCATGCGCGAAATCCGGGCGGACAACCGCTGGCGCGACCTGCCGATCATCGCGCTGACCGCCAAGGCGATGCCGGACGACCGCGAGCACTGCCTGCAGGCCGGTGCCAATGACTACATCGCCAAGCCAATCGACGTGGACAAGCTGGTCTCGCTGTGCCGGGTGTGGTGCTCGCGCCGATGAATGAAACGGAGCTGTTCGACCTGGAGTTGAAGCTGTTGCTGGAGGCGGTCTACCAGCGCTACCACTACGACTTCCGTGACTATGCGCTGGCATCGCTACGGCGGCGCATGCGGCATGCCATGGCGCGCTTCGACTGCCCGACCATGGGGGCGCTGCAGCACCGGTTGCTGCACGAGCCGGAGACCTTCGCCCAGGCGATGCAGTACTTCACCGTGCAGGTCTCGGAGATGTTCCGCGACCCGCCGTATTTCCGGGTGCTGCGTGAGCATGCCGTGCCGGTGCTGCGCACCTATCCCTCGATCAAGCTGTGGATTGCCGGCTGCAGTACCGGCGAAGAAGTGTGGTCGCTGGCGATCCTGCTGCACGAGGAAGGCCTGCTCGACCGGGCGATCATCTACGCCACCGACATCAATCCCGAAGCGCTGCAGGCCGCCGAATCCGGTGCGTTCGCGCTGGACCGGCTGGCGCAGTTCAGCCGCAACTACCTGGCGGCCGGTGGCACCGGCTCGCTCTCGGATTACTACAGCAGCGGCTACGGCAGCGTGGTGTTCGATCGCCGCCTGAAGCGCAACATCGTGTTCGCCGACCACAGTCTGGCCACCGATACCGTGTTCTCCGAAGTCCACCTGGTGTCCTGCCGCAACGTGCTGATCTATTTCCAGCGGCCCCTGCAGGACCGTGCCATCGGCCTGTTCCACGAGGCGCTGGTCCATCGCGGCTTCCTCGGGCTGGGCAGCAAGGAATCGCTGCAGTTCGGCGCGCATGCCGACCTGTTCGAAGCCTGCGCGCGCGATCAGCGCCTGTATCGGAAGCTGGCCTGATGAGCGGCACGTCGCAACGCAGCCGGTTCGATCTGGTGGTCATCGGCGCGTCGGCCGGTGGGGTCAGCGCGCTGCAGGCGCTGCTGTCATCGCTGCCGACGACGCTGGCGCTGCCCGTGCTGGTGGTACTGCATCTGCCACGTGATCGACCGAGCCGCATTGCCGGCCTGCTCGACGCCGGCTGCCCGCTGCCGGTGCGCGAGGCCGAGGACAAACAGCCCCTGCAGCCGGGTACGGTCACCTTCGCGCCGCCGGACTACCATCTGCTGGTCGAGGACCGTGCCACGCTGGCGCTGTCGGTGGACCCACCGGTGCTGTTCTCGCGTCCGGCCATCGATCCGCTGTTTGAAAGCGCCGCCGATGTGTTCGGCGATGGCGTGCTGGCGATCCTGCTGACCGGCGCCAGCGCCGATGGCAGCGATGGCGTCGCCGCTGTCCGCCAGGCCGGCGGCGACGCCTGGATCCAATGCCCTGAGGAGGCCTATTCCTCGATGATGCCCGCATCGGCCCTGGCACACGCCGGCGCCGATGCGGTGCTGCCGCTCACCTCCATCTGCACGCGTATGAAAGGTCTTACCCGATGAACCTGATCGAACCCGCCGGGTCGACTGCCACCACCGATTGCGTGAAGCTGCTGATTGTCGATGACATCCCGCAGAACCTGGTCGCGATGGAGGCGCTGCTGCGTCGCCCCGGCCTGGAGATACTGTGCGCGCTGTCCGGTGCCGAAGCACTCGAGCTGCTGCTGGAGCACGAAGTCGCGCTCGCGCTGCTGGATGTGCACATGCCGGAAATCGACGGGTTCTCGTTGGCCGAGCTGATGCGTGGCTCGCAGCGCAGCCGCGATGTCCCCATCATCTTCCTGACCGCCTCACCAAACGACCCCGTGCGTGCCTTCAAAGGCTACGAATCCGGCGCCGTGGATTTCCTGCACAAGCCGATCGAGCCGCAGGTGATCATGAGCAAGGTCAATGTGTTCATCGAGCTTTACCAGCAGAAGCAGCTGCTGAAGACGCGCAACGAGGCGCTGGAGCATGCGCTCAAGCTCAACGAGACGATGATGGCTGTGTTGACGCACGATCTGCGCACGCCGCTGGCCTCGATCCTGCTGTGCGCCGATAAGCTGTCGCTGGACCTGCCCGACGATGGCGCGGTGCAGCGCACGCTTGGCCACCTTGAGAACAGTGCGCAGCGGATGGCGCGAATGGTGGATCAGCTGCTGGATTTCTCCAAGATCCGCACCGGTGGCCTGCGCCTGCACAGCACCGAATGCGATCTGGCGGAGGTGGCTGCATCGGTCGTGGCCGAGACCGGGCGTGCGCATCCGCAGGCGACGATCGAGCTGCAGGTCCAGGGCGATGCCCACCTGCAGGGCGATCCGGATCGCCTGGCGCAGCTGCTGTCCAACCTGATCGGCAACGCCGTGCTGCACGGTGGCGATGCGCCGGTGGTGGTGCGCCTGGAGGGCGAGCGCAGCGCGCCGCTGCGGTTGCAGGTGCGCAATGCCGGGCAGATTCCCGAGGCGTTGCTGCCGCGGTTGTTCGAGCCGTTCAAGGCCAGTTTCCACGATAGCCGCGGGCTGGGGCTGGGCCTGTTCATCGCCAGCGAGTTCGCGCGTGCGCATGGCGGCACGCTGGTGGCGCAGAATCGCGAAGGCACCGTGCTGTTTGAGACTGCGCTTCAGCGTCGACCCCGCTGACGCCGAGAGAACCGTCCCGGCATTGCGCCGGCGCCTTCCGGAAGGCCGTGAGCGGCCTTGGAGATGTGTTGGACCTTGCTCACCAGCAGTGCCTGCTGCTGGCCGGCGCACCCCGGCCACGTGAGGCCCGCCCGGATCAGTCGCAAACCCCCGTGAGGTAAACTGTCCGGGCGCCGCAGCCCTTCGCCACCGGCCTATTGCTGGAGCCACCATGCCGTCCTCGACCCGTAAAGCCACCTCGCCCCTGATCGATGCCCAGGTGCATGTCGAGGGCTTCGTGCAGGTGCGTGAAGCGCGCCGGTCCGAGCTGGTCGAGGATTACGTGGAGCTGATCGCGGACCTGATCGCCGATGGCCGCGAAGCCCGCCAGGTGGATATCGCCACCCGGCTCGGGGTTGCGCAGCCCACGGTGGCCAAGGCGCTCAAGCGGCTGGTCAAGGAGGGCTGGGCGATCCAGCGGCCGTATCGCGGCGTGTTCCTGACCCCGGCCGGCGAGCAGCTGGCGGTGGAGATGCGCGCCCGCCACCAGACGGTGGAGCAGTTCCTGCTGGCGCTGGGCGTGGACGCCGATTCGGCGCGCCGCGACGCCGAAGGGATCGAGCACCACGTCAGCGAGGCCACCCTGGCCGCATTCGAGGCCTTCGTGCGCAAGGCCAACGGCCATGGTTGAGCGCCTCGCCCCGCCACCACCACTGGGCGTGCCGGTGCACGACCAGGATGAGCATTGGATGCGCCACGCGCTGGGCCTGGCGGAGCGTGCCGAGCGTGAATTCAATGAGATTCCGGTCGGCGCGGTGCTGGTCGGTGCCGATGGCACCGTGCTCGGCGAAGGCTGGAACCTCAACATCGCCGACCATGACCCCAGCGCGCATGCCGAGATCGTGGCGATGCGGCAGGCGGGCAGGGCGATCACCAACCACCGGCTGATCGGCAGCACGCTGTACGTGACGCTGGAGCCGTGTGCGATGTGTGCCATGGCCATCGTGCACGCACGCGTGGCGCGGCTGGTGTATGCGGCCACAGACCCCAAGACCGGTGCCTGCGGCAGCGTGTTCGACCTGATCGGCGACGCGCGCCACAACCACCGCGTGGAGATCCACGGTGGCGTGCTCGCCAAGGACGCCAGCACCCGGCTGACCAACTACTTCCGCGCCAAGCGCGGCAAGCCGCCACTGCTGCTGGAATAAGGCCCCCGCAGCGACAGGGTCATGACGGGTTGGCGGTATCATGGGCGCCTTATCCATTCCCGGTCGCGGCGCAAGCGGCGGCCCAGCACAAGGCGAACACATGGCGGACAACGGCGCAGAAGGCGAGCGACTGATCTGGATCGATCTGGAAATGACCGGTCTGGACACCGACAACGATGCGATCATCGAGATCGCCACCGTGGTGACCGATGCGCAGTTGAAGGTGCTGGCCGAAGGCCCGGAATTCGCGATCCATCATCCGGTCGAGCGGCTGGAAGCGATGGACGAGTGGAACCGCAACCAGCATCGTCGTTCCGGCCTGTGGCAGCGCGTGGTCGAGAGCACCATCACGCTGGGGCAGGCCGAAGCACAGACGATCGCCTTCCTGCAGCAATGGATCAAGGCGGGCGCCTCGCCGATGTGCGGCAACTCGATCTGCCAGGACCGCCGCTTCCTGCACCGTGAAATGCCGCGTCTGGAAAAGTACTTCCATTACCGGAACCTGGACGTTTCCACGATCAAGGAACTGGCCAGGCGCTGGGCCCCGGGCGTGGCCGCCGGCGTGGGCAAGACCGCCAGCCATACCGCGCTGAGCGACGTGCATGATTCCATCGAAGAGCTGCGCCATTACCGTCAGTTCATGGGCGCGCTGTCGGGCCTGCCGGCCTGACCCGAACGCCGGGCGTCGCCCGGCAACGCGGCCTGTGCGCAGGCGTTCAGCCACCGGCAGGCGAGGCAACGAGCGGTATACATCGGCGGCGCTATGATCGCGGCCATGAACGCCATGACCTCGCCACAACCGCCGCCGTTGGAGTCCTCGATCCTGCCTACTTCGCAGGACTGGCGCGACCTGCAGCGTGCGGTGGACCTGCTGGAATCGCCCACGCTGACCGCCAAGATGGCCAACCTGATCGGTTCGCCGCTGGAGTTCGCGGTCAAACGCCTGCCCGATTCGGTGTCCCGCCGCATCCACGGCGCGGTCGAAGCGGCGCTGTTCAAATCCGCCCAGGCGGCGTTGTGGACGATGGACAACACGCCGGGCAAAGCGGCGTCCACCCGCTGGCACAAGCTGGCCGCGGCCACCTCCGGTGCGGTCGGCGGCGCCTTCGGTTTCACCACGCTGTTCATCGAGCTGCCGGTGTCCACCACGATCATGATGCGCTCGGTGGCCGACGTGGCCCGCAGCGAAGGCTTCGACCTGCGTGAGATGAGCACCCGGCATGCCTGCCTGGAAGTCTTTGCCTTGGGGGGCAACTCCGGCAAGGACGATGCCAGCGAAACCGGCTACTACATCACGCGTGGCTTCACTGCCGAGGTGATGCGTCACCTGTCGGCCGAGTTGGCCGGCCGCGCGGTCGGCGGCAGCCCGGTGATGATCGGGCTGACCCCGAAGGAAGCCGGCAAGTGGCTGGCCAAGCTCGTGGAGAAGGTCGCCGCGCGTTTCGGCGTGGTGGTCACCGAGAAGTTCGCCGCGCAGGCGGTGCCGATCGTGGGGGCGGTGGCCGGCGCGACGCTCAACACGATGTTCACCGACTACTACCAGGACGTGGCACGCGGCCATTTCATCGTGCGCCGGCTGGAGCGGACCTACGGGTACGAGACCGTGCGGGCAGCCTACTCGATGCTGGCGGCCGAGCGTACCTGATCGATCGTTGCATCGGCGGCACAACTGTTTTGCCGCCGCAGGTCTGTTGAGCGGGCAGCACTGTCCCCATCCTTGTCGGCATCCCCGCTGCGGCGGCGCTCCCGATCAAGGATTTCCCATGCTGTTCTCCCCCTATACCCGCGGCACCCTGACGCTGCCCAACCGTATCGTGATGCCCCCGATGACCCGCTCGCGGGCCGGCGAGGGCAATGTCGCGACACCGTTGATGGCCGAGTACTACGCCCAGCGGGCCTCGGCCGGCCTGATCGTCAGCGAAGGCACCCAGATCAGCCAGCAGGGCCAGGGCTACGCCTGGACGCCGGGCATCCACGACGCGGCCCAGATTGCCGGCTGGCGCGGCGTCACCGATGCCGTGCACGCTGCCGGCGGCCGCATCGTCGCCCAGCTCTGGCACGTCGGCCGCGTCTCGCATGTGGCCCTGCAGCCGGGTGGCGCCGCCCCGGTGTCCTCCTCGGCGCTGCTGGCCGAGGGCGTCAAGGTGTTCGTCGATCCCGAGGGCCGTGGCCCGCTGAGCGGCGTCGGCGAGATGGTGCAGCACTCGATGCCGCGGGCACTGGCCGTCGACGAGATCGCCGGGATCGTGCGCGACTACGCGGCGGCCGCGCGCAACGCCATCGCGGCAGGGTTCGATGGCATCGAGCTGCACGGTGCGAATGGCTATCTGATCAACCAGTTCATCGACTCCCAGGCCAACCAGCGCACCGATGCCTACGGTGGCGCGCTGCAGAACCGCCTGCGCTTCCTGCGCGAGGTAGCCGAAGCGGTGGCCGAGGAGATCGGTGCCGAGCGCGTCGGCGTGCGTCTGGCGCCGCTGACCACGCTGCAGGGCGCGGTGGACGACACGCCGCAGGCGACCTACCTGGCCGCCGCGCATCTGCTCGATCAGATCGGCGTGGGCTACCTGCATATCGCCGAAGCCGACTGGGAAGATGCCCCGGTGATGCCGGTCGCCTTCAAGGAAGCGCTGCGCATGATCTACCGTGGCACGCTGATCTACGCGGGCAAGTACACGGTGGAGCGCGCTGAAGAAGCGCTGGCGAAGGGCTGGGCCGACCTGATCGCCTTCGGCCGTCCGTTCATCGCCAACCCGGACCTGCCCGAGCGCCTGCAGCAGGGCCTGCCGTTGAACCCGGCGGACAAAGCGACGTTTTTCGGGGGCGGGGCGGAAGGGTTTACCGACTACCCGGTGGCCGAGCTGGCCGAGCCCGCCGAAGCCTGACGGTAGTGCCACGCCATGCGTGGCAACGCGGACCTTCCGGCATCTGGACCCCCGACGAAAGGCAGCCACGCATGGCGTGGCGCTACCCTCAACAACAAAACCCCGCCTGGGCGGGGTTTTGTTGTTCATCTCATTGCCGAAAGGATCAACCCTTGGCTTTGAGCTTGGCCAGACGCAGCCAGGTATCCACCACGGTATCCGGGTTCAGCGACACCGATTCGATCCCTTCCTGCATCAGCCATTCGGCCAGATCCGGGTGGTCGGACGGGCCCTGGCCGCAGATGCCGACGTACTTGCCCTTGGCGCGCGCAGACTTGATCGCCATCGACAGCAGCTTCTTCACCGCCGGGTTCCGCTCGTCGAACAGGTGCGCGACGATCGAGGAATCACGGTCCAGGCCCAGGGTCAGCTGGGTCAGGTCGTTGGAGCCGATCGAGAAGCCGTCGAAGATCTCCAGGAACTCATCGGCGAGCAGTGCGTTGGACGGCACTTCGCACATCATGATGATCTTCAGGCCGTTCTCGCCCTGCTTGAGGCCGTTCTGTTCCAGCACCTCGACGACCTTGCGGCCTTCTTCCAGGGTGCGCACGAACGGGATCATGACCCACAGGTTGTCCAGGCCCATCTCGTTGCGCACGCGCAGCACCGCCTGGCATTCCAGGGCGAAGGCGGCCGAGAAGCTCGGATCGACGTAACGGCTGGCGCCGCGGAAGCCGATCATCGGGTTCTCTTCGTGCGGTTCGTAGTTGGTGCCGCCGATCAGGTTGGCGTACTCGTTGGACTTGAAGTCCGACAGGCGCACGATCACCGGGTTCGGGGCGACCGAGGCGGTCAGCGTGGCGATGCCTTCGGCCAGACGACCGACGTAGAAGCTGACCGGATCAGCGTAACCGGCGATCTTCTCGTCGATCTTCTTCTTGGTCGCCGCGTCCTGGCGGTCGTACTCCAGCAGCGCGTTCGGGTGGATGCCGATGTGGCTGGCGATGATCATTTCCAGACGGGCCAGGCCGATGCCGGCGTTCGGCAGCTGGCCGAAATCGAAGGCACGTTCCGGGTTGGCCACGTTCATCATGATCTTCAGCGGCGCCGGCGGCATGTTGCCCAGGTCCGTGGTGGTGCGCTCGAACTCCAGGATGCCGTCGTAGATGAAGCCGGTGTCACCCTCGGCGCAGCTGACGGTCACTTCCTGGCCATCCTGGATCAGCTGGGTGGCGTTGCCCGAGCCGACCACGGCCGGCACGCCCAGCTCACGGGCGATGATCGCCGCGTGGCAGGTGCGGCCGCCACGGTTGGTCACGATGGCCGAGGCGCGCTTCATCACCGGCTCCCAATCGGGGTCGGTCATGTCGGCGATCAGCACGTCGCCGGGCTGCACGCGGGCCATGTCGTCCAGGGTGCGCACCACGCGGGCGGTACCGGCACCGATCTTGGCACCGACGGCGCGGCCTTCGGCCAGCACCTTGCCGTCCTTCTGGTTCAGTGCGAAACGTTCGATCTGGGTGGCATGGCCACGCGACTTCACGGTCTCCGGACGCGCCTGCACGATGAACAGCTTGCCGCTGACACCGTCCTTGGCCCACTCGATATCCATCGGGCGGCCGTAATGCTTTTCGATCACCAGCGCCTGCTTGGACAGTTCCTGCACGTCCTCGTCGCTGATGGAGAAGGTGTTGCGCAGCTCGGCCGGGGTGTCTTCGATGCGCACGCGCTCACCGGGGACATCCGAATACACCATGCGGATCGCCTTGCTGCCGAGCGAGCGGCGCAGGATCGCCGGCTTGCCGGCGCTCAGGGTGGGCTTGTAGACGTAGAACTCATCCGGGTTGACCGCACCCTGCACGACCATTTCGCCCAGGCCGAACGAGGAGGTGACGAACACCACGTCGCGGAAGCCGGACTCGGTGTCCAGGGTGAACAGCACGCCGGAAGAACCCACGCCCGAGCGCACCATCAGCTGCACGCCGGCGGACAGGAACACGTCCTCGTGCTTGAAGCCGTGGTGGACGCGGTAGGCGATCGCGCGGTCGTTGTAGAGCGAGGCGAACACTTCCTTGACCTTGAGCACGACATCGTCGGCGCCGGTCACGTTGAGGAAGGTCTCCTGCTGACCGGCGAAGGACGCATCGGGCAGATCTTCGGCGGTGGCCGAAGAGCGCACTGCGACTGCGACATCGCCGCCGCCGTTTTCGCTGCAGAGTTTGGCGTAGGCGGTGCGGATGTCCTGGTCCAGCGCCGGGTGGAGCGGGGCATCGATCACCCAGCCGCGGATTTCCTTGCCGGCCACGGTCAGGGCACCGACATCTTCCACGTCCAGCGTGGCCAGCTTGTCGAAGATGCGCTTGGACAGATCGTTGTGGGCGATGAAGTCCTTGAAGGCTTCAGAGGTGGTTGCGTAACCGCCGGGGACAGACACCCCCAGACCGGCAAGATTGCCGATCATTTCGCCAAGCGACGAATTCTTGCCGCCTACGCGGGCCAGATCGGCCAGGCGCAGTTCGTGCAACCACAGGATATTCTCGTTCAAGCGCGATGCTCCGTTTGGCCATCGCCCGAGGCGGGCTGGATGGCCACGTCCGTAGGAAGAAGCCGATATGATGCCGGGCAGACCGCTGTCGGCACAAGCTTGTATCGACAGCCTTTTTAAGCTTCGGAGGGGGTAAAAGCCGTATGTCGACGATCCGTCCGGTGTTCTACGTGTCCGATGGAACCGGTATCACCGCTGAAACCATTGGGCATAGCCTCCTGACCCAGTTCTCCGGGTTCAGCTTCATCACCGACCGAATGTCGTTCATCGATGATCCGGAAAAAGCGCGGGAAGCCTGTGAAAGGATCCGTGCAGCGGGGGAGCGCTACCAGGTTCGGCCGATCGTGGTCAGTTCCTGCGTGGACAGCGGGCTGAGCATCATCCTGGCCGAAAGCGGCGGGTTGATGCTGGATGTGTTCGCCCCCTTCATCGAGCCGCTGGAGCGCGAACTGGCGGTCAACCGGCATTCCCGGGTCGGCCAGGCCCACGGCATGGTCGACTTCGAGACCTACCACCGGCGCATCAACGCGATGAACTTCGCGCTGACCCACGACGACGGCATCGCCATCAATTACGACGATGCCGACGTGATCCTGGTGGCCGTGTCCCGGGCCGGGAAGACCCCGACCTGCATCTACCTGGCCCTGCATTACGGGGTCCGCGCGGCCAATTACCCGCTGACGGATGAGGATCTGGAGCAGGACCGCCTGCCGCCGCGGCTGCGTCCGTACCGCAAGAAGCTGTTTGGGCTGACCATCGACCCGGACCGCCTGCAGCAGATCCGCCAGGAGCGCCGCCCGAACTCGCGCTACGCGAATCTGGAGACCTGCCGCCGCGAGGTCGCCGCGGCCGAGACCATGTTCCGGATGGAACGGATCCCGACGTTGAGCACCACCCACACCTCGATCGAGGAGATCTCGAGCAAGGTGTTGGGCACGCTGGGGCTGCAGCGCGAGATGTATTGATCCGGCACGCCCCTTGAACAACAAGGGGGCTCTTCCTTCGTCCGGGGCCGGGACTACCCTGCGTCCGTGAACCGGTGGCGGGCCGCCCCTTTGGCCGGGCGGCTGCCGCCCCCACGTTGGGAGATCAACGTGTAGGATCGACCCATGGCCCAGGCATCGCCCCGTATCGAACGCATTCCCCGGCTCAGCCGCTTGAGCTGGCTGATGGGCCTGTACGCCGAGAACTACCAGCACCTGGTGCGCCTGTTCGCCCCCGCCGAGCTCGTCCCCGGCAGCTACCTCTCCTCGATCGGCGATGGGCTGGATGTGCGCCTGGACGTCATCGAGTGCCACCGCTATACGGTGGAGCTGCGCCTGACCTACGACTTCGCCGACCCGGTCACCGGGCAGCCGGATCCTTCGGCCTATGTGCGCCTGTACCGTGACGCCCGCCAGGCCGAGACCACGCATTGCTACGTCGGTCGCCGCTGGCAGGACGTGATGGGCATGTACCCGCCGCCGGCCCAACTGATCAGCCACCGCATGCGGATGAACACCTTCCTCGGCAAATGGCTGGAATACCTGGCCGAGGGGGGGGCCACGGCG
>NZ_JBHFHW010000016.1:55765-71888 GCF_057333975.1 Stenotrophomonas sp. AGC87
GCCACGGCGTCCCCACCCTGCGCCGCGATGGCGCGGTGGCGGCACCGGCCGACGCGCGCCGCACCAGCCTGGTGCCCTGAGCCGGCGCCTGGGCGGATCGCGCATAATCGAGGGTCTGTGTTCCCGAGCCTGTGCGAAATGCCCTATACCCCCATCGTGGCCACCCTGGGCTACGTGCTGTCCGCCGACGGCAAGCAAGTGCTGATGATCCACCGCAACGCCCGGCCCGGTGACCTGCACCTGGGCAAGTACAACGGCTTGGGCGGCAAGATGGAGCGCGATGAAGACGCCGCCGCCTGCATGCGCCGCGAGATCCGCGAAGAGGCCGGCATCGAGTGCGGCACCATGCGCCTGCGCGGCACGATCAGCTGGCCGGGCTTCGGCAAGAACGGCGAGGACTGGTTCGGCTTCGTGTTTGTCATCGATGACTTCACCGGCACGCCGCTGACCTCCAACCCGGAGGGCACGCTGGAGTGGGTGGACGTGGACAAGATCGACGGCCTGCCGCTGTGGGAAGGCGACCGCAGCTTCCTGCCGCTGGTCTTCGACGATGAGCCGCGCGCCTTCCATGGCGTGATGCCGTACCGCGATGGCGCCATGCAATCCTGGAGTTACACCCGGCTGTAAGCGGGCCTTGGCGCGCGCGGGGCTGTCGGCCAGCGGCCGGTATTACCGGCGGGCCAGCAACAGGTGGAAGTGCTTGGTCACCTCGCGCCCATCGTTGCTGCGCCCGGTTTCGTGATGGGCGCGCCAGCCTTGTACGGTCAACCCAGCGCTGCGCAGGGCCTGCTCGACCTCGGCCAGCTCGTGCAGGTGGAACCCATGCGCAGTGAACGGCAGCGTGCGCATGAAAGCGGCATCGCCGAACGCCAGGCAGAGCCGACCGCCGGGGCGCAGCACGCGCGCCAACTCGGCGAACGGAAATTTCAGTTCGTCCCAGAAGTACAGCGTGTTCACTGCCAGCGCCGCATCGATGCAGGCCGAATCCAGGGGCAGGGCGTGGGCATCGCCCAGGTGGACCTCGGCACGATCCTGAAGTCCATGCATGGCCAGCACCGCAGTGCCCGCCTCGACCATCGCCGCTGAAACATCGACGCCCACATAGCGGCTGTGCGGTGTACGCAACAGATCGGGTGCGAAGGCTGCATTGCCCGGGCCGATCTCCAGGACCTGTTCGCCGGGGGTGACTGACAGCAGGGCGATGGCGGCCCGGTTGAGGTCGCCGTTGCTGCGGTTCATCGATTCGGCCACGACGAGCGCGTGCTCACCGTGCGGGTGGCGCAGCTGTGCGGCCAGATGGTCGGGGGAAAGCACGCGCAAGACTCCTGTCGGTGGGCGGCAGGACCTGGCGGCGGCGGAGTCCATTCACCAGCTTAGCCCACTGATGGCACCGATGGGCGCGCGTGTGAAAAGGGATCGCCCCGCAGCAATGAGGATCGGTGATCAAGAAATCACCATCGTCGCGTCTATTGAGATCGAGTTGTCCACAGGGGGTGTGGATGACTCGTGGGCAAGTTTGTGGATAAGCCGCGTCGGCCCCCGCCGGTACTCGCTGTCAAGATGGGTGGCCAAAAATTCACCGCAGGTCGTGCTGGCGTGAACGGCGCGGCAAGGCTGGAGTACGGTGGCGTAGGGAACGCTGTCCCGGCGCGGGCCGCTCGCGGTACTCTCTTGCCATTGCCGCCACCTGATCCTTCATGAAACGTCACTTCTCGATGTTGCGCGAGTTCCACCTGGCCGACTGGTTCACCCTGGCCAACGCGTTCTGTGGCACCGGGGCGGTCTTTGCCGCCATGCGCTATCTGCAGGATGGCGAACGCAGCTATCTGCTGTTCGGCATGGCCCTGATCCCCTTGGCCTTCATTTTTGATGCGCTGGACGGGCGCATCGCGCGCTGGCGCAAGTCCAGCTCCACGCTGGGCCGTGAGCTGGATTCGCTGTCGGACATCATTTCCTTCGGTGTCGCCCCGGCCGCACTGGCCTACGCCTGCGGCATGCAGGGCGGCTGGGACTGGCTGGTGCTGAGCTACTTCGTCTGCTGCGGCGTCAGCCGCTTGGCCCGCTACAACGTGACCGCCGAAGCACTGGCTGGCGAGGGCGACAAGGTGCCGTACTTCGAAGGCACCCCGATCCCGACCAGCCTGGCGCTGGTGGTGGTGCTGGCCGTGGCGGCGAGCGTCGGGGCCACCGGCGCGGACCTGTGGCTGGGCCAGTGGCAGTTGGGCCCGTGGCAGCTGCACCCGCTGGTGCTGCTGTTCGCGCTGTCCGGCTCGCTGATGATCAGCAAGACCCTGCGCATCCCCAAGCCGTGAGGCACCGCAGCGCGGCATTGCTATCATCGTTTCCCGAGACGGGAGGACGGTCATGACCACGGCGGGCAGCGGCAGCGGCGCAGGCGATGTAGAAGCCCTGGCGCGGCAGTATTTCAGTGCTTGGGGCGATGCCCTGCGGCACGCTGCGGCACCGCCTGGCCACACCGCCGGCCCCGAGGCGCAAGGCAACTGGCAGCAGGCGATCGACTGGTGGGCACAGATGATGCCCAACGCAGCCAGCAGCCCGGCCGACGAGGCCGTGCACCGCTTCCGTGAACAGGCCGGTGGCTGGTACGGCAACATGCAGCAGGTGGCCGCGCAGTTTGCTGGCCGCGATACCTCCAGCGCCGAAGTCGCGCAGGCGTGGCGCACGGCGGTGCTGGGGCAGGGCGACGGGCTGCTGCAGTGGATGCTACAGGGCGCCCGCGGACATACCCAGGCCGAGGGGCCGGATCTGCTGCAGCTGTTGGAAACCCTGCAGCGCCAGCTCGGTCCGTGGCTGCAAAGCCCGGCATTTGGTCCCGGCCGTGAGCACCAGGCCCGCTGGCAGGCGCTGTTGCGGGCCCAGCAGGACTACCAGGCGCACTCGCGCGATTACGTGGATCAGATCAAGCAGGCGCTGGAGGATGCGTTCACCCTGTTCGAGCAGCGCCTGGCCGAGCACGAACAGCCGGGCAACCAGCTGACCAGCGCGCGGGCGATGTTCGATCTGTGGATCGATGCGGCCGAGGAGGCGTATGCGAAGGTCGCGCTGTCCGAGCCGTTCCAAGCGGTGTACGCCTCGCTGGGCAACGCCCAGATGCGGCTGCGCGCGGCCGCCCAGCAGGAGATCGAACGGTTGTCCGAGAGCTTCGGGCTGCCGACACGCACCGAAATGGATGCAGCACATCGCAAGATCGCCGAGCTTGAGCGGCTGGTGCGGCGCATGGCCGCCGGCGCGGGTGCGGCACCTGCCAGTACGGCCAAGGTGCGCAAGCCCACAGTGAAACCAGCCGCCGCGAGCAAGCGCACACCCGGCGCGTCCAAGCCGGCCAAGGCCACCAAGGCCACCGCCAAACCCACCAAGGCCACCAAGCCAAGGAAGCGCAGCGTATGAAGGGCCCCCTGGGCTTCAACGCCGAAGACCTCCTGCAGGAAACCCTGGCCATGCAGCGCAAGCTGATGGATGGCCTGAAGCTGCTGCCCGCGGTGGACGACGTCGATTACGGCGTGACCACCCGCGAGGAAGTGTGGCGCGACGGTAAGGTCACGCTGTATCGCTTTGTCGGCACCGAGCCGCCGGTGCATGCCACGCCGCTGCTGATCGTTTACGCGCTGGTCAACCGGCCGTACATGGTCGATCTGCAGACCGACCGCTCGCTGGTGCAGAAACTGCTGGCACTAGGTCACGATGTCTACGTGCTGGACTGGGGCTACCCGGACCGCTCCGAGCGCTATCAGACGCTGGAGGATTACCTGCTGCGCTTCGTGGATGGCGCGGTGGATCACCTGCAGGCGCGCAACGGTGGCGAGCCGATCAACATGCTCGGCATCTGTCAGGGCGGCGTGTTCGCGCTGTGCTATGCCGCGCTGCGCCAGGCCAAGCTGGCCAACCTGATCACGATGGTCACCCCGGTCGATTTCCACACGCCGGACAACATGCTCTCGCACTGGGCGCGCCAGGTGGACGTGGACCTGCTGGTGGACACGCTGGGCAACATCCCAGCCGATCTGATGAATGCCAGCTACCTGATGCTCAAGCCATTCCGCCTCAACGTGCAGAAGTACGTAGGGTTGCTCGACATCCTGGACGACAAGGACGCGCTGGAAGATTTCCTGCGCATGGAGAAGTGGATTTTCGACTCGCCCGATCTCGCCGGCGAAGCGTTCCGTGACTTCATCAAGCAGTTCTACCAGGGCAATGGTCTGATGCATGACGGCGTACGTATCGGTGAGGACACCGTTGATCTCCGGCAGGTCACGCTGCCGGTACTGAACATCTATGCCGAGCAGGACCATCTGGTTCCGCCGGATGCGTCACGTGCGCTGCGCGGCCGGATCGGCAGCACGGATTACACCGAGAGCAGTTTCCGCGGCGGGCATATCGGTATCTATGTCTCCGGGCGGGCCCAGCGCGAGGTTCCCGTGACCATCACCAGTTGGTTGAACGAGCGTTCGCAATGAAGCCTCGTCGCCTTCTCTGGTTGGCTGTGGGTCTGTTGGGCATCGGTACCGCCCACGCCGCACCCAGCGAAGCCGCCCGCCGCGAAATCGCCGGCCTGATCGGCGCGCTGGATGGCTCCAGTTGCCGGTTCCAGCGCAATGGCAGCTGGCACGATGCGCCCGAGGCGCGCGCCCATCTGCAGCGCAAGTACGACTACCTGCTCAAGAAGGACAAGGTCGACACGGCCGAGCAGTTCATCGAACGTGCCGCCAGCCAGAGCAGCATGAGCGGCAAGCCCTACCGGATCGCCTGCCCGGGCCAGCCGGAGCAGGCCGCCGCCGTCTGGTTCGCCACCCGGCTCAAGGCCCTGCGCCAACGCACCCCGTAGACACGGTTCGCGCTAGAGTCGGCGCATTCCGGACCGAGACCCCGTGCATGAACACACCGCCGCGCCCGCTGTCCCGTTCGCTCAACGACCGCATGATCGCCGGGGTGATGGGCGGTATCGCGCATCGCTACGGCTGGAACGTCACCCTGGTACGGGTGCTGTTCGTGCTGATCTCGATCGGCTCGGCGGCCTTCCCGGGCATTCTGATCTATCTGATCCTGTGGCTGTTGATCCCCAACGAGGCCGATTGAGCCCGTCACCGGTGCTGCTGCGCGCGCTGCAGGTGCTTGGGGCGCTGTGGACATCGCCCAACACCCTGATCGGCCTGGCCGCCGGCACCGCCGGGATGCTGGCCGGTGCGTGCCCGTCGTGGAACGGGCGCGATTGCGCCATCGTGTTCCGCGAATTCCCGTGGGGCCCGGGCGGTGCGATCACGCTGGGCAACGTCATCCTGCACACGGGGCCGGTGCTGGACGTGCCGTGCCGGACGTATGCGCATCAGGCCGGCCACGCCACCGAGCCGGTGATCGGGTTGCACGACCACGAACGTGCGCACGTCTACCAGTATCTGGTGCTGGGGCCGTTGTACCTGCCGGTGTACCTGCTGTGCGGTGGGGTCAGTGCACGCAATCCGTTCGAGCGCGCGGCCGATCTTTATGCGCTGCGGGGGCGGGGCTGGTGGCCATCACGGCGTAGTGAACAGTGACGTTATCTCCGTGTTAAATCCATGTAAGAAAAACGTCGGCAACGCGACGTCATCTGCATGCAAAAAAACGTTATTAGCCTGCATGACGAACCAGTCAGGTTTACCGGGGTAAGCTTGCAGCGCTGTATGAGCAAACGTTTTTCTGGAGGAATACATCACATGGCAATCGTTCTTTATGTCGGTGGTAGCAAGGATGGCGACAAGGGCCTGGTGCCCCATGGTTTCAGCAAGTCCCAGGCCGATACCGAGCTGGGTCCGGAGATCTACACCGAGCGGTTCATGGAACTTCAGGGTGTGGGCAAGGTGCGGGTGATGGCGTTGGAGTCGATGCACGACGAGATCGTCCATCAACGCGCGGCCGTGCATTACCGGTAAGCCAGCAATCCCGCGGAGGTGCCCGGTTGTCGCGGGCGCCCGCGCCGGCATCCCAGCCCCACGCAGGATGCCGGCGTGAACGCAGGACCCCTCGTGTGGTCATCGCCACGGGGCGACAGGTTCGGCCCGGCCTGTCAACGGCTTTCCCCCGCCGCCGCGCATCGCCAGAATGGGTTCTTTCCGCAAAAGCGGCTCCGGCCGGAAGCAATGCCTGACATCAAGCTCGCGCAGCAGATCGCCCAGACCATCGCCGATGAGATCGGTGCCCAGACCGCCCAGGCCCTCGCCGCCATCGCCCTGTTGGACGAAGGCGCCAGCGTTCCCTTCATCGCCCGCTACCGCAAGGAAGTCACCGGCGGGCTGGACGATACCCAGCTGCGCAACCTCGAAACGCGCCTGACCTACCTGCGTGAGCTGGAAGACCGCCGCGCCGCGGTGCTGTCCAGCATCGACGAACAGGGCAAGCTCAGCGACGAGCTGCGCAACGAGATTCTCGGCGCGGACACCAAATCGCGCCTGGAAGATCTGTACCTGCCGTACAAGCCCAAGCGCCGCACCCGTGCCCAGATCGCGCGCGAAGCCGGCCTGGAGCCGCTCGCCGATGGCCTGCTGGCCGATCCGGGCCTGGACCCGCAGGTGTTTGGCGCGACCTTTGTCGATAGCGACAAGGGCGTTGCCGACGTCAAGGCGGCCCTGGAAGGTGCCCGCGCGATCCTGATGGAGCGTTGGGGCGAAGATGCCGCGCTGGTGGGCGAGCTGCGCACCTGGCTGGGCGAAAACGGCGTGATCCGGGCACGTGTCGCCGAAGGCAAGGAAGAGCAGGGCGCCAAGTACCGCGATTACTTCGAACACGCCGAGTCGCTGGCGAAGATTCCGTCCCACCGCTTGCTGGCACTGTTCCGCGCACGCCGCGAGGAAATCCTGTTCCTGGAACTGGACCCGGGCAGCGATGCCGAGGCCGGCAATCTGTATGCCGAAGGCCGCGTCGCGCACAACGCGGGCATCAGCGATGCCGGCCGCCCGGGCGACCGCTGGCTGCTTGACGCCTGCCGCCTGACCTGGCGCGCCAAGCTGCACATGCACCTGTTGCTGGATCTGTTCAACCAGGCGCGTGAGAAGGCCGAGGCCGAGGCGATCGCCGTCTTTGGCGACAACCTCAAGGACCTGCTGCTGTCCGCCCCGGCCGGCCCCAAAGCCGTGCTCGGCCTGGACCCGGGCATCCGCACCGGCTGCAAGATCGCGGTGGTCGATGCCACCGGCAAGCTGGTCGCCACCGACACCATCTACCCGCACGAGCCGCGCCGCCAGTGGGACCAGTCGCTGCATACGGTCAAGCAGCTGTGCGTGCAGCACAACGTGGAGCTGATCGCGATCGGCAACGGGACCGCCAGCCGCGAGACCGACAAGCTGGCCGGTGACGTGATCAAGGCACTGGGCGACACCTCGCTGCAGAAGATCGTGGTCAGCGAAGCCGGCGCGTCTGTGTACTCGGCCTCGGAATTTGCGGCCAAGGAGTTCCCGAACCTGGACGTGTCGATCCGCGGTGCGGTATCGATCGCGCGCCGTCTGCAGGATCCGCTGGCCGAGCTGGTCAAGATCGAGCCCAAGGCGATCGGTGTGGGCCAGTACCAGCATGACGTGGACCAGTACCGCCTGGCGCGTGCGCTGGATGCGCGCGTGGAAGACTGCGTCAACGCGGTCGGCGTGCACGTCAACACCGCCTCGGCGGCGCTGCTCTCGCGCGTGTCCGGGCTGTCATCCACCGTGGCCGAGAACATCGTGCGGCATCGCGATGACAACGGTCCGTTCAAGCGCCGCAAGGATCTGCTCAAGGTGCCGCGTCTGGGCGAGAAGACCTTCGAACAGTGCGCCGGCTTCCTGCGCATCGCCGATGGCGACCAGCCGCTGGACGCCTCCTCCGTGCACCCGGAAGCCTACCCCGTGGTGGAGCGCATCGTGGCCGCCACCGCACGCCCGATCAAGGCGCTGATCGGCGACGGCAGCTTCCTGCGCGGGCTCAAGGCCGAGCAGTTCACCGACGCCACCTTCGGTGTGCCGACCGTGCGCGACATCCTGAAAGAGCTGGAGAAGCCCGGCCGCGATCCGCGCCCGGAGTTCAAGGCCGCGCGCTTCGCCGACGGGGTCGAGGAACTGAAGGACCTCAAGGTCGGCATGATCCTGGAAGGCGTGGTCAGCAACGTGGCCGCGTTCGGTGCCTTCGTGGACATCGGTGTGCACCAGGATGGCCTGATCCACATCTCGGCGCTGTCCGATACCTACGTCAAGGACCCGCGTGATGTGGTCAAGGCCGGTGACATCGTCAAGGTGAAGGTGCTGGAGGTCGACGTGGCACGCAAGCGCATCGCGCTGACCCGCCGCCTGGATGACACCTCGGCCCCCGCCAAGGCCCCGGGTGAGCGCGATCCGCGCCCGGCCGGTGGCGGCCGCCGTGACGGCGGGGCGGGCAATGGGCCGCGCGGTGGCGGTCGTGGCAACCCGTCCGGCCCGCGTCCGGGCAGCGCCGCACCGCCGGCCAACAATGCGCTGGCAGACGCCTTCGCCCGGGCCAAGCGCGGCGGCTGATCCCGCGGTTGGTGCCTGCCAGGGGCCGCCTTCGGGCGGCTTTTGGCGTTTTCTGGGGTTTCCATGGGTGGGGGCACTTCTGGTTTGACGCGCGTTTACGCACACTTCCCCTTGAATGCCCGTAGGGTGGGTGGACGGCGGGGAGCCCAGATGACAGACGACCAGGCAGGACCGGGCAACCGGGCGGGCTCCAGCGCCGATGACCGCGCTGGCGCAGGGCCGTGCGTGGCGTGTCGGACCGGAGCGCACGCATGAGCCGGCAACCGGACGCCCCCCGTGATGCGGCCGCCGCGCTGCGCGACATGGCCGAGCAGCGCCACCGGCTGGAAATGATCATCGAAGGCACCGCGGCGGGCACCTGGGACTGGGACATCCCGGGCAACCAGATGCGGGTCAACGAGCGCTGGGCGGAGATCGTCGGTTATACGCGCGAGGAACTGGCACCGATCACGCCGGAGACATTCTTCAAGCTGGTGCATCCCGACGATCTGGCCCAGTCCAATGCGCTGCTCGACGATCATCTGGACGGTCGCTCGCCGCATTACGACAGCCTGTGCCGGATGCGCCACAAGCAGGGCCACTGGATCTGGGTGCAGGACCGCGGTCGTGTGTATGAGCGCGATGGGCAGGGCCGGCCGCTGTGGATGGCCGGTGCGCACGCCGACGTCACCGAACTGCAGCAGGCCCGGCAGGAGGCGGCCAACATGCGCCAACGCCTGCAGGCGGTGGTGGATGCCTCTGACGAGGTGGCGGTGATCGCTACCGATGTCGATGGCGTGGTCAACCTGTTCAACACCGGTGCGCAGAAACTGCTCGGTTACCGGCCCGATGAAGTGATCGGCCGGGTCAACCCGGGGCTGTTCCACGATCCCGATGAGATGCGCGCCTATCTGCAGCCGCAGCTCGATGCGGACGGGCGCATGCCGACCATTTTCGAAGCGCTGACCGCGCGGGCAGCGCAGGGCACCTGGTCGCATCAGTGGACCTTCCTGCGCAAGGATGGCGAGCGTCGCCAGGTGCGCCTGTCGATCAGCCCGCTGGACTGTGCCGGCGGCAACCGGATCGGCTACGTCGGCATGGCGGTTGACCTGACGCCCCTGCTGCAGGTGCGCGAGCAGGCCTTCGTCGCGGCGGAGAAGTTCGCCGGCGCGTTCTCTTCTGCGGCGCTGGGCATGGCCCTGGTCTCGCTGGAGGGGCGCTGGCTGGACGTCAACGATTCGCTGTGCGGCATCCTCGGCTACACCCGTGCCGAACTGCTGCAGATCGATTTCCAGACGCTCACGCATCCTGATGACCTGCATACCGATCTGGCCCTGCTCGGCGACCTGCTGGCCGGGCGCCGCGAGCATTACCACATGGAGAAGCGCTACCTGGGCAAGGCCGGCAACCTGGTCTGGGGGCGGCTGTCGGTGTCGCTGGTGCGCACGGAAAATGGCGAGCCGCTGCACTTCGTCTCGCAGATCCAGGACGTGACCGCCCAGCGCCTCAGTGGTCAGCAGTTGCGTGAATCCGAGCAGCGCACCCGCGTCACGTTGGATGCGGTGGCGGACATGGTGCTGACCCTGGACCTGCAGGGGGGCATCCAGTACGCCAACGCCGCGGCCACCCGCGCGCTGGCCGGGGAGGGCGCCGAGGTCCTGGCCGGCAGCCAGCTGCAGGAGGTGATGGAGCTCACGACCGAATACGCGCCGCGCTCCCCCTTGGATGTGGCCGTGCTGCTTGACCCGGACAGCAATGCGGTCGACCTGCATTCGGACCTGCTGCTGTCGGTCGGGGCCCACCTGCTGCCGGTCGACCTGACCCGTGCCTGGCTGCGTGATGAGGACGGCCAGACCAGCGGCGCGGTCTGGGTGATCCGTGACGTCACCCAGCAGCGTGCGCGCCAGCGCGAAGCCCGGCATCTGGCCGAGATCGATCCGCTGACCGAGCTGAGCAACCGGCGCGGCTTCGAGGCGCATCTGCAGCAGGCCATCACGCGCGTGGCCCGGACCGGCCAGTCGGCCTCGCTGATGTACATCGACCTGGACCATTTCAAGCCGGTCAACGATACCCACGGCCATCTCGCCGGCGATGCCGTGCTGTGGGCCGTGGCCAGCGTGCTGCGGCATGGCGTGCGTGATTCGGACATCGTGGCCCGCTTGGGGGGCGACGAGTTCGCGGTGATCCTGGCCGGCTGTTCGCTCAAGCGCGCCCGCCGTATCGCCAGCGATCTGCTCGAGGCGATGCGGGGGTTGTCGATCCCCTGGGACCAGCGCCGGTTGAGCGTGGGCGCCAGCATCGGCATCGCGCCATTGTTCGGGGGCATGAGCGTGGATGACGCGGTCGCCGCGGCCGACGCACAGTGCTACCGGGCCAAAGCGATGGGGCGCGACAACGTGCAGGTGGAGGCCGACGCTCTGGGTGCCGTGGACCCCCTTGACGCCCTGGATGCGAGCGAAAGCGGCGAGTGACGGCCGGCCGGGCAATGCCCCGGCCCGCCCGTGGATGGCCCTAAAGCTTTCAGAATGTCCGCCGTTATATGACTCGCAGTTGCTGCCTGTCTGCTCACGTGGATATCTGGCCGTACACCTTTTTTAAATGGTTCATGTTCGCCGGCCCGCCCGGTGTTTGAAGCCCATCGAAGTTGCGTCATCCCCACTGACGATCTTCGTGAGTCCCAGCCAACGGAATACCGCCACCGGGCCACCGCCCGGCGCTGACCTATTCGCTAACCGGACACCGAGGTCTAATGATGATTACGTCAGGCTTGCACACACATGTGCCAGGTCGTGCCAGCGACGCCGACGCCGGGTCGTTGTGGCGAACGCTCGCGGCATGGTTCGTTTCCCGTCGCGCGGCCCATGGCGCCGCGGCATCGGCCGCGCTGCAACGGCAGGCCGAGCTCGAAGATCAGATCAAGGCGCTGCATAGAGTCCAGGCCGTCATCGAGTTCCACCTCGATGGCACCATCGTGCACGCCAACGACAATTTCCTGCAGACACTGGGCTACACGCTGGAGGAGATCCAAGGCAGGCACCACGCCATGTTCGTCGATGCCGAGTATGCGAAGAGCCAGGAGTACCGGGACTTCTGGGCCAACCTGGGCCGCGGTGAGTTCGACGCCGGCCAGTACCGGCGGATCGGCAAGGGTGGACGCGAGATCTGGATCCAGGCGTCCTACAACCCGGTCTTCGACAGCCAGGGACGGCCGTACAAAGTGGTCAAGTTCGCGACCGACATCACCGTGCAGAAATTCCAGGCGGCCGATTTTGCCGGCCAGCTCGCCGCGATCAACACATCACAGGCGGTGATCGAGTTCGATCTCGACGGCCGCATCCTGGCCGCCAACGAGAACTTCCTCGCTGCCATGGGCTATGCACTGGAGGAGGTGCGCGGGCAGCACCATTCGATGTTCGCCGAGCCCGAGCATCGCCAGAGCGCCGAGTACCGGGCGTTCTGGGCCAAGCTCGGCCGTGGCGAATATGACGCGGGCCAGTACAAGCGGCTGGGCAAAGGCGGTCGCGAGGTCTGGATCCAAGCCTCGTACAACCCGATCTACGATATGAACGGACGGCCGTTCAAAGTGGTCAAGTACGCTACCGACATCACGGCACAGGTGCGTGACTCGCTGGCGCTGCAGCAGGCCGTCGCGCAGACGCGTGAAGTGGTGGCCGCGGCGCAGGGTGGCGATCTGACCGGCCATATCGCCACCCAGGACAAGACCGGCCCGATCGCCGAGTTGTGCGAGGGCATCAATGCGCTGGTCGAAGCGATGGCCGGCATCATCACCCAGATCAAGCTGGCGGCGGACACCATCGCCGTGGGTGCCAGCGAGATCGCCGAAGGCAACAGCGACCTGTCCGTGCGCACCGAGCAGCAGGCGGCCTCGCTGGAGGAGACCGCCGTCTCGATGAAGGGGCTGACCGCGACCGTGCGGCGCACCGCGGACAACGCCCGCCAGGCCAATGAGCTGGCCGGTGGCGCTGTCGAGGTGGCGGCGCAGGGTGGCCACGTGGTGCATGAGGTGGTCTCCACCATGTCGCTGATCAACGACTCCTCGCGGCGCATCGTCGATATCATCGGCGTGATTGACGGCATCGCGTTCCAGACGAATATCCTGGCCCTCAATGCCGCAGTGGAAGCGGCCCGTGCCGGCGAGCATGGCCGCGGCTTTGCGGTGGTCGCCTCGGAAATCCGCTCGCTGTCGCAGCGTTCGGCCGAAGCCGCCAAGGAGATCAAGCAGCTGATCGGCGACTCGGTGGAGAAGGTCGGGGCGGGCACGCGCCAGGTCGAAAGCGCGGGGCGCACCATGGACGAGATCGTGGTCAGCGTGAAGCGCGTGAGCGATCTCATGGCCGACATCAGCGCGGCGGCCCAGCAACAGAGCGAGGGCATCGAGCAGATCAACCAGGTGGTCGAGCACATCGACGAGAGCACCCAGCAGAATGCCGCGCTGGTCGAAGAGGCCTCCGCGGCGGCCCGCAGCATGGAAGAGCAGTCCACCCAGTTGCTGCAGACGGTGGCGGCGTTCCGGGTGGCGGGGGCGGGCACGCATCGCTCGGTGCACCTCAAGCCTACTACTGGCCAGCCCGCATTGCGTCTGGTCTGACTGCAGTGGGGGAAACCCTCACCGCGCGCCGCGGTAAACCGAGATGCACACGGCGCGCGGCTTTGGGATACTCGATCATCCAAGGACAGGTCGGAGTATCACAATGCGGATTGCACGACGGTTGAACATGCTGCTGGTCATGGGGATGGCCCTGCCTTGCACCGCGGGCGCGGCGTCGGCGGTGTTTTACGACGCCGACACCGGTGCCTACGGCTATTCAATGAACAAACGCAGCATCAGCACGGCCATGCAACAGGCGCTGGGATATTGCGCGCAGCGCTCACCCAACTGCGGCACTGTGGCCAGCACGTCGGAAGGCGGCTACTCGGCGCTGTATACGGGCACTGGTGCCATGGGTGTTGTCCTGTCCGCACAGGACGATGCCGCTGCCCAGCGCAAGGCCGAGGCGATGTGGCGGCGAAAGGCAGGGGACTGCCGGCTGGTACTACTGTGGCGCGAAGAACCGGTGGTGCCTTCCGTGCCGCCGGTTCCCCCGATCCCGCCACATACCTTGCCTCCGATCGGGCCAGCCGGGTAACGGTCGCGGCGCTGCCGAGCAGAATGAAAAAAACGCCCCGGATCCGTCGATCCGGGGCGTTCTGGTTTTCCATGGTGCCGAAGGTGGGACTCGAACCCACACGCTTTTAAGGGCGGCGGATTTTGAGTCCGCTGCGTCTACCGATTCCGCCACTTCGGCTGGCTGGCCGCGTAGTGTATACAAGATGTCGACGTTTGTGCAGACCTGAATGCTTAAGTTCCTGTCAGGGTTTCACCTACGCGGGACGCTATACTCATCGCGCTGAACCATACAGGGAGTCGTCATGAGCGCGCTGCAGGATCTTCGGGTGCTGGTGGTCGAGAACGACGAAATGAGTGCCGCCCTGCTGCAGATGCAGCTGGTGCAGTCCGGCGCGGTGGTGGTGGGGCTGGCGGCGTCGGTATCCGAGGCGCTGCGTCTGCTCGGCGAGACCCAGCCACAAGTGGTGCTGCTGGATTACCGGCTGGCCAACAATGAAACCAGTGAAGCGGTTGCTGCGGCGTTGGCCGCGCGCCAGATTCCCTTCGTACTGGCCACCGGCATGGCGACCGAGCACCTCCCCGAAGCCTTCCGGGCGGGCATCATCCTGACCAAGCCCTACCTGACGGCCGAGTTGAATGCCGCGCTGGGGCGGGCACGGGTAGGCGATTCGGTCGCCGGTTGAGCGCGCCTCACGCCGCTTCGGCGTGTGCCAGTGTTACCGGTTCGCGATCGTCCAGGATCCGGTACAGCGCAGCGAGGTCGTGCGGGTCCGGGTTCAACCAGGCATCCAGATGTTCGCGCCGGATCGGTACGATGCAGCGGTCGTGCCCGGTGCGTGCCACATCGGACGGTGGCGCGTCGGTGATCGCGGCAAACGACAACAGGCGGCCTTCCGGCCCTTCCCACGCCGACCACAGGCAGGCGATCAACAGATCGCGCGGTGGCTGCGGGCTGAATTCCAGCACCACGTTCTCGGCTTTCTCGCCCGGCGACAGCATGCGCTGTTCCAGGGCATGCCGCGGCACGTGCTCGTAGAACGATTGCACCACCACCACGCCATGCTGGTGGCCGAACGCGGATTTCCAGTACGCCTCCAGGCTGTCGCGGCGCGCGTTGTAGGTGCCGGGATACAGCACGTCGTTGCGCGCGGGCTTGTCCGGCAGCCGGCATTGGTAGCGCATCGGCTTGATCACGCGCTGGCCCTGCTCGGACACGATCACCGGCGCATAGACGCCGGGGAAAATGCGGCTGTCGCGCGGCACCAGGCCGGCACGCTGCAGATCGGACAAGCGCGTCTGCGCACGTTCAATCCGGTTGCCAGCCACGCGCAGTTCATTGCGCGCCTTCTGCGTGGGACGTGCGGCCAGGTGTTCTTCGGCCGCCTTCAGCCGGGCGCTCTGCAGGCGCACCTCTTCATCCAGCGCCTGCATCTCCTCGGCATGCCATTGCTGTATCCGCGCCACGATCTCCTGGCCCTGCGCGGTGCGCGCGCCGGCAAAGCCATCGTCCATCGCCTTGGGGGTTTTCGGGCGTTGCTTGCCGGCGTCGTGGGCATATAGCTGGGCGAACTCGTCCAGGGACAGCATGGCGCCGTACTCTCGGACCAGTTTGGTGTAATCGGCGCGGATCTGGGCGGAATAGCACATGGCGGCGGAACAGGATGGGCAGGGGCACAGGATAGGCCGATGGGTCGCACATGCTGCGAATACGTTCGGGCATGCTGAGCGTCCATTCATTGCCGGACCGGTCTCATGTCGCTGCCTGCTGATGTTCATTGCATTCCCCTGGCGCCCAGCGTGGAGGAATACCGCGCGCTGCGGGTGCTGGCCGGCCTGAGCGCGAAAACGGCCGAGGCGGCGGCGCGTGGCCTGCCCAACACGGTCTTCGGTGTGAGCCTGCGCGAGGGCGATCGGTTGCTGGCGATGGGCCGGATCATCGGCGATGGCGGCTGCTTCCTGCAGGTGGTGGATATCGCCGTGGTTCCGGACCGCCAGGGGCATGGCCTGGGCAAGGCGGTGATGGCCGAGCTCGATGCCTGGCTGCACGCGAATGCCCAAGGTGCGTATGTGAGCCTGATCGCCGATGGCCAGGCGCACCGGCTGTATGCGCAGTTCGGTTTCACCGTGACCGCGCCGCGCTCGGTAGGCATGGCGAAGGTGGTGGCGTAGGCCCATAAACAAACAGCCCCGACCGAAGTCAGGGCTGTTTGTTTGAAGCTGGCGTCCCCACGGGGATTCGAACCCCGGTCGCCACCGTGAAAGGGTGATGTCCTAGGCCTCTAGACGATGGGGACGCGTTAAACCGAATTTTGGCTTCTATCGGACGGCCTGTGTCCGGAGAAGTGGTGGAGCCAGGCGGGATCGAACCGCCGACCTCCTGCATGCCATGCAGGCGCTCTCCCAGCTGAGCTATGGCCCCACAGTTGTGCTGCGAGCCGCCTATCATAGCGGCGGTCTTGCCGAATGGGAAGGGGTTCGTCAAACAAACAGCCCCGACCGAGGTCAGGGC
>NZ_JBHFHW010000017.1:0-2986 GCF_057333975.1 Stenotrophomonas sp. AGC87
CCGCGCCGGTGGAGGGCGTGCTGGTCCAGGACGGCATTGCCGGGGCCCTGCCCCTACGCGTGGACGGCAGCGGTGACGCCCGCACCATCGCGATCCGTACCCCGCGCGCCGCGGTGGCCGAAGTGACCACTGCCGCCGACCCGCGCCTGCAGGCCGCGCTGGCGGGCTGGCCGCTGGGCAATCTGCCGCCGGCGCGCATGGCCGGTGGCCGCAGCTGGTGGGTGGTGGAACTCGCTGACGAGGCCGCCCTGCGCGCGCTCACCCCCGATTGGGATGCCGTGGCCACCTTGGCCGAGGCCACCGACAGCATGGGGGTCTTCGCCTATGCACGCAGCCAGGGCCAGGCATGGGATCTGGCGGTGCGTGCGTTCGTCGGCAACGGTCGCCGCTTTGAAGACGCCGCCTCCGGTGCGGCCAATGCGGTGTTGGCTGCCTGGCTGGACAGCCGCGATGCGCTGCCTGGCACCGCGCACGGCTATGTGGTCAGCCAGGGTCGCGAAGTGGGCCACGATGCGCGCCTGACCCTGCGCATCGATGACCATGGCGATGTCTGGTCCGGCGGCCAGGTGCAGACCGTCATCCGCGGCACGCTGGACTGGTAATCCCGGCGGCGGCGCGTCAGCGCGCCGCGTCGTACACCGGTGCGCCATCGACCCAGGTCGAGCGCACCTGCAGGTCGGCCAGTTCGGTAGGCGCGATGCTGAGCGGATCGCGATCGAGCACGACGAAATCCGCGCGCAGGCCGGGCTGCAACCGGCCGACCTGGGCCTCGTCATGGCCTGCCCACGCGGCGTCGGCAGTGAAACCCCGCAGCGCTTCGGCCGCGGTCAGCCGCTGATCGGGCTGCCAGCCCGCCGGCGGTTGGCCGGTACGGTCCTGGCGGGTGACGGCGGCATACAGGCCCAGGCGCGGATCCACCTGTTCCACCGGGAAGTCCGAACCCAGCGCGAGCCGGGCACCGGAGCCCAGCATCCGCCGCCACGCATAGGCCCCAAGGATGCGCTCGGGACCGACCCGATCCTGCGCCCAGCCCATGTCCGAGGTGGCGTGGGTAGGTTGCATCGAGGCGATCACACCGAGCTGGGCAAAGCGCGGAATGTCCTCCAGCGCCACCACCTGCGCATGCTCGATCCGCCAGCGATGGTCGCTGCCCCGGCGCTCGCCCAGCACCTTGGCATAGGTATCCAGTGCAATCCGGTTGCCACGATCCCCGATCGCGTGGGTGGCGACCTGGATGTGACAGCCATCGGCCTTGCGCACCGCCGTTTCAAAATCGGCCGGCGAGGTCACCAGCAACCCGCGGTTGTGCGGGTCGTCGCTGTAATCGGCCAACAGGGCGGCACCGCGGCTGCCCAGCGCGCCGTCCATGAAGAGCTTGACCCCGCGCATTTCCAGGCGGCCACCGGCATGCTGGTACGCGCCCTGTGCACACAGATCAGCGAGGGCATCGCCATTGCCATCGGCATACGCATCGATGCGAAGCGGCAGCGTGCCGGCATCGGCGAAGCGGCGCATCAGGGCCAGATCGGCGCGCGATACGCCCATGTCGTGCACACCGGTCAGGCCTTGGCTGACCGCTTTATCCAGTGCGCGGGTCAGCATCTGCTCGCGGGCGGCGTCGCTTGGCGTTGGGATCGCCGCCTGCACCAGGGTCATCGCTTCATCGACGAACACCCCGCTCGGCTGCCCCTTGGCATCGCGCACGATGCGCCCGCCGGCCGGCTGCCAGCTGCCCTTCAACGCGCGTTGGCCGGGCTGCCGTGCGACCGCGCGCAGTGCCGCGCTGTTGCCCCAGCCCGCGTGACCATCGATGCGACCCAACCAGACCGGCCGGTCCGGGAACGCCGCGTCGAGGTCGGCCACGGTCGGGAACTGCTTGTCCGGCCACCGGTTCTGGTCCCAGCCGCTGCCCAGCAGCCAGCCCTCGGGATTGTCGGCCGCAAAGCGCTGCAGGCGCGCCACGATGTCCTGGGTACTGGTCGCACCGGTCAGGTCGGCCTGCATCAGGGTGCCGCCCAGGAACATCAGGTGTGCATGGGCATCGATCAGCCCCGGGATCACGGTGGCCTGGCCAACGTCGGTCAGCGCCGCCAGTGGGTACAGCGTCAACAGTGCCTGGCGATCACCGACGGCGAGCACGCGCCCGGTGTCGGTATCCCACGCCAGCGCGGTGGCCGCCGGCGCGTCGGGATCCCCGGTATGGATGGTGGCGGCGGTCAGCAGGCGCACATCGGCCTGCGCGGTGCCGGCCAGCAGGCAGGCCATCAGGGCGGCAAGAGCGGTCGGACGCATGCAGATACCCCACAACAGGAAAGCGGCGACTATGCGGCCGCCGCTTTCCCATCACAATCTGCTGTGCACCAATCGCGGGCGCGGATCAGCCGGCCAGCTCGGCCTCAAGGCTGATCGGTACCGCACTGAGCGCCTTGGAGACCGGACAGTTCTGCTTGGCGTCGTCGGCGATGGCACGGAACTGGGTGGCCTCGATGTTCGGCACTACGGCCTTCACCTTCAACGTGATCTGCGACAGCTGGGGCCCACCCTCCATCGAGAGGTCGACCTTGGCTTCGGTATCCAGCGAGGTCGGCACGAAACCGGCCTCGGTGAGCTTGGCCGACAGCGCCATGGTGAAGCAGCCGGCGTGTGCGGCGGCGATCAGTTCTTCCGGGTTGGTGCCCTTCTCATCACCGAAGCGGCTGCTGAAGGCATAGCGGGTTTTGTCCATCAAGCCGCTCTGGGGCGTGCTCAATTGTCCCTTGCCTGTCTTGAGGTCACCTTCCCAATGCGCGGTGGCATGACGCGAAATACCCATCGTTGATCTCCTGCGGGATGAATGGCCAGGCCAGCCTAGACCGCCCCGCGTTAGCACCGTGTCTGGCTGCCGTCAGCTCCATGGCAGGTGGCGCTCCCAGCTGAATCGGCCATCAAGATCGATGCTGTTTTCAAGCGGTTTTCGTGCGACAGTCGGGGTGCGACGGTCCATGAC
>NZ_JBHFHW010000018.1:0-2090 GCF_057333975.1 Stenotrophomonas sp. AGC87
TCATAGCGCAGCGCGCTAGCGCTCATCCGCACCACCTTCAGCGCCCGCCGCTCGCTCAACCCCTTCTCGACCATGCTCCGCACCAGCAGCCTGCGCGCCGGTGCGGTCACCACTTTTTTCGCAACGCATCCTTGATGACGTCGTTCTCGAAGACCTGTTCTGCCAGTAGCTTCTTCAGGCGTGTGTTCTCCGCCTCCAGGTCCTTGAGCCGCTTGGCGTCGGGCACGCTCATGCCGCCGAACTTGCTGCGCCACAGGTAGTACGAGGCCTCGCTGAAGCCGTGCTGGCGGCAGAGGTCCTTAATGGGCATGCCGGCCTCAGCTTCGCGTAGGAAGCCGATGATCTGCTCTTCGGAAAAGCGCTTCTTCACGTCCAATCTCCTTGTCATTGAGGATTGGACTCCAAACCGCTTCGCTACTCAATCTCGGGGGGACGTCGCCTCTTCTCTATAAGGGCGGCCATCGCGATCAACTAGGACCTTACTCACTATGACCGCGGCCGGGATGGGGCCGCCAGTCGTCTGGATCAGTGTGACTTCTTCTTCGGCGGGGTGGCGGGGGTCAGCAAAGGACCGGGAATCGATACCATGGCTCTGAATATCCGACGCATCAACGGTGTAGATGTAACCAGGTTCGGAGAAGTGGTTGGTCGCAAAATCAAGCGCAACCTCGATCGATTTGGTGAACGACATGCAGCTCCCGCCGTACAGGCCGGCCATAATCTGATGGGCTCGCGCAGCGTTCTCAACTGTCATGCCCGCAGTCGCAGTTCCATCTGCATTGAACTGACCGTCCGCCATGATCGCGATCTCGGCATCACGCCCTCGCGGCTGCAGCACACCACCGAGCTCTTCATCCCCGCGCTTTGTCACGCCTCTATATAGATAGGTCATAGGGTGTAAATAGGGTGGGAATAGGGTGTAGAACGAAAAAAGGCTCGCACCGTTGAGTGCAAGCCTTTGATCGAATCACCAACATTGGTCGGGACGGCCGGATTTGAACCGACGACCCTCTGCCCCCCAGGCAGATGCGCTACCAGGCTGCGCTACGCCCCGATGATGCTGGCAATGTCCCCGCCTCTCAGCGGGCCGACGAGTATAACGGGTTTGCGTGAAAAATGGTTCAGCGGCGCAGCAATTGCAGCACTTCTTCCAGTTCCATCCGCGTCTGCTTGATGATCTGGTTGCTCAGCGCCGATTCCTCCCGCGCATCGGCACCTTCCAGGCGCAGGCGCGCGCCGCCGATGGTGTAGCCCTGCTCATAGAGCAGGCCGCGGATCTGGCGCACCATCAGCACATCGTGGCGCTGGTAGTAGCGGCGGTTGCCGCGGCGCTTGGCCGGCTCGAGACTGGGGAACTCGGTTTCCCAGTAACGCAGCACGTGCGGCTTGACGTCGCACAGTTCGCTGACCTCACCGATGGTGAAGTAGCGCTTGGCCGGTATCGGCGGAAGTTCTCGGTTACTGCCCGGATCCAGCATATGCCTCTACCCTTTCCTTGAGCTTCTGGCCCGGACGGAAGGTGACCACCGTACGGGCGGAAATCGGAATTTCCTCACCGGTCTTGGGGTTGCGACCCGGGCGCTGGTTCTTGCGCCGCAGGTCGAAATTCCCGAAGCCGGACAGCTTCACCTGACGTCCCTGTTCCAATGCTTCACGCAGCACATCGAAGAACGCGTCGACAAATTCCTTGGCTTCGCGCTTGTTCAGACCGACTTCGTCGAACAGCTTCTCGGCCATCTCCGCCTTGGTCAATGCCATTGCCTGCTATCCCCCATGCTTCCCGCTCAACCGCGGATCCGGGCGTGATGTTCACGCTCCATGGCAGAGACCGCCTCGGCCACCACCGCATCCACGTCGCGGTCCGTCAGAGTGCGCGACTTGTCCTGCAAAATCAAGCCCATAGCGAGACTCTTGAACCCCGGCTCGACCCCCTGGCCGACGTACCGGTCGAACAAGGTGACCTCCCGCAGCAGCGGCCCGACGGCGCGGCGCAGGGTGGCTTCCAGGTCGGCCCAAGCCGCGGCCTCGGGCACCAGGAAAGCCAGATCGCGGCGCATCGACGGGAAACGCGACAGCTCGGTCGCGCGCGG
>NZ_JBHFHW010000018.1:2189-6403 GCF_057333975.1 Stenotrophomonas sp. AGC87
CGGCAGGGCGGGGGCGGCCAACGACGCCAGGTCCAGCTCGAAGGCGAACACGTCCACGTCGATCTCCATGGCCTTGGCCAGGCGCGGGTGGATCTGACCGATCCAGCCCAGGCTGACGCCGTCACGGGAGACCTCGGCCGACCGTGCCGGGTGGCCATACGGACGCTGTGACGGCGTGAACGCCAGCGCCGCGCCACTGGCCGCGGCCAGCGATTCCAGGTCGCCCTTGAGGTCATGGAAATCGACCTTGCGGGTCGGCAGACCCCACTGCTGGGTGTCTGCATCACCACAGATCGCGGCGGCCACGCACTGGGTTTCCAGCGGCGCGGGTTGGCCTTCGCCGGCCTGCTTATGGAATACGCGGCCGAGTTCGAACAGGCGCACACGACCGAGCTGGCGCGCGGCATTGCGGCCCAGAGTGGCGACCAGGCCCGGCAGCAGCGACGGGCGCATCACCGCCAGTTCTGCGGAGAGCGGGTTGGCCAGCGCGACCAGGCCCTCGTCCAGCTGCCACTGTGCAAGCAGCGCGGCATCGACGAAGGCGTAGTTGATGGTTTCCTGCAGGTCACGAGCGACCAGCTGGCGACGGACGCTCAGGTCGTCCAGGCGGGTTTCGGTCGGCATCGCCACGCGCGAGGCGCCGCCCGGCAGCGTGGTCGGAATCTGCTCGTAGCCGTGGATACGGGCCAGCTCTTCGATCAGGTCTTCTTCGATGGCGATGTCGAAGCGGCGGCTAGGCGCGGTGACCTGCCAACCATCGACGGTCGCGGCCACCTCCATGCCCAGCGCGCGCAGGATGCGCTCCACATCGGCATCGGCGATCTGGATGCCCAGCACGCGCGCGATACGGGCGCGGCGCAGGCTGATGGTGGCGGTCGCGGGCAGGTCAGCCTCACGCACGGCCTCGGTGACCGGCGCAGGCGTGCCGCCGGCCAGGTCCAGAATCAGGCGGGTGGCGTACTCGATCGCCGCGCGCGGCAGCACCGGGTCGACGCCGCGCTCGAAGCGGTGGCCGGCATCGGTGTGCAGGCCGAGCTTGCGGCCACGGCCCATGATCGCGGCGGGCGCGAAGTGCGCGGCCTCCAGGAATACGTTCGTGGTGTCGTCGGTGACGCGCGTATCGAAGCCGCCCATCAGGCCGGCCAGCGCGATCGGGCGGTCCGCATCGGTGACGAGCAGGAAGCTGTCGTCCAGCGCGGCATCGCGACCGTCGAGCAGTTTCAGGGTTTCACCGGCGCGCGAACGGCGCACGCCGATGCTGCCCTGCAGAGTGCCCAGATCGAACGCATGTATCGGCTGGCCGAGTTCCAGCATCACGTACTGGGTGACGTCCACCAGCAGCGAGACCGGGCGCACGCCACTGCGGCGCAGGCGCTCGGCCATCCACAGTGGGGTCGCGGCGCGGGCGTTGACGCCCTCGATCACGCGGCCGACGTACCGCGGCGCTTCGGCACCGGCGTCCAGCTGGACCGTCAGCTCGCGCGTGCCCACGGCGGCGACCGGCGCGGCATCGAACGGCACCACTTCACTGGCGCATGCGGCGGCCACGTCGAAGGCGATGCCGCGGATGCTGAAGCAGTCGGCGCGGTTGGGGGTCAGCTTGATCTCGATACTGGCGTCGGGCAGGCCGAGGTACTCGACCAGGGTCTGGCCGACGGGCGCATCGTCCGGCAGTTCGAACAAGCCGGACGCATCGGTGTCCAAGCCCAGCTCCTTGGCCGAACACAGCATGCCATTGGATTCCACGCCACGCAGCTTGGCCGGCTTGATCTTCAGATCGCCGATCTGCGCGCCGACCATCGCCAGCGGCGCGACCAGACCCGGGCGCGCGTTCGGCGCGCCACAGACGATCTGCAGGTGCTCGCCCTGCCCCGCATCGACCTGGCAGATCTGCAGGCGGTCGGCTTCGGGATGGCGTTCGGCGGAAATGATCTTCGCCACGACCACATGCTGCAGGCCATCGCCCAGCGCATCGACCTCTTCCACTTCCAGACCGATCGCGGTCAGCACCGCGCTGAGTTCATCGCGCGAGACGGTGGTCGGGACGTGGCTGCGCAGCCAGTTTTCAGAGAATTTCATGGTGTCACCCTGGTGGACCCGGCGCAGGCGCCTGGGCCGTGATGGTCTTCAATCCTGTCCAGCCGGGCATGGCCCGGCGCTACGCTGACGCGCTTACGCGAACTGCTTCAGGAACCGCACGTCGTTTTCGAAGAATGCGCGCAGGTCGTTGACGCCGTAACGCAGCATCGCGAAGCGCTCCACGCCCAAACCGAAGGCGAAGCCGGTGTAGCGCTCCGGATCGATGCCGACGCTGCGTAGCACGTTCGGGTGGACCATGCCGCAGCCGAGTACTTCCAGCCAGCGGGTGCTGCCATCGGGCTGCTGCCAGGCGATGTCCACTTCCGCGCCGGGTTCCACGAAGGGGAAGTAGCTGGGACGGAAACGCATCTCGAAATCGCGCTCGAAGAACGCGCGCACGAACTCGGACAGCGTGCCCTTGAGATCGGCAAACGTGGAGTGCTCATCGACCAGCAGACCTTCCACCTGGTGGAACATCGGCGAATGGGTCTGGTCGCTGTCGCTGCGGTACACCTTGCCGGCCGCGATCATCCGCAGCGGCGGGGCGTGCTCGCCCATGTAGCGCACCTGCACACCGGAGGTATGCGTGCGCAGCAGGCGGCCATCGCCGAAATAGAAGGTGTCGTGCATCGCGCGCGCCGGGTGGTGCGGCGGGAAGTTCAGCGCTTCGAAGTTGTGCCAGTCGTCTTCGATTTCCGGGCCTTCGGAGAGCTCGTAACCGAGGCGGCCGAAGATCTCGGTGATGCGCTCCAGGGTACGGGTCACCGGGTGCAGTCCACCGCGCTCTTCGCGACGGCCAGGCAAGGTGATGTCGATCGCTTCCGCGGCCAGGCGCGCGTCCAGCGCAGCGTCTTCCAGCACGGACTTGCGATCACCCAGCGCGCTGGTCAGCGCGTCACGGGCACGGTTGATGGCTTCGCCGGCGGCTTTGCGCTCATCGGCTGGCAGGCCACCGAGCTGCTTGAGCTGGGCGGTGATGCTGCCGTTCTTGCCCAGCAGGGCCACGCGCAGGACTTCCAGCGCGTCGGGGCTCTGGGCAGCGGCCACGTCGGCCAGTGCCTGCGTGGTCAGGGATTGGATGTCACTCATGGATAGCCGGAGCCTCGCGTCGGTATGCCATCGCGATGCGCGTCGGGCCGACCCCCGTCGCCACCGCTGTCGATCGATGGCACCGGGAGGGCCACCGCCAACACAAAAAAGAATGGGGAAGGACTTGCGCCCTTCCCCATGCATTTGCCTTACCCACAGCCGTTGCGCGTGAACGGCAACGGCAGGGGAATGGACTTATGCCGCCAGTGCGCCCTTGGCCTTTTCGGCCAGTGCAGCAAAACCAGCTGCGTCGTGCACGGCGATGTCAGCCAGAACCTTACGGTCCAGGGTGATGCCGGACTTGAGCAGGCCGTTCATGAAACGGCTGTAGCTCAGGCCGTTGATGCGGGCAGCCGCGTTGATGCGGGTGATCCACAGCGAACGGAAGTTGCGCTTCTTCTGCTTACGACCGATGTAGGCGTACTGCTGTGCCTTGATCACGGCCTGCTTGGCAACGCGGAAGACCTTGCGGCGAGCGTTGTAGTAACCCTTCGCCAGGGTCAGAATTTTCTTGTGGCGGCGACGCGCCTGTACGCCACGCTTTACTCGTGCCATGGGTCAGTCCTCAGAGGTAGGGAAGCATACGGTTCAAACGGCCTGCGTCTTCTGCACGAACATGGTTCGTCTGACGCAGATTGCGCTTCCGCTTGGTCGACTTCTTCGTGAGGATGTGGCTACGGTTGGCGTGGCCAGCCTTGAACTTGCCGGACGCGGTCTTGCGGAAGCGCTTGGCCGCCGCCCGGTTGGTCTTGATCTTGGGCATTGCTATGTCCTTGATGATGTTTTGTCACTGACCAGGGCGGTGGCATTGCCACACTTTCCGTCCGTGCCCTTGCCTGCTTGTAAGCCCGGGATCCCCTATGGGAACCAGGCCGGTCCTGTTTGCCGTTGAAACAGCGTGCCTTTGTGGGGCGGGAAACCGTTCAAAACAGCACCCCCGCAAAACGGGGCCGCCCATTATGCCCGTGAATCCAGGCAGTTGCAAACGCTTGATTGGGCGGGTGTTTACCGGTGCCGGTAGGCGTGGAACGCCTACCGGCCGGGGG
>NZ_JBHFHW010000018.1:6449-26299 GCF_057333975.1 Stenotrophomonas sp. AGC87
CCCGGGCCGCAGAGGCTGCGGCCACGGCAAACGGCAGCAGGCGCCTGAAAAGGCGCCCGTGCCTTGTAACGCGAATCTGAAGCACTCGACACCGGCGGCGCCGGCGGCCGGGCATGGCCCGGCGCTACGCCCCGCCCGTTCGGCCTGGGGCCGATGGCCGGTTACTTCTTCTTCGGCGCGATCATCATCACCATCTGCCGGCCTTCAAGGCGCGGGCGGGACTCGATCACGATGTCCTCGCCCAGATCACCTTCGATCCGGCTGGCCATCTCGCGACCCAGTTCCTGATGGCTCATTTCACGGCCACGGAAGCGGATGTTGACCTTGATCTTGTCGCCCTCTTCCAGGAAACCGCGCATCTTGCGCAGCTTGATCTGGTAATCACCTTCATCGGTGACCGGGCGGAACTTCACTTCCTTGATCTCGACCTGCTTGGTCTTCTTCTTGGCCTCGTTGGCCTTCTTCTGCGCTTCGAACTTGAACTTGCCGAAGTCCATGATCTTGCACACCGGCGGATCAGCCTGCGGCTGAATCTCGACCAGGTCCAGACCTTCGTCTTCGGCCATCGACAGCGCTTCGTCACGCGTCAACACACCAATCATTTCTCCGTCGCTGCCGATCACGCGGACGCGCGGCACCCGGATTTCCTGATTCTTGCGGTTCTGTTTGTTGTCAGGGGTACTGATATTGCAATCTCCCAGAGGAATCAAACCGGCCCATCGCGGAGCATCCGCAGGGCCGGGACTTTCTTACACGGACTGTTCTGCCTGCAACCGCTCGATGAAGGCCTGGACGGACATGCTGCCCAGATCTTCGCCAGAGCGCGTACGCACGGCCACGGCGCCATTTTCCTTCTCACGGTCGCCAACCACCAGCAGGTACGGGACCCGCTGCAGCGTATGCTCGCGAATCTTATATCCGATCTTCTCGTTGCGCAAATCGGCGTTCACGCGGAAGCCTTGATCTGCAAGGGTTTTCCGTACTTCGCTGACGTATTCAGCCTGCGCATCGGTGATATTGGCCACCACGACCTGAGTCGGAGCCAGCCAGGACGGGAAGGACCCGGCGTGGTGCTCGATCAGGATGCCGATGAACCGCTCCATCGAGCCGACGATGGCCCGGTGCAGCATGACCGGGTGCTTTTTCTGGCTGTTTTCGTCCACGTACTCGGCGCCGAGGCGGCCGGGCATCATGAAATCGACCTGCATCGTGCCCAGCTGCCAGGTACGGCCGATGGCGTCCTTGAGGTGGTACTCGATCTTCGGGCCGTAGAAGGCGCCCTCGCCCGGCAGCTCCTGCCACTCCACGCCACAGTTGCCCAGCGCCGAACGCAGCGCGGCTTCAGCCTTGTCCCAGGTGGCGTCATCGCCGAGGCGCTTTTCCGGGCGCAGCGCGATCTTGATCTGGATCTCGTCGAAACCGAAGGTCGTGTAGACCGCCAGCGCCTGCTGGTGGAAGGCCGTCACTTCGGCTTCGATCTGCGACTCGGTGCAGAACACGTGGCCGTCGTCCTGGGTGAAACCACGCACGCGCAGGATGCCGTGCAGCGCGCCGGAAGGCTCGTTGCGGTGGCACGAGCCGAACTCACCGTAGCGGATCGGCAGATCGCGGTAGCTGTGCAGGCCCTGGTTGAACACCTGGATGTGGCCCGGGCAGTTCATCGGCTTGACCGCGTAGGTGCGCTTCTCCGATTCGGTGAAGAACATGTTTTCCTGGTAGTTGTCCCAGTGGCCGGACTTCTGCCACAGCGACACATCCAGGATCTGCGGGCAGCGCACTTCGCCGTAGCCGCTGTCGCGGTACACACGGCGCATGTGCTGCTCGACCACCTGCCACAGCGCCCAGCCCTTGGGATGCCAGAACACCAGGCCCGGGGCCTCTTCCTGCAGGTGGAACAGCTCCTGCTGCTTGCCGATGCGGCGGTGATCGCGCATTTCGGCTTCTTCGATGCGCTTGATGTAGGCCTCAAGCTGCTTCTTGTCGGCCCAGGCGGTGCCGTAGATGCGCTGCAGCTGCTCGTTCTTGGCATCGCCGCGCCAGTAGGCCCCGGAAATGCGGGTCAGCTTGAAGGCCTTCAGGAAGCGCGTGTTGGGCACGTGCGGGCCGCGGCACATATCCACGTATTCCTGATGGTAGTACATGCCCATCGCCTGGATTTCCGGCGACATGTCTTCGATCAGGCGCAGCTTGTAGTCTTCGCCACGCGCCTTGAAGATCTCGATGACCTCTGCACGCGGGGTGACCTTCTTGATGACGTCGTAGTCCTGCGCGATCAGTTCGCCCATGCGCTTTTCGATGGCGGCCATGTCGTCGGGCGTGAACGGGCGCTCGGAGTAGATGTCGTAGTAGAAGCCTTCGGCGATGACCGGGCCGATCACCATCTTGACGTCCGGGTACAGCTGCTTGACCGCATGGCCGACCAGATGGGCGGCGGAGTGGCGGATGATCTCCACCCCCTCCTCGTCCTTGGCGGTGATGATGCGCAGGCTGGCATCGTGGTCGATAACGTCACTGGCATCGACCAGCACGCCATCCACGGCACCGGCGATGGTGGCCTTGGCCAGGCCGGCGCCGATGGACTGGGCGACGTCCATGACACTGACGGGGTTTTCGAATTCACGGCGGCTGCCGTCGGGGAGCGTGATCGCGATCATGAGAGTGCTTTGGTCTGGTGGCCCGCAAGGGGGCCTGGAGAATCCGGGGGCGAGGCAATAAAAAAGCGCCACGAAGGCGCCAGCGTCAGGGGCCGTCGGGGGCGTTCAGCGGCGGGCGGTGGTAGTGCTCATGTCACACGCTAGACCGGCGCAGGGCGCGGGCCACCTTGTTGCCTCGATAGAGATGCCCTGATCTTAAACCAATCCGCCGATGAATGCGCCGCTCCCGCTGCGGCCAAGCAACGGGACCGCCTGAATGCGTCCGTGTGGCGCCCACAAACCGCAATGATTACCATGCGCGGATTACTGTCCTGCCCAGGACAGGTTTGCCGATTGGATTGCCGATGATCACTGTTGCCCTGACCTCGCTCGGCTTCTGCAGCCTGGCGCTGGTCGGCTCCGCGTTTTCCGCGCTGGCGCTGTATGCCGCCTCACCGCATTGCCGCTGGCCGCGCCTGCGCCGTGCCGGCCGCCTTGGCCGGCAGATCAGCCTGGTAGCTGCGGTGGCGGCGCTGTGGCTGTGGATCGCCAATCTGGGCATCGCCACCGGCGTGGTGGTGATGCTGTGCAGCTGGATGTTGGCGGCGGTCCTGCTGCCCCTGCTTGCTGCCTGGCACCGCCCGGCACAGGTGATGCGCTGATGTGGGCACGGGCGGGCGCCGGCTTACTGGCAGGCTTCTTCGTGGCCGCCGCGGCCACCGGCCTGGTCGCCTGGCTGCCGCCGGGGCCGTGGCAGAGCGCGCTGGTACCCAGCCTGATCGCCTTCATTCCGCTGTGGATGCTGGCGGCGATCTGGGCCTTCAGCTTCCGCACCGGGCTGCGGGCGTGGGCCGTGATGAGCGCGACCGCCCTGGCCGGATTCGGCCTGTTGTGGCTGCTGCGCCTGACCGGCGCGGTGCAATGAGAGCGATACGATGAAGTTCAGTTCCCAGACCCTGCGCACCTTCACCACGCTGCATACGTGGGTCGGCCTGGTGGCCGGTTTCGCGCTGTTCGTGGCGTTCTACGCCGGTGCGCTGACCCTGTTCCACCACGATCTGCCGCTGTGGCAGACCCCGCATGCGGTGGATACCCCGGCCGCGAGCCTGGACGACGCGCAGCGCCTGCTCGAGGGGGTGCTCGAGCGCCACCCGGCCGCACGCGCCCACGTGGGCATGACCTTCCCGGGGGCGGATCACCCGCAGCCGATCGCGTATTGGCAGGATGCCCAGGGCACCTGGCTGTATGCGTGGCTGGACCACTACGACGGCAGCGTGACCCCGCCGCAGACCGGGCTGGCAGAGCTGGTCAACGAACTGCATTACAGCCTCGGCCTGCCGGTCGCCGGCACCTACCTGATGGGCATCGTCAGCCTGCTGTATGGCGTGGCCCTGCTCAGCGGGCTGGTCATCCACCTGCCCAAGCTGCTGGGCGATCTGTTCGCGCTGCGCCCGGGCCGCAACCTCAAGCAGATGTGGCAGGACGCGCACAACGTGATCGGCGTGCTCAGCCTGCCCTTCCACCTGATGTTCGCGGTCACCGGCGCGCTGCTCTGCCTGATCTTCCTGCAGATGGCGGCGCTGAATCCGCTGATCTTCGACGGCAAGCTGCTGCAGGCGGTGCCGGCGGCGATGGACACCGCCCCGGTACGCGAGCCCAGCGGCCAGCCCGGCGATGACATCAACCTGCGCATGCTTCACGCACGCGCCATCGAAGTGGCGCGCGCACAGGGCGTGGCCGATTTCGAACCGGCCTTCCTGAAGCTCGCCCATGCCGGCGATGCCAACGCCACGATCGAGATCACCGGCGAATCCGGCGGCACCTTGGGGCCGCTCGGCGCGGTCGGCTTGGATGCGGCCACCGGCCGCCTGCTGAGCAGCCAGCTGCCCGGCCAACGCGATGCCAACCACGCCACCCTCGGCGCGGCCTACGCGCTGCACTTCGGCGAGTTCGGCAATGGCGTGGTGGTGTGGCTGTACTTCCTGCTCGGCCTGGGCGGCGCCTTCCTGTTCTACTCGGGCAACCTGCTGTGGATCGAATCGCGTCGCAAACGGCGCCAGGTGGAACAGGGGCGCGCGCAGATCAACATGGCCCGGGCCACGGTGGGGGTCTGTATCGGGCTGTGCGTGGCGGTCTCGGCGAGCTTCGTGGGCGCCCAGATCCTGGAACAGGTCGCGCCGCAGGCCGTGGATCACGGCATCCGCTGGATCTGTTTCGCCACCTGGGCCGCGTGTGCGCTGTGGGCGGCACTGCGTCGCCCCGACCAGGCCGCCCGTGAGCTGCTCTGGGCGGCCGCCATCAGCACCGCACTGGTGGCGGTGGCGCACGGCGGCCTGACCGGCTACTGGCCGTGGGCGAGCGCGGCACGTGGCTACTGGCCGCTGTTCTGGGTGGATGCGGTGGCCCTCGCACTGGCATTCGGATTTGCCACGCTGGCGCGGGCGAGCCTGCGCCGCGCGCGGCATGGCGACCCGAACAGCGTCTGGAGTGCACCGCGCTGATGACCCTGGAGGCCTGCGGCGCCGGGCTTTCAGAATTCTTCAGCCACGTTTCCAGCACTTCAGACCGCGTCATGGCGTAGTCGGCCCTCATCTCGAGGAGCCTTGCCCATGCACCACTACCGACACCGACTTGCCGCCCTGGTCTTCGCCCTGGCGGCCGCCCTGCCACTGACCGCTCCCGCCGCACCCGCGGCGCTGGACAGCGCCCGGATCACCGCACTGGAGTCGGCGATCGCCAGTCAGGACATCAAACAGATCACCAGCGTGCTGCTGCTGGTGGACGGCCAGGTGGCCTACGAGGGCTACTTCAACGGTGGTACGGCGGAGACCCTCAATGACGTGCGCTCGGCCAGCAAAAGCGTGACCGCGATGCTGGTCGGCGCGGCCATCGGCGATGGGTCCCTGCCCGGCGTGCAGGCCCGTGTGTACGACTACTTTCCCGCGTTCACCGCCGGTCATTCCGTCGATCCCCGGCTGCGCGCGATGACGGTGGAAGACCTGCTCACCATGAGCACCCTGTGGGAGTGCGATGACGAGAATGCGTTCTCGGCCGGCAACGAAGAGCGCATGTACGTGACCGAGCACTGGCTGGACTTCGCGCTGTCGCTGCCGGTCAAAGGCTTCGCACCGTGGATGACCCGACCGGAAGACAGCCCGCACGGCCGCGCGCATGCCTACTGCACGGCCAATTCCTTCGTGCTCGGCGCGGTGCTGGAGCAGGCCACGAAGCGCCCCTTGGCCGACTACGCCGCGCAGGTGCTGGAGCGCCCGCTGAGCATCACCGCGAGCACGTGGAACCGCTCACCGGAGGGCATCGGCATGGGCGGCGGTGGAACGCGTTACCGCAGCCGGGACCTGGCACGGTTGGGCGAACTGGTGCTGGCCGAGGGACGCTGGCAGGGCAAGCAGCTGATCCCCACCGGCTATGTGCGGGCGATGGTGAGCGCCCAGGCCACCGCCGGTGATGGCAGCGACTACGGCTATCAGTGGTGGGGGCTGAAGCTTCCGGTCGATGGGCACGACAGCACTGTGTGGACGATGTCCGGCAACGGCGGCAACTACGTGTTCGTGATGCCGGAGAAAAAGCTGGTGGCGGTGATCACCAGCCAGGCCTACAACCGCAGCTACGCCCACCCGCAATCGCGCCGCATCCTTACCGAGTTCCTGCTGCCCGCGCTGCGCTGAGGCCCTGGAGGTCTGTTGGGCGCCCCGGGGCGGCCAGCACCTGGGCACGCTGGGCAGATACATCCGCCTCGATCGTGTCGAGCAGTCCCTGCCAGCCAGCCACACCGTGCAGCGGCGCAAACAAGGGGGTAGCGCGCAACCACGCCGCATCGCGGAAGCCGGCGTTCAGCGCGTGATGCAGGGCCGCCAGCGCGGCGGCCTCTTCGCCTTGGGCCTGCAGCAACAGTGCACGCTCCAGCGCGGTGTCGGACCAGCCATCGTCGCCCTGCCCTTTCAGCAGTTGCAGACGCTCGGCAATCCATGCCGGCGTAGGCGCTGGATCGCCGTACAGACCGGCCAGGGTCTGCCCCATCGACTGCTGTGGGCGCAGTGCCCGGCTCTGCTCGAAGGCGTCAGCAGCCCCCTTCCGATTCCCGTTCAACAGCCGCAGTTCGCCCTGCAGACGCAGCAGTTGCGGATGTGGGGTCCCACGCGCCAGCGCCTGATCTAGCGCCTGCTGCGCCTTGCCCGGCTCGCCCATCGCCAGCAGGCTGTGCGGCCAGGCAATGTTGGCGAACACATTGTCGGGATAGAGCTGGAAGTTATGTGCATGGCGGCGCGCGGCGGCATCGGTGAAACCGAGCAGCTCCAGTTCGCGCGCGACCTGCACGTCGCGGAAGCGGACACGCTCCGGAGCCCGCAGCGACAGGTTGTCCTGCAGTGCCTGCGCGAGGTGCCCGCGCTCCTGATGCAGATAGGCCAGCGAGGCGCGGGTGCGCTCGTCATCCGGGTCGCGCTGCAGGGCCTGTTGATAGTCGGCCATGGCCTGCGGCATCGCGCCGAGGCAATCGTAGGCGTAGCCCCGCGCCGCCCATCCGGTCGCATCGTCGGGCGCCATGCGGACCACCTGGCCGGCCAGCACCAATGCGTCCTGCGCGCGCTCGCGGGCGCCATTGAACAGGCAGGCATCGGCAGCCAGCGCCCGCGCAAGCCCGCGCCGCGCTGCCAACGATTCGGGGTCGATGTGCAGCGCCTGGCGGTACAACGCGATCGCGCGCTCGTTGTTGCTGGCCTGGCCGATGCCCGCGTAATACGCAGCGCGCTGCAGCACCGGATCGGCAGGCGACACCGGCGCGGTACCGGAACGGATCACGATGAACGCGGCAACCGCTGCGGCGGCTGTCACTCCCGCTGCCAGCCAGACCCAGTGTGCGCGTCGGTGTCTGCGTGTCGCGCGGGCACCCTCAGCGGTGACGGTGGCAACGGTGTCGTGCACTATCGGCTGCGGCGATGCGCACAGCTGGTAGCCACGGCCGCGCACCGAGCGCACATACCGTGGCCGTCGGCTGTCATCGCCCAAGGCCTGCCTGAGCAACTTCACCCGCTGGCTGATCGCATCCTCACCGACCACCGCCGGTGCCCACACCTGATCGGCCAGCGTGTCGAAATCGACGACGGCGTCGCCATGCGCCAGCAGACACTCCAACAGCCGCCAACTCAGCCCGTTGACCGGCAACACCTCATCGCCGCGCCGCACCTGCTGTGCGGTGCGGTCGATGTGCAGATCCAACAGGCGGACGGTCTCCATGCGGGCAAGCATAGGGCACGTGCCTGCGTCGCGGTGCCCCTTCCCGCGGGCTTACTTCGCAGCGCCCTGGAACGGCGCCACCATCGCTTTGAGCAGGCTGCCCTGCGCATCGTCGCCGGTCAGCTCCCACATGAAGACACCGCGCAGACCGCTGTCCTTGGCAAAACTCGCGCGCAGGCCGATCGAGATGGGATCCTCGAAGCTGACGAAGACCTTCTCGGTGGCGTTGTACAACCACGGGGTCTGCGCAACCGGGTGCCAGTGCCGCTGCCAGCCGGGCTGGCCGAGCATGCTGGCCTGGATCTGCCGCCAGTCGCCGGCCGGATGCGGCGCGCTGTAGCGCTGGTAGAGGCCATGATTGGCGTCGCCTTCAAGCTTGAAGCCGCGGCCGTAGAACGGCACCCCCAGCACCAGCTTCTCCTTCGGCACGCCCTGCTGCTCGTAATACGCCACCGCGCCGGCCACGCTGTTCCAGCGCTTCTGCCCGGGCGCCAGCGGATCTTCGGGCACCTCGTGCAGCGGCGCGTTGAAGGTGGACACCGCCGAAAAGCCGGTGCCCATGTCGTAGCTCATCAGGTTGATGAAATCGAGCGTACGGCCGAGTTCCTTGAGCTCATAGCTCCGTGCCGGATCATACGGACCATCGGTCTGCACGCGGCCGGCCGGCAGTGCGGCGGTGACCAGCCGATGCTGGCCGTCGGCCTTGTCCAGCGCATCAAGCTGGCGGCGGAACTCGCGCACCAGCAGGGTCATGTTGCGCCGGTCTTCCGGGCGGTCGGTGATCTCGGTCGGGCCACCATACACGGGGAACTCCCAATCAATGTCCACGCCGTCAAAGCTGCCGCGATGACGCTCGAAGAACATCGCCACGCAGGAAGACACGAAGCGCTGGCGGCTTTGTGCGGTCAGCGCCGCATCGGAGAAGCCCCCGGCGTTCCAGCCACCGATCGAGATCAGCGTGTGCAGCGTGGGATGCGCGCGCTTGAGCGTGGCCAGTGCCTTGAAGTGCGCATCGGCCTGCGGCGCGACCACGCATTGCCCTTGATCGATGGTGGCGAACGCGTAGAACAGATGGGTCAGCGTATCGGCCGGAATGTTCTCCACCGGGTAGCGCTCGGCGGAGCCGCCCGGGTAATACGCGCCGATCACCTTGGGCAACGGCTCGGCGGCGGACGCGGCCTGCGGCATGACGCTGGCGATCAGGACGGCGAGGACAGCGACGGTAGGACGGAACATGGGATCTCCCGGGTCGAAGGCGAGGCCACGTTAGCAGCGCGATAGGGTGTGCGGGCGCTTTCCGCAGTGATGTCCTGCGAATCCGTCCGGCGGACACGCCCGGCTGACCCGCGCGGGTCTGGCGACTGTCCGCAGGCCGCGCAGCGCGAGCGGGCAGGCGCCACAGATGTGTCACCCGAGGGCGTTGGCTGCGGCGCATGAACACGCAGTCTGTCCCGCGTGCCCCACTGCGCAGTGCGCGTGCACGCCTGATGGGCACAGTCATTCAACCCTGCATGGCATGACGCTGCACGGCGGTGCGGTTCAATGGGTTCGAAATGCGGGCACAAAAAAAGCGGGCCGAAGCCCGCCTTTTCTTGTCTGCGTAGGCGTGAGGACCGACAGCCCTCTCCTACCGCGAGATCGGCGTGGGCCGATTACTCGGCGGCGGGGGCGCCCTCGCCTTCTTCGACGGCCTTCATCGACAGGCGGATACGGCCCTGCTTGTCGACTTCCAGCACCTTGACCTTGACCACATCGCCTTCCTTCAGCACATCGCCGACCTTCTCGACGCGGTCGCTGGAGATCTGCGACACGTGGACCAGACCGTCCTTGCCCGGCAGGATCGTGACGAACGCACCGAAGTCCATGATCTTGGCGACCTTGCCTTCGTAGATGCGGCCCGGCTCGACGTCCGAGGTGATCTGCTCGATGCGGGCCTTGGCAGCCTGCGCAGCGATGGCGTTGACCGACGCGATGACGATGGTGCCGTCATCCTGGATGTCGATCTGGGTGCCGGTTTCCTTGGTGATGGCCTGGATGGTGGAACCACCCTTGCCGATCACTTCGCGGATCTTGTCCGGGTGGATCTTGATGGTCAGCAGGCGCGGCGCGTAGTCCGACAGCTCTTCGCGCGGGGCGGTCAGGCCGTGGGCCATTTCACCCAGGATGTGCAGACGGCCAGCCTTGGCCTGCTGCAGTGCCTGCTTCATGATCTCTTCGGTGATGCCTTCGATCTTGATGTCCATCTGCAGGGCGGAGATGCCCTCAGCGGTACCGGCCACCTTGAAGTCCATGTCGCCCAGGTGATCTTCGTCACCCAGGATGTCGGACAGGACGACGAAGCGCTCGCCTTCCTTGACCAGACCCATGGCGATACCCGCCACCGGCGACTTCACCGGCACGCCGGCGTCCATCAGGGCCAGCGAGGAACCGCAGACCGAGGCCATCGACGAGGAGCCGTTGGATTCGGTGATTTCCGAGACCACGCGGATGGTGTACGGGAAGGCTTCCAGCGACGGCATCACTGCCAGCACGCCGCGCTTGGCGAGACGGCCGTGGCCGATTTCGCGGCGCTTCGGGCCCATCATGCGGCCGGTCTCACCCACCGAGTAGGGGGGGAAGTTGTAATGGAAGAGGAAGTTTTCCTTGTACTCACCGGCGACGGCATCGATGACCTGGCCATCACGGGCGGTGCCCAGGGTGATGGTCACGATGGCCTGCGTTTCACCGCGGGTGAACAGCGAGGAGCCGTGGGTACGCGGCAGGATGCCGGTCTTCACGGCGATCGGGCGGACGGTGTCCAGCGCACGGCCGTCGATGCGGACCTTGGTGTCGAGCACCGAGTTGCGCATGGTGCTGTATTCCAGCTCGCCGAATTCCTTCGACAGCTCGGCCGGGTTCCAGCCGTCAGCGGCCACACGGCCAGCCAGCGACTCGGTCACGTCCTTCTTGATCGCCGAGATGGCGTCACGGCGCTGCAGCTTGTCGCGCACCTGGAAGGCTTCGCCCAGACGCGGGCCGATGGCTTCCTGCAGGGCGCTGATCAGGGCGTCGTTCTTGGCCGGGGCAACCCAGGTCGACGGCTTGGTGCCGGCTTCCACGGTCAGCTCGTTGATCGCGTTGATGACCTTCTGCATTTCGCGGTGACCGAAGGTCACAGCGCCCAGCATCACGTCTTCGGACAGCAGCGCGGCTTCGGATTCCACCATCAGCACGGCGTTGGCGGTACCGGCGACAACCAGCTCCAGCTCCGAATCCTTCAGTTCGGTCACGGTCGGGTTGAGGATGTACTCACCGTTCTTGTAACCCACCTTGGCGGCGGCGATCGGACCCTTGAACGGGGTACCGGCCAGCGACAGCGCAGCCGAGGCGCCGATCAGGGCAGCGATGTCACCATCGATGTCCGGGTTCAGCGACATCACCGTGGCGATGATCTGAACTTCATTCTTGTAGTCTTCCGGGAACAGCGGACGGATCGGGCGATCGATCAGGCGCGAAATCAGCGTCTCTTTTTCGGTCGCGCGGCCTTCGCGCTTGAAGAAGCCACCCGGGATACGGCCACCGGCGTAGAACTTCTCCTGGTAGTCACAGGTCAGGGGGAAGAAGTCCTGGCCCTCACGCGCGCTCTTGGCGGCAACGGCGGAGACCAGCAGCACGGTGTCGTCGAACTTGACGATGACGGCGCCACCGGCCTGACGGGCGATTTCGCCGGTCTCAAGCGTGACGGTGTGCTTGCCGTACTGGAAGGTTTTGGTGATTTTTGCCACGGGGGATGTCCTTGGATGATGCTTTCTTCGAATGGACCGCGGGCGACCCTTGCCGCCGACGGGTGACCGGTTGTCCGGCCCAGGCGTTTATTGCGGTACGACCAAAACAAAACCGCGGCGCATTCCTGCGCCGCGGTGGGGGTTCGTGCTTAGCGACGCAGGCCGAGCTTTTCGATCAGGGCCTTGTAACGCGGAGCGTCTTTCTTTTTCAGGTAGTCGAGCAGGCTGCGGCGACGGTTGACCATCTGCAGCAGACCACGACGGCTGTGGTGATCCTTCTTGTGGGTCTTGAAGTGGCCGGTCAGCAGTTCGATGCGGGCGGTCAGCAGAGCGACCTGGACTTCCGGGGAGCCGGTGTCAGCCGCGCTGCGCTTGTTGTCTTCAATGACTTTCTGGGTGTCGATCGACATATCTGTTTTCTCTTGGATGCGTGGCCCGCAGAAACGTCCCATTGACGTACCGCGCGACTCGCCGTTAACGAAAGGATGAACCCGCAGAACGCGGGAAGCCTGAAAAGGCCGCGAAATTGTAACGTCAGCGGCCGTCCGGAACAAGGACCGGGGTGGTGCCCGGCCGGGTCGCTCAGAGGTTGAACAGGCGCTGCGGGGCCAGCAGACCGGTCTCGTCGACCTGGCCCAGGCCCTGGATCGCCTCCTCCGGGCCGAAGACCACCACCCCACCCTGCGGCCAGCTGGCGTCGCGGATGCGCTGACCCACCCGGAAGCGACGGGTCTGCTCGTCGTCCAGCGTGACCCGCGGGTAATGGGCCAGACCCGCGTCCAGCGGCAGCAGCAGGGCCTCCATGCCGGCCTCATCGCCCTGCTCGGCCAAGGCGCGCAGGGTCTCCAGGGTGACCATCGGCGCCTCACGGAAGGGATCCACCCACAGCCGGCGCAGGCCGGCGATATGGGCGCCGCAGCCCAGCGTCTCGCCAAGATCGCGGGCCAGGCTGCGGATGTACGTGCCTGAACCGCAGGTCACCCGCAGCGACAGCCGGGTCGGCTGCTGCGCCAGCACCTCCAGGGCGTGGACCTCCACATCGCGCTCCGGCGCTTCGATCGCCTCGCCACGGCGGGCCTTCAGGTACAGCGGCTCGCCGCCCTGCTTGAGCGCGGAGTAGATCGGGGCGCGCTGGCGGATGCGACCGCGCAGCGGTGCCAGCGCCGCCTCCAGCTCGGCCGCACTGATGGCCGGGACCGGCCGCTCGCGCAGCACGGTGCCATCGGAGTCATCGGTATCGGTGGTCTGGCCCAGCACCACTTCGGCGTCATAGGCCTTGGCCGAGCCGAGCAGCAGGCCGGCAATCTTGGTCGCTTCACCGAAGCACAGTGGCAGCAGCCCGGTGGCCAGCGGATCCAGGCTGCCGGTGTGGCCGCCCTTCTCGGCGCGGTACAGGCGGCGGGCCACCTGCAGGGCCGCGTTGGAGCTCATGCCGGTCGGCTTGTCGAGCAGCAGGATGCCATCCAGGCGGCGGAATGAAATTCGGGGTGCCATGCATTCAATTCAAAACGGCGCCGTGTGGCGCTGCCGGTCAATCCGGCCTCCGGCGGAGCGGTCGCACTGCGACAGGCCCCGCCCCATAAGACAACAGCCCTTTCGGGCTGTTGGTCCATCAGGCTTTCTTGTCGCCTTCGTCGGCGTCTTCGCCTTCGTCCGCGTCATCTTCGCCGCCTTCATCGCCCTGCCGGCTCTTCTCAGCCGCCAGCGTATCGGGCAGATCGCGCAGGATGTTGTCGATGCGCTCGCCGCGATCCACCGAATCATCGTAGTGGAAGTGCAGCTCGGGCACGTGGCGCAGCTTCATCGCACGCGCCAGCTCCATCCGCAGCTCCCAGGCCAATTCCTTCAGGCCTTTCATGGCCTCCACCGAACGTTCGGGCATCAGCGCGGTGACGAAGATCTTGGCATGCGCCATGTCACGGGTGATTTCCACGTCGGAGACGCTCACCGAAGGCAGGCCGTGTACACGCACGGCGTTGTGCACGAGCGTCCCCAGTTCGCGGCGGATCTGGGCGGAAACACGGTCGGTTCGATGGAAGGTCTTTGGCACGGTAGGCGGACTCGTCTTGAAGGGTGATGCGTAAGCGAAAAAGCCGGACCGCGCGATGCGGTCCGGCCTGGAACATTACAGGGTGCGCGGCACTTCGATACGCTCGAAGCACTCGATCTGATCACCCGGCTTGACGTCGTTGTAAGCCTTCACGCCGATACCGCATTCGGTACCGTTGCGGACTTCTTCGACGTTCTCCTTGAAGCGACGCAGCGATTCCAGCTCGCCTTCGAAGACCACGACGCTGTCGCGCAGGACGCGGATCGGCTTGCTGCGCTTCACCGTACCTTCGATGATCATGCAGCCTGCGACCGCACCGAACTTCGAGCTGCGGAACACATCGCGGACCTGGGCGATACCGATGATCTCTTCGCGGATTTCCACGCCGAGCAGACCGGAGGCCACCTGCTTCACCTGATCGATCACGTCATAGATGATCGAGAAGTAACGCAGATCCACACCGTTGGACTCGATGATGCGACGCGCGGAGGCGTCGGCGCGCACGTTGAAGCCGATCACGGTGGCCTTGGAGGCAACCGCCGAGTTGGCGTCCGATTCGGTGATGCCGCCCACGCCGGAGTGGATCACGTTGATGCGGATGTCGTCGTTGGACAGCGCGACCAGTGCCTGGCTCAGCGCCTGCACCGAACCCTGCACGTCGGCCTTGATCACCAGGTTCAGCACCTGCTGGCCATCGCCCTTGCCCAGGGTCGCCATGATGTCTTCCATACGGCTGCCGGCGGACTGCACCAGGCGCGATTCACGGCGCTTGGTTTCGCGCTGCTGCGCAACGTCCTTGGCCAGACGCTCGTCTTCAACCACGACGAAGTCATCACCGGCATCCGGCACGCCGGACAGACCCAGCACCTGCACTGGAATCGACGGACCAGCCTGGTCGGGCTGTGCGCCGGTTTCGTCGAACAGCGCGCGCACGCGGCCGTACTGGATACCGCAGACCAGGTAATCGCCCTTCTTCAGCGAACCCTGCTGCACCAGCACGGTGGCGATCGGGCCACGGCCCTTGTCCAGCGAGGACTCGATGACCACGCCACTGGCGCGACCGTCGGCCACGGCCTTCAGTTCCAGCAGTTCGGCCTGGATCGAGATCGCATCCAGCAGGTCGTCGATGCCCAGACCCGCCTTGGCCGAGATCTCGACCATCTGCACGTCACCACCGAAATCTTCGGAGACGACCTGCTCGGTGAGCAGCTCGTTCTTGACGCGCATCGGATCGGCGCCGGACTTGTCGATCTTGTTGATCGCCACGATCAGCGGCACACCCGCCGAACGGGCGTGCTGGATGGCTTCCTTGGTCTGCGGCATGACGCCGTCATCGGCCGCCACCACCAGCACCACGATGTCGGTCAGCTTGGCACCGCGGGCACGCATGGACGTAAACGCCGCGTGGCCCGGGGTATCCAGGAAGCTGATCACGCCCTTCGGCGTTTCAACGTGGTACGCACCGATGTGCTGGGTGATGCCACCGGCTTCGCCCGTGGCGACCTTGGTGCGGCGGATGTAATCCAGCAGCGAGGTCTTGCCGTGGTCGACGTGGCCCATGATGGTGACCACCGGCGGACGTGCCACCGGCTCGCCCTGGTTGCCACCGGCCAGCGCCAGCAGCGCGTCTTCGGCGTCGTTGGTGTTGGCACGGATCACGTTGTGGCCGAGTTCTTCGGTCACCAGCGCGGCAGTGTCGTGGTCGATGGTCTGGGTGATGGTCGCCATGACGCCCATCTTGAACAGCGCCTTGACCACATCGCCGCCCTTGACGGCCAGCTTCTGGGCCAGATCGGCGACGGTGATGGTGTCGCCGATGGTGACGTCACGCACGATCGGAGCGACCGGACGTTCGAACCCATGGGCACCACCGCCGCTGCGCGACTGGTTGCTGTCACGGCGGCTGCCGTGCTGCACGCGCCCGGTCGGACGACCGCGCGAGTTGCTGTTGTTGCCGCGGCGGGCACGATCGGCGGCCGACAGATGCAGCTGACCGGCGAAGCGGTTGCCACCATCGTCGTCGCGCTTGGCGCCCGGACGGTTGTTGTTGTTCGAGTTGCGATCGTCCGAACGCGGTGCCGGACGGGCAGCCGACGGTGCAGCCGGGCGCGCGTTGCGGGCCGGTGCATCGGCGGCAGCCGGCTTGGCCGCAGCCGGGGCCGGGGCCGGCGGTGCGTTCTTGGCCGCTTCAGCAGCGGCTTCGGCTGCCTTGCGCTCGGCTTCGGCACGTTCCTTGGCGTCGATTTCTTCCTGACGCTTGCGGGCGATTTCTTCGTCGCGCGCACGGTCCTTCTCGGCCAGTGCGCGCTGCTCGTCCAGATTGCGCTGGCGGGATTCCTCCAGCTTGCGCAGGATGTCGGCGCGCTCCTCATCCGCGGTCATCGGCTTGCCGCTGGCGTCCTTCATGTAGGTACGCTTCTGGCGCACTTCCACGTTGACGGTCGTCTTGCTGCGGCCGGCGCTGACGGTCACTTCCTGCAACTTGCGACGGTTCAGGGTGATCTTCTTGGCGGCTTCGTCGGTGCTCTCGACGGGCTGCTCGGTCTTGCCGTGCGAGCGACGAAGGAAGCCCAGGAGCTTCACCTTTTCGGTACTGGTCACGACCTGGTCGGGACCGCTGAACTTCATGCCGGCTTCGGCAAGTTGTACGAGCAGTTTATCGACCGGGGTGTTGACCAGTTCGGCAAGCTTGCGGATGGTGGTTTGCTGCGACATTCGGATCCTATGATCTGGTTGGCGCTCCCTCGAAACGTGCGAAGGCAGCGCGGAGTCTAAGCCCTGAGCGGGTCAGGGCACTGTTCATCGCTGGCTCATTCGCCGCGCTCCAGGCGGGCGATCTCCTCGGCTCGGGCGGCAAGGATCAGGGCGGCGGCGCGCTCCTGGTCCATGTCCTCGATGCCGAACTCGAGGATCTCGTCGGCGGCCAGGTCCGACAGGTCCTCACTGGTACGCACGCCGTGACCGGCCAGGGCGTAGGCAGTTGCCTCGTCCATGCCTTCCAGGGCGAGCAGGTCTTCCGACGGCGAGCCGTCTTCCAGACCTTCTTCCACCGCCAGCGCTTCGTTGAGCAGCGCATCGCGGGCACGGGCACGCAGCTCTTCGACGATGTCTTCGTCGAAGCCTTCCACGGCCAGCAGTTCGCCGACCGGGACGTAGGCGATTTCTTCCACGGTGTTGAAGCCTTCGGTCACCAGGATGGCGGCGATTTCTTCATCCACTTCCAGCTTGTCCATGAACAGCTGACGGGCAACGCCCTGCTCTGCCTCGGACTTGGCGGTCACCTGGTCCTGGGTCATCACATTGAGCTGCCAACCGGTCAGGCGGCTGGCAAGACGGACGTTCTGGCCGCCCTTGCCGATCGCCTGGGCCAGGCGCTCTTCCGCCACGGCCAGGTCCATCGAGTGCTTTTCTTCATCGACGATGATCGACTGCACTTCCGCCGGCGCCATCGCGTTGATGACGAAGTTCGCGGGGTTCTCGTTCCACAGCACGATGTCCACGCGCTCGCCATTGAGCTCGTTGGACACGGCCTGCACGCGCGAACCGCGCATGCCGATGCAGGCACCGATCGGATCGGTACGCGAATCGTGGGCCAGCACGGCGATCTTGGCGCGGTCGCCCGGATCACGTGCACAGGCCTTGATCTCGACCAGGCCCTGGCCGACTTCCGGCACTTCGAGCTTGAACAGTTCGATCATGAATTCCGGGGCGGCGCGGCTGATGAACAGCTGCGGGCCACGCGGTTCCGAACGGACTTCGGCCAGGTAACCGCGCACGCGGTCGCCAGCGCGCAGTACGTCGCGCGGAATGCCTTTGTCCTTCGGAATGAAGGCCTCGGCGTTGCCGCCCAGGTCCACATAGATGTTGCCGCGCTCGGCGCGCTTGACCACACCGGTGACCAGTTCGCCGACACGATCCTTCCACGCATCGACCACCTGCTGACGCTCGGCCTCGCGCACGCGCTGGACGATCACCTGCTTGGCGGCCTGTGCGGCGATACGGCCGAAGTCCGGGTTTTCGATCTGCTCTTCGATGAAATCGCCGACTTCCACGCCGTCGGCTTCATCGATGGCGTCCATCAGACGGATCTGGCGGTCCGGGGACTCCATGACCACGTCATCGGCCACCACTTCCCAGCGGCGGAAGGTTTCGTAGTTGCCGTCCTTGTGGTCGATCGACACACGGGCCAGCACTTCTTCTTCCGGGTAACGCTTTTTGGCAGCCGAAGCCAACGCTGCCTCGATGGCATCGAAGATGACTTCGCGCGGGACGCCTTTTTCGTTGGCGACCGCATCCACTACCAGCAAAAGTTCCTTGCTCATTGGCTCACTCCGCGCGCGGCTTTTTGGCCGCCGGCTCGTTGGATGGTTTCTTGTTCGCCTTGCCACCCTGTTTGGGTGCCGGGCCAGTCGGTTTGGTCGGAGCCAGGCCGAGGGCGGCCCAGTCCGGCATGATGCGCGCCTTGTCGATGTTCTCGATGTCGGCGGTAAACGGGGCATTGTCGACCTTGAAGGTGACCGTGCCTTGTTCGATATCCACGGCGAGGATCTCGCCCTGCAGACGGCGGCGGCCATCCTGCGGCAGGCTCAGCGTCACCTTGGCCGATTCGCCGATGGCGCGCTCGAACTGGTCGCCGGTGAACAGCGGGCGGTCCACGCCCGGTGAAGACACTTCCAGCGTGTAGTTCGCCGTGATCGGGTCTTCGACGTCCAGCTGGGCAGACACTTCGCGGCTGACACGTTCGCAGTCGTCGATGTTGACGATGCGCTCGGGCTGTTCGGCCAGCGGCACGTCGATGTACAGGCGCAGCGTGGCACCACCCGGGGCGGTCAGATATTCCACGCCCAGCAGCTCGAGACCCAGCGACTGAACGGTGGGGGCGAGCAGATTCGCGATTTCGGTTGCCTTGTCGCTCACAGTCGGCCTTGATTCGTTGAAAAGAAATACGGGTCTGGTCCGTTGCATGGACCACCTTCCGGAAACAACAAAGGGCCCGTTGGGCCCCTGTCCGGTACAACTCCGGTCATGCTGGATTCCGGTGCAGATGCGCACGTGGTGCGTTCCTGCGAGCCCAGCGTTCCGGGGGTCACGGCGGCCTGGGTACAGGTTGCCGTTCCTGGAAGCCGGTTGCGGGGCCTGTTCATTTCCGTTGACAGGAGATGAGTAGACAGTCCGCTAAGCCACTGATGATAGCCGTTGCACCGCGCTGGTGCAATGGTTGGGGTGGCTTCTGGCCCCTCTATTCGGAAAGCTGAACGGCAAAAGCCGTTGTTTCATCCTTCGGCGCGGGCATCGGTATGGGCAGGTCCGCGGGACGCGCCGTGAACCCGTCCATGGGGGCTCATGGGCGACATCCATGTCGCCCCAATGGTCCCGCCAACCTGCCCACACCGCTGCCTACGGAAATGGCCGGGCAGTCACTGAAGTCACAAGCAAAGGCGGGGCAACATCTCAGGCGACGACTTGTCATTGACGCTGACAGCCTGTCGATCGCCGCCGCCGCCATCGCCCCGCTCCGCCGACCTTCCACTGTCACGTCGCGCTGCCGCGTCGCCGATGCCGATGCCGATGCCACAACGAAAAAAGCGACCTCGTTGCCGAGATCGCCTTTTCGTCTACTGCATCTGCACTGCAGATTTTCTGTGGTAGCGGGGGCAGGATTTGAACCTGCGACCTTCGGGTTATGAGCCCGACGAGCTGCCAGACTGCTCCACCCCGCAGCAGAAGCGGAATTGTAAGGGAGTTTGAGCTCCCGTGCAACCCCTTTGAAACATCGGCTGTGCCACAGCCCTTGAGCCAAAGCCAAAGCCAAACAACCAAGGCGAGCCAGACCCTGGAACGAAAAAAGCGACACCGTCTCCGGTATCGCTTGATTCGTCCACTGCCTCCGGTTTGCACCGGAGCTATATGGTAGCGGGGGCAGGATTTGAACCTGCGACCTTCGGGTTATGAGCCCGACGAGCTGCCAGACTGCTCCACCCCGCAGCAGAAGCGGAATTGTAAGGGAGTTTGAGCTCCCGTGCAACCCCTTTGAAACATCGGCTGTGCCACAGCCCTTGAGCCAAAGCCAAAGCCAAACAACCAAGGCGAGCCAGACCCTGGAACGAAAAAAGCGACACCGTCTCCGGTATCGCTTGATTCGTCCACTGC
>NZ_JBHFHW010000018.1:26319-28020 GCF_057333975.1 Stenotrophomonas sp. AGC87
GACAGCCTGTCGATCGCCGCCGCCGCCATCGCCCCGCTCCGCCGACCTTCCACTGTCACGTCGCGCTGCCGCGTCGCCGATGCCGATGCCGATGCCACAACGAAAAAAGCGACCTCGTTGCCGAGATCGCCTTTTCGTCTACTGCATCTGCACTGCAGATTTTCTGTGGTAGCGGGGGCAGGATTTGAACCTGCGACCTTCGGGTTATGAGCCCGACGAGCTGCCAGACTGCTCCACCCCGCAGCAGAAGCGGATGAGTGCGGAAGACCCGGGGGACTTCCTAGCAACGATGTTCTGGCGAAACCGCTGCATCAACAACTCAGGAGATGAATATTACACGAGTTGCGCACGTTTGTATCGTTTTTTACGAAATATGTGCAAATGCCTGCTGGCACCACACCATGATCGGGTTCCAGGCCACGCCCAGGGCCAGCAGCGCCAGGGCATTCACGCCCAGCACCACGCCCAGGACGCGATCGTTGTTGGCCGGCAGCGGCTCACCCACCGGCTCATCGAAGTACATGACCTTGATCACGCGCAGGTAGTAGAAGCAGCCGATCACGGCGCAGATCACGCCGACCATGGCCAGCCACAGCATGTCGCCCTGGATCGCCGCGCCGAGGACGGCCAGCTTGGTCCAGAAGCCCAGGAACGGCGGGATGCCTGCCAGCGACGCCATGATGCACAGCACCAGGCCGGCCATCCACGGGTTGCGGGCATTGAGGCCCTTGAAGTCTTCGATCTTCTCGGCTTCGAAGCCATTACGCGACAAGGCGATGATCGCGCCGAACGCAGCCGTGGACATGATCGCGTAGCTCAGGGCGTAGAACAGCGCCGCCGAGTACCCCCGCTCGCCACCACCGGCCATGCCCATCAGCAGGAAGCCGATGTGCGAAACGGTCGAGAACGCCAGCATGCGCTTGAGGTTGGTCTGCGCGATCGCCATCAGGTTGCCGATCACCAGCGACAGTGCGGCCAGACCACCGATCAGGTACTTCCATTCGTCGGCCAGCGGACCCACGCCCATTTCCAGCAGGCGGTAGGCCATGCCGAACGCCGCCAGCTTCGGGGCCGAGCTGATGAACAGCGCGACAGGTGCCGGGGCACCCTGGTAGACGTCGGGCAGCCACATATGGAACGGGGCGGCACCCAGCTTGAAGGCCACACCGGCGATCATGAACACCGCGCCGGTCAGCAGCAGCATCTTCTCTTCGGTATGCGGAATGGCCGCGTTGATGGCATCCAGGTGCAGCGAACCGGTGGCGCCGTAGATCAGCGACATGCCGTACAGCAGCAGACCCGAGGCCAGCGAGCCGAGCACGATGTACTTCATCGCCGCTTCCGAGGCCAGGCCGTTTTCACGGTTGCTGGCGACCAGGGCGTAGGAGCACAGCGCCAGCAGTTCCAGGCCGAGATAGACCATCAGCAGGCTGCCGGCCGAGACCAGGATCATCATGCCCGCGGTGGCGAACAGGATCAGCACCGGGATCTCGCCCTGGTAGAGCTTGCGCTCGCGCAGGTAGCTCCAGCCGTAGATCAGGGTCAGGCCGCTGCACAGCACGATCACGGTCTTCATCACGTCGGCCGCGTTGTCGCGGACGAACATGCCGTGGAAGACCTCGCCCTGCCCGCCCACTCCGGTGGCGAGCATGAAGAACACGACCGCCAGCGCAGCGATCGAGAACAGGTGGGTCCAGATCT
>NZ_JBHFHW010000019.1:0-716 GCF_057333975.1 Stenotrophomonas sp. AGC87
GCCTAGTATATCTGCCTGTTCACGTTTGTGGAAGCCTTTCGGGCATCCGCATCGCAACCGCAGTAGGCGGTGAACAAAAAGACCCGGCATGCCGGGCCTCGGTGTTCTTCTGATGAGTGGCGTCCCCACGGGGATTCGAACCCCGGTCGCCACCGTGAAAGGGTGATGTCCTAGGCCTCTAGACGATGGGGACGCATAAACTCATCAAATTGTTCAGCACACCCGAACGGCCTAAGGTCCGGAGTGGTGGAGCCAGGCGGGATCGAACCGCCGACCTCCTGCATGCCATGCAGGCGCTCTCCCAGCTGAGCTATGGCCCCACGATGCTGGAGGCGGAATTCTACGCGGCCGTGAAGCATTCGCCAAGTCTTTTTTCTGAAATACCGAAGAAAGAATGCACGCAGGCATCCATCTGCAGCGGCTGACCTTTGCCTGAGCGAGTGCATCAACACGCACGCGATAAACAGGCGGCCAATGCCAACCGTTGAACGATGCGTAACAAACAAACAGCCCCGACCGAAGTCAGGGCTGTTTGTTTGTAACTGGCGTCCCCACGGGGATTCGAACCCCGGTCGCCACCGTGAAAGGGTGATGTCCTAGGCCTCTAGACGATGGGGACGCACGAAAACTTCAAATTTTGTCACTGCAATCTGATCGGCCTAATGATCGGATTGGTGGAGCCAGGCGGGATCGAACCGCCGACCTCCTGCATGCCA
>NZ_JBHFHW010000021.1:0-551 GCF_057333975.1 Stenotrophomonas sp. AGC87
CACTACCTTGTTTGGGTCTTCGGCGATAACGGTCTGCGCCGTTGGCCGATATCATGGCGCTGCGGCATCACTCACGATGCAGCATGAGTTCTTCTCGACTACGCGTGGGGCGCTGTTCCATTCCAGGACAGACCTATGTCCTGACCATGGTCTGCGATCACCGCAAGCGCTGGTTTGTGGATCCCGAGGTTTCCGCAATTGCCATGTCGCACCTGAAGGAAATGGACGAACGTGGATACGTACGATCCCTTGCCTGGGTGGTCATGCCCGACCATCTGCACTGGTTGGTGGAACTGGAAGCTAAGCCACTTGCCGATATCGCTCGACGCTTGAAATCATCGACTGCGTTGGCGATCAATCGATCGCTGGGTCGTGGTGGTTCGTTCTGGCAAGCCGGTTACCACGATCACGCCGTGCGTTGCGACGAGTCGCTGCATCGGCATGCCCTTTACATCCTCGGCAATCCGATCCGTGCAGGGCTTTCAGAGCAGATCGGAGACTACCCGTACGCGTGGACCCTGTGGTCACATGACCGGTAGTGGGGGGGGGGG
>NZ_JBHFHW010000021.1:571-7228 GCF_057333975.1 Stenotrophomonas sp. AGC87
ATGCTGCAGAGCCGGCCAGCGGCCGGCACTACCCTGCGTGTTGGGTGAATTTCTGCGAAGCCGGCCAGCGGCCGGCACTACCCTGCGTGCTGGGTGAATTTCTGCGGAGCCGGCCAGCGGCCGGCACTACCCTGCGTGCTGGGTGAATTTCTGCGGAGCCGGCCAGCGGCCGGCACTACCGGTCATGGGTATCGTGTGCGGTTCGATACCCTTGACACTTACCCCAACAACGTTTCCAGCACCGCCATGCGCACGGCGACGCCGTTGGCGACCTGGCGCAGCACCCACGACTGCGGGCCGTCGGCCACTTCGTCGGTGACTTCCACGCCGCGGTTGATCGGGCCCGGGTGCAACACGGCGGCATCGGTGCCGGCACGCTTCAAGCGCGCGGCATCCAGGCCGTACTGCGCGTGGTACTGCTCCAGCGAGGGCACCAGGCCTTCTTCCATGCGCTCGCGCTGCAGGCGCAGCATCATCAGCGCATCGGCGCCTTCCAGCATGGCGTCGAAGTCGTCGCCGACGATGCAGCCCTTCAGGGTGTCATCGTCCGGCAGCAGCGACTGCGGGCCGCACACGCGGATTTCGCCCACGCCCAGCGTACGCAGCGCGTGCAGGTCGGTGCGGGCCACGCGCGAGTGCTTCACGTCGCCGACGATGATCACTTTCATCTTCGAGAAATCGCTGCCCTTGGCCTGGCGCAGGGTCAGCATGTCCAGCAGGCCTTGGGTCGGGTGCGAGCTGCGGCCGTCACCGGCGTTGACCAAGGCAGTGCCCTCGCCCGCTGCGGCGGCCAGCGCCGCCACCGCGCCATCGTCGGGATGGCGGACGACGAAACCGCGCACGCCCATCGCCTCCAGGTTCTTCAGCGTGTCGCAGGCGGTCTCGCCCTTGCGCGTGGACGAGGTGGAGGCGTCGAAGTTCAGCACGTCCGCGCCCAGCCGCTGCGCGGCCAGGTGGAACGAGCTGCGGGTGCGCGTGGACGGTTCGAAGAACAGCGTGCAGACCGCCGAGCCACCGAGCACGTGACGCTTGTTGCCGACCCGGCCGACGGCCGCATCGCGGATCTGGCCGGCGCGGTCGAGCAGCTGCAGCAGGGTTTCGCGGGGCAGACCTTCCAGGGTCAGCAGGTGGCGCAGGCGTCCATCGGAATCGAGTTGCGAGGCGGTCATGGGCAGGGTCTGAGGGTCAGGAAACGGGGGTGGCGTCATCCGGGCAGGAGAGCCAGCGTTCGATGATCACCGCCGCGGCCACTGCATCGAGTGCAGCGGCATCGCGGCGGCGTTTGCGGCCTTCGGCGCGCTCGACCGCGAACCGGCGTGCCGCCTCGACCGAGCTGGAACGCTCGTCGACCAGCACCACCGGCAGTTTGAAACGTTCCCGCAGCTGGCGGGCAAAGCCCTGCGCACGCTTGCGGTTGGGCTGGTCCTGGCCGTCCAGGGTCAGCGGGTCGCCGACCACCAAGCCGTCCGGCCGCCACTCTTTGATCAGGCGCTCCACCGCGGTCCAGTCCGGGCCGTTGCCGTGGACATCGACCACCGCGATCGCACGCGCATGGGTGCCGAACGAGCTGCCGATGGCCACACCGATGCGGCGCGAACCGACGTCGAAGCCGAGCACCGTGCCATCGCGGCGGATGGTCGGCGGCGCGGGCGCGGCGGGCGCTGGCGTGGCCGGCTCAGACATGGCCGCTGTAATCGGTGAGGCGGAACAGGTCCACGCCGATACGTGCCGCCGCACCTTGCCAACGCTGTTCGAACGGGGTGCTGAACAACAGCTCGGCATCGGCCGGCACGGCCAGCCAGCTGTTCTCGGCCAACTCGGATTCCAGCTGCCCTTCGCTCCAGCCGGCGCAGCCCAGGGTGACCAGCGCATTGCGCGGGCCTTCACCACGGGCCATGGCTTCAAGGATGTCGCGCGAGGTGGTGAGGAACACGCCCTCGCCCACGGCCAGGCTGGAATCCCAGTTGCGCGCATCGTCATGGATCACGAAGCCGCGCTCGGGATGCACCGGGCCGCCGTTGAGCACGATCTGGCCAGGCAGCGTGTCGCTGGTGGTGGTGATCTCCATCTGGGCCAGCACTTCGCCGAGCGTGTATTCGGAGGGCTGGTTGACCAGCACGCCCATCGCGCCGTTCTCGTCGTGCTGGCAGATCAGCGCCACGGTACGGGCAAAGGTGGGGTCGGTCAGCGACGGCAGCGCGACCAGCAGGTGGTGGGCAAGCGAAGTAGACAGTTCAGACATGGCCCCATTCTAGCCGCTGGCCGTGATGTGCGCTTTCGCGCTGACATAATGCAGGCCTGCGCGGGTGCCCCGGCCCGTGCGCCTGATCCGCCATCGCCAGGAGCTGCACGTGTCCGGTTACTGCCTCATCGCCCCCGGCCATCCGGTCCACGGCCACTACCATGACCACGAGTACGGCTTCCCGCAGCGCGAGGAGCGCGAACTGTTCGAGCGCCTGATCCTGGAGATCAACCAGGCCGGCCTGAGCTGGGAAACGATCCTGAAGAAGCGCGAGGGCTTCCGCGCCGCCTACGACGGCTTCGACGTGGACACGGTGGCCGCCTATGGCGAGCGCGACATCGAGCGCCTGCTCAACGACGCCCGCATCATCCGCAACCGGCTCAAGGTGCACGCGGCGGTCCACAACGCCCAGGTTATCCAGCAGCTGCGGGGCAGCCATGGCAGCTTCGTTGCCTGGCTGGATGCCCACCATCCGCTGGACAAGGCGGCCTGGGTGAAGCTGTTCAAGAAGACCTTCCGCTTCACCGGCGGGGAGATCACCGGCGAATTCCTGATGAGCCTGGGCTACCTGCCCGGCGCGCACAGCCCGGACTGCCCGGTGTTCAAGCGTATCGACACCCTCAAGCCTGCCTGGCGCCAGAAGTGACGCACCCGGTAGTGCGGGCTGCGCTGCTCGCTGCCCTGAGCCTGCCCCCGCTGGCTGCCGCAAGCGATCTGGACGGCGTGCTGGAGCGCCTGCGCGCGGAGATCGCCGCAGTGCCGGGCGACGACCCGGCCCCGATCGATACCGTGCTGGCCCGCTACCGCGACGAGACCGGCATCGACCTGCAGATCCCGGTGGCCGGTGACAGTGATGCGCCGCTGCCCGCGCTGCTGCGCCCGGCCAACGTCACCCCGGCGGACTGGGACGCGGTCAGCCGCTACCTGCGCCAGACCGATGCCCAGCACACCGTGCCGGTGGAGATGGGCGAGCTGTCGCTCTCCCTGCTCGATCTGGATGGCGACGGCCAGCGTGACCTGGTGCAGAGCGCCTACAGCGGCGGCACCGGCCTGTACACGCAGGTGGACATGCTGCGGCGGGATCCACAACACGGCTTCGTGGTGCCGACCTCCCTGGATCCGCAGCGCCCCTGGGCGCAGGGTCAGTACGGCCTCAGCGGGCGTGGCAGCGATCAGGGCCTTTACTGGCTGCGCATCGAGGGGGTCAGCTACATCGCCTACCGCGATGGCGACTACTACGGCGATACCCTGCTGCTGAACCGGCCGTTGTCGGCAGACCCGCGCGAACGCAGCCCGACGGTGCAGTTGAAGGTGCGCTACGGCCGCGAGCATCGGCTGGCCGATCCTGCGGTGCATGCCGATGGCGAACCGCTGGACGCGAACGCCACCGCAATCGCGGCAGACCGCCGCCTGCACAAGCACATCGACCGCCTGCTGGCCGCGCTGACCCTCGATGGCGACGGCGTGGCGCACTTCGGCGACGAGCAGGCGCGTTGCCCGGTGCCACCGGGCACCGATCCGGGCGAGGCCGACATCTGGCCGTGGCGCGGCGCCCGCAGCTACACCTTCGATACCGCCGCCGACACCGTGATCCGCTCGGGGAAGCAGTGCTACAGCGCCTCGCTCATTGCCCTGCGCAGCAGCTATGCCGGCGACCATGCGCTGTGCTGCCAGCTGTGGTTGTACCGCGGCCCTGGCGAGCAGGTGGCCACGCTGGACCTGCGCAGCCGCCGCTGGGTCTCCGGCGTGACCGTCGTGCCGGTGCCACCGCAGGGCGAGTAACGGGCGTCAGACGCCCATGTAGCGGCCCGGGCGGTGGTTGAACATCAGCACCAGACTGAGCACCACCGCACCGATCGCCGAGTACATCACCTTGGACGGGGACAGCACCGAGAACGCCACGCACATCAGCAGCGTGTCGAACGACATCTGCACCTTGCCGGCGCTCCAGCCACGCGTGCGCTGCAGGTACACCGCCAGGATGCCGATGCCGCCCAGGCTGGCCCGGTGGCGGATGTAGAACAGGATGCCCAGGCCGGCCAGCGCCCCGCCGACGATGGCCGAGTACAGCGAGCTCATGTGGGCGAAATCGGCCCAGCGCGGCAGCAGGTCGGTCAGCACGCCGCACGCGGTGACCGCCGCGAACGTCTTCAGGGTGAATTCCCAGCCCATGCGGCGCACGGCCACCCAGTAGAACGGCAGGTTGACCAGGACGAACACCAGGCCGAAGTTCCAGCCGAAGGTGTAGTGGGCCAGGAAGGCCAGCCCGGCCATGCCGCCGATCATCAGCCCGCCCTTGGCGAAGATCGCCAGGCCGAGCGAGGCGACCAGGGTCGCCAGGATCATGCCCTGCACGTCCTCGGCCACGGAATGGCGCAGGGCTTTCTCGTCGGCCAGGGTGCCGGCGCTGTCCGGTGGCGGGGTCAGCGGACCTGCGGTGACCAGGTGGCCGTCAGCGTCGTCGCACGGCGCGGGGCCATGGGAATCAAGGGACATGGGGGTGGGGGTGTGACGTGGGGAGCGGTATTAGACACGATCGGCGTGACAGATGCTGGGGAGGCTATTCAGCTAAGCAGTCACTTCCACCCGATAGCCCCAGGTCAGGCCATTTCGAGATAGCGGGCATCCCCCAAGCCTACCTGCCCCCAGATAACACGTCGCTCACGTGGGTCGTACTGGGTATCGGCATGCCATAGCGTCAAAATCTGGTTCGGGAACATGTACTCATTTCGATTGAACCTGTGGCTGCCAGAGGCATCGAGGTCGGCAGCGAGCGCAAACAGATCCTTTGCTGGCGTGTCGAAGACATTCCGCCCCTGATAAATCGCAGTGAACATCGCGTGTGACGCGACCCCGATAAAACCAGCGGTGCCTTCGTAGTATTCAACCTGGATGCTGTTTTCGCAGAAGTAGTCCAAAGAAGCCGTGTCGGACTCGAAGCGCAGGCCAACCTCCTCCATCGCCCTTCTCACGGATGCACGGGACTCCCCCAAGCGTATTGGACCGATGCCACAGTGGGGCACGACCTTCAGTTCAATCACATCTGTTCCCTTGCTGGCATCCGCCGGCTGACCTGGCAGCAGCGCAGGAGGTTACAGGCGGAACACCCCCGTCCGAAGAGGCAGACACGACAGCCGTATCTACTGCGTGCCTGCCTTGAGGTGATGGGCCACCAGCGCATTGGCATGGCCGTGCCCCACGCCGTGCTCGGCCTTGAGGAAAGCAACCAGCTCCATGTGTTTCAGTCCGCCCTGGGCGACCAGGAGGGCCAGCCAGTGGCCGACCGGCTGGCCGTAGGTCTTTTCGATGGAGGTGAAGTAGGACGCAGGACCTTTGACCGGGGTGGAATCGCTCATGGCAGTTGCCTCGAAGGAAGGGGTCGCCCGGTTCGGGCGAGGTTCCCAGATACGACGCGCCAGCGGACGCGAAATCGACATCCACCTTTCATCCTGCCTGAACACCCCGTAGACGCAGCATGCACGGGTACCCCGCTGCGCCCCCTCCCTCCCTCAGGAGTTCCGTGCCATGCCCTACGTCACCACCGCCGACAACACCGAGATCTTCTACAAAGACTGGGGCAAGGGTCAGCCCCTCGTGTTCCATCACGGCTGGCCACTCAGCGCCGACGACTGGGACACCCAGCTGCAGTTCTTCCTGCTGCAGGGCTACCGGGTGATCGCGCACGACCGCCGCGGCCATGGCCGCTCCTCGCAGACCAGCGGCGGGCATGAGATGGACACCTACGCCGCCGACGTCAACGCGCTGACCGATCACCTGGACCTGCGCGATGCGATCCACATCGGGCACTCCACCGGCGGTGGCGAAGTCGCGCACTACGTGGCGCAGGCCAAACCCGGGCGCGTCGCCAAGGCGGTGCTGATCGGTGCGGTGCCGCCGATCATGGTCAAGAGTGAGGCCAACCCGGGCGGCACGCCGAAGGAGGTCTTCGATGGCTTCCGCCAGGCACTGGTCGCGGGCCGTGCGGCGTTCTACCGCGACGTACCGATTCCGTTCTACGGCTTCAACCGCGAGGGCACGCCCCCGCAGCAGGGCATCGTCGACAACTGGTGGCGGCAGGGCATGATGGGTGCGATCAACGCGCACTACGACTGCATCAAGGCGTTTTCGGAAACCGACTTCACCGACGACCTGAAAAAGATCGACGTGCCGGTGCTGGTGATGCACGGCGACGACGATCAGATCGTGCCGATCGCGGATTCAGCAGAGCTGGCGATCAAGCTGCTCAAGCACGGCACGTTGAAGGTCTACCAAGGCTTTCCGCACGGCATGTGCACGACGCATGCGGATGTGATCAACGCGGATCTGCTGGCCTTCATTCGCGGCTGAGGCGTGGGGGGGGGGGCGGTCGGCACCTACCCGGACATGCTTTGGACCGGTGGCGCACGAGCGTTGGT
>NZ_JBHFHW010000021.1:7282-55150 GCF_057333975.1 Stenotrophomonas sp. AGC87
AGCGTCCCCCCCCCCCCCCCGCCTCGCTCAACGCGCGACCAGCTTCTGCCGCTCGGCGTTGTAGCGATCCCCAACGATGGCGACGCTGTTCAGCGCCGCAGCGATCTGCTGCAGGTCCGCATCGCTCAATACCACTGCCACCGCGCCCAGGTTCTCCGTCAGGCGGTGCAGCTTGGTCGTGCCGGGAATCGGCACGATCCACGGCTTGCGCGCCAGCAGCCAGGCCAATGCGACCTGCGCCGGCGTTGCCCCCTTGTCGGCGGCAATCGCGCTGATACGATCCACCAGCGCCTGATTGGCCTGGCGCGCTTCGGCTGCAAACCGCGGCACGCTGTTGCGGAAGTCATCGGCCGCGAACTGCGTATCCACGCTGATCGCACCGGTCAGGAAGCCCTTGCCGAGCGGGCTGAACGGCACGAAGCCGATCCCCAGCTCTTCCAGCACCGGCAGCACCGCCTGTTCCGGCTCTCGCCACCACAGGGAGTACTCGCTCTGCAGCGCCGTCACCGGCTGCACGGCGTGCGCACGGCGAATGGCATCGACACCGGCTTCGGACAAGCCGAAGTGCTTCACCTTGCCCTCGCCGATCAGGTCCTTGACCGTGCCGGCCACGTCCTCGATCGGCACGTTCGGATCCACCCGGTGCTGATAGAACAGATCGATGCGGTCGGTCTTCAGGCGCGACAGGCTGGCCTCGGCCACCGCGCGGATACGCTCGGGGCGACTGTCCAGGCCCGCATCGGCATGGCCATCCTTGAAGCCGAACTTGGTGGCGATCACGAGTTGGTCGCGGAACGGGGCCAGCGCCTCGCCGAGCAGTTCCTCGTTGAGGAACGGCCCATAGGCTTCGGCGGTATCGAAGAAGGTCACGCCCTGCTCGACCGCGGCGCGCAGCAGCGCGATCGCCTCGCTGCGGTCGGTCGCCGGACCATAGCCATAGCTCAACCCCATGCAGCCCAACCCGAGGGCGGAAACCCGCAGGCCGCTGCGGCCCAGTTCACGTGTCTGCATGGGGGTGCTCCTGCCGGTGGGACCGGCGTCATGGGGGACAGCCACGATAGCCCTGCCGGCTATGGAGATTGGATAGTGCGAAGTGCTGTCGGTGATGAGCGTGGCTCATCAATCGAAGAAGACCGCAGGCAGTGCATCAGCCTGGCAGCGCGTAGGTGACCTTTTTGTCCTTGATCGATACCCATTTGCGCTGCTGCAGTTGCTGGATCAAGGCCGTGCGCTCGCCCGCCTTCAGGGTGTTCTGGAACATCGCACTGATGGCGTTTTCCAGTGTCTTCGACGTTCTGGGTCTTGCCGCTCCCTGTTTCCCCAAGAGCACAACAATGCGCTCGATACGCTTGGCAGACTCACCGGAAGCTGGCTTTGGCTTCGGCGTGGGCGTGGTTTGGGAAGCACTCACGGCCGGCGCTTGCTTCGCCAGCATAGGAAGTACTGCTGGATGTGTAGCCGACACCGATGCGGACTGCGCACACGGCATGTCGCCACTGGGGGTATGCACATCGCCCGCCAATGACAGGTCTTCGATGGACGCTGCGCGGGAGACTCTCAGCCCTCGCGCGCGCAGATGCTTGACCAGCGGATCGAAGCCCGTATCTCTGGAGATGATATGAAAACTGCAGTGAGGCGCCGCAGCCGCCAGCTCACCGATATAGAACGCAATGTGGAAATCCAACGCATTGGAGCCACCGCCATTGCAGCGGATGTAGCGTGTACCCGTTCCCAGCGCCTGAAGTGCGGCAGCGACATCGATACTGATCTTCGCCTGTGCCACACCGACGAACACCAGCACATGAAAGTCAGGCCCCTCCAACGCCGCCAGGGTTTTCGGCTGCACGTTCTCGTAGTCGATCAGGACGTAGTTGCGCACTGCCACCATTATCCAGCCCTCAGGAAGCGCCACCGCCGCGCAGCGTACCGATCAACGCGAGCAGCAGGAAGAATCCACCAAAGATCACCACCAGGATGTGCCACACCCCAAAGCGGTCGTACACACGCATGTCCATGCCCTCGTCGTGATGGTAGCGACGCAGCAGGCTGTTGACCGGCAGCAGCGGAACGAAGCTGAACAATGCGAACAGCCACAAGCCGTTGGGAAGGCGGCTGGAGAAATTCAGCAGAAAGTAGGCGACTGCCAGCAGGCCCGGTGCGAACGCCAGCGGACGGCGGTGATTGCTTGTGGCATCGCGAAGATTGGCGAAGCACAGAAACGCCCAGAGCGGCGAGAAAAGGGCGCGCGCCCACGGCCATTGGTCCCCACCGGTTTCATGCTTGATCGCCCGCCAGTTTCGCCAGAACCAGTACACCGGATAGATACCCAGCGTGGTCAGCGACAATGCGGCGATCTTCAACGCGGGTGGCGAGTAGTACGTTGCGAGGTCAGTGGCGGCGAAGGTCGCCTCTGGCAGTACGGGAGAAGCCATTGGCGCGGTCGCCGGCGCCCGATACGGGTCGTGCATGTCCATATGCCCATCACCTGATACGTTGATACCGGCGAGGTGCCGGCGCCCCCTGCGTCCCGGTTGGCCGGTACGGCGCGACTATCGCAGAGCCCCAGCGTCTTTTCCAGATGCGCCACTGAAGCGTGTCCTCAATCCCGTACAGGGGGCGCATCACACCCCGCCAACCTCAACATCGCGCGGCCCGCCTGGCGCAACGAGAGCGCCTTCGGCTGCCAGCGGTACACCCAGTGCTGCCGGCCCTGGCGCAATGATTCGAAGTACCAGCCCTCCCCATCCAGACCGAACCGGGCCGGGACGTCAGGCTGCAGGCCATCAAAGGCATCCACCATCGACGCCCACTCCGTTGCGGTCAGCTCCCGGTCGGCCGCACATGGCCACGCCGCTTTCTTCGTGTACCCCGGCGCTGACAGTTCAGGAATGCTCCGTGAAGTCATCCACATATGTCCGGCTGCATCACGCTGCGCCCGCACCGCAATACCCGGCGAAAACGGCGGCTCCCAGATGAACCGATACGCCTCCGCAGGCGGCGTGCCACAACGGAACGATGGCTCCTTGATGCCTCGCAGCGCGCCGGCGTAAGCCCAGGCAACCGAGTCCACCATCCCCGCCTCGTCCGAAGGGTCAAGCGAGTCGACGTCCCCCAGATACCACTCCGGTGCATCCGGATCGGTACAGCCGGGGAGACCCACCGCCTGAGCGGCGGGAGCCGCACACAGCATGCTCGCTGCCAACAGCATCCCGCCCCAGCGTGCGTTCGATGCCATCTCAGCGGACTTCCGAAATCTCCACCCCATCCAGCCCCTGCGACAGCGTGCGTGCATCGCCACCCTGCGAGAGCTTGATGCGCAGGCGCACTTCGTTCTGCGAATCGGCATAACGCAGCGCGTCTTCGTAACTGATCTCACCGGCCTGGTAGAGCTCGAACAGACTTTGATCGAAGGTCTTCATGCCCAGCTGGACCGAGTCCTTCATCACTTCCTTGAGCTTGTGGATTTCACCATCACGGATGTAATCCTGCACCAGCGGCGTACCCAGCATGATCTCCATCGCAACCTTGCGCGATTTGCCATCCGGCGAGGGAATCAGCTGCTGGGCGACCACGCCCTTGAGGTTCAGCGACAGATCCATCAGCAGCTGGTTGCGGCGGTCTTCCGGGAAGAAGTTGATGATGCGGTCCATCGCCTGGTTGGCGTTGTTGGCGTGCAGCGTGCACAGCACCAGGTGGCCGGTTTCGGCGAAGGCGATGGCGTGGTCCATGCCCTCGCGGGTGCGTACCTCGCCGATCATGATCACGTCCGGCGCCTGGCGCAGGGTGTTCTTCAGCGCCGCTTCCCAGCTATCGGTATCGATGCCCACTTCGCGCTGGGTGATGATGCAGCCCTCGTGCTTGTGGACGAATTCGATCGGGTCTTCGATGGTGATGATGTGCCCGGTCGAGTTGTGGTTGCGGTAGCCGATCATCGCCGCCAGCGAGGTCGATTTACCGGTACCGGTGGCGCCGACGAACAGGATGATGCCGCGCTTGGTCATCGCCAGCGTCTTGATGATCGGCGGCAGGTTGAGCTCTTCCACGGTCGGAATGCGCGTCTCGATCCGGCGCAACACCATGCCGACCTGGTTGCGCTGGTAGAAGCAGCTCACGCGGAAGCGGCCGACACCGGACAGGCCGATGGCGAAGTTGCATTCGTGGGTCTTCTCGAACTCTTCGCGCTGCGCCGGCGTCATCACGTTCAGCACCAGGTCGCGGCTCTGCTGCGGCGTCAACGGGATCTGGGTGATGGGCGAGATCTTGCCGTTGACCTTGATCGCCGGCGGCATGCCTGCGGTGATGAACAGGTCCGACGCCTTCTGGTGCGCCATCAGCTTGAGGAACGAGGTGAAGTCGATGGTGGTGGTGCTCATCGCGGTGTACTCCGAAGGTTTTCAGGAGCCGGCCAGCGGCCGGCACTACCACTATTCGAAAATCCGCTTGTCCTTGGCGTACTCGCGCGCCTGGTTGCGGGTGATCAGGCTGCGCTTGACCAGATCCTGCAGGTGCTGGTCCAGGGTCATCATGCCCATCTGCTGGCCGGTCTGGATCGCCGAGTACATCTGCGCGACCTTGTCTTCGCGGATCAGGTTGCGGATGGCCGGGGTGCCCACCATGATTTCCCAAGCGGCCGTACGCCCACCCCCCACCTTCTTCAGCAGCGCCTGCGAGATCACCGCGCGCAGCGACTCGGACAGCATCGAGCGCACCATCGGCTTTTCGCCGGCGGGGAACACGTCGATGATGCGGTCGATGGTCTTGGCGGCCGAGCTGGTGTGCAGCGTGCCGAACACCAGGTGGCCGGTTTCCGCGGCGGTCAGCGCCAGACGGATCGTTTCCAGATCGCGGAGTTCGCCGACCAGGATGATGTCCGGATCCTCACGCAGGGCCGAACGCAGCGCTTCGTTGAAGCCGTGCGTATCGCGATGCACTTCGCGCTGGTTGATCAGGCACTTCTGCGAGGTGTGCACGAATTCGATCGGATCCTCGACGGTGAGGATGTGGCCGTATTCGTTCTTGTTGATGTGATCGATCATCGCCGCCAGCGTGGTCGACTTGCCCGAACCGGTCGGCCCGGTGACCAGGATCAGGCCCTGCGGCTGATCGATCAGCTCGCGGAAGATCGGCGGGCAGGCCAGGTCTTCCAGCGTGAGCACTTCCGACGGAATGGTACGGAACACCGCACCCGCGCCACGGTTCTGGTTGAAGGCGTTGACTCGGAAGCGCGCCAGCGAGGGAATCTCGAACGAGAAATCGACCTCGAGGAATTCTTCGTAATCGCGACGCTGCTTGTCCGACATGATGTCGTACACCAGCGCGTGGACCTGCTTGTGGTCCAAGGCCGGAATATTGATGCGGCGGACATCGCCGTCAACGCGGATCATCGGCGGCAGGCCGGCCGACAGATGAAGATCCGACGCTTTGTTCTTTACAGAAAACGCCAACAGCTCGGCGATATCCATGCGCTGCTACTCCCCATGACTGCTGCGACTGGAAGGTTCTTTCCCCGGGCGGCAGTATAGAGCGAGATGTGCACAATACGCTCCAGCCCCTGATCCACCGGACCCGCCGTGACCACCCAGCCCCTGCCCGCCATCCTGACGAACCTGCACAACGCGGCGGTGGCCGCCGGGCGGCCAGATCCGGTCCTGCTGGCGGTCTCCAAGACGCAGCCGGCCGAGGCCGTGCAGGCCCTGGCGGCGCAGGGACAGCGCGCCTTCGGGGAGAACTATGTGCAGGAAGCGCTGGCCAAGATCGAGGCCTTGGCGGCGCTGGGCCTGGAATGGCACCTGATCGGTCACCTGCAGTCCAACAAGGCCGAGCTGGCCGCCCGCCATTTCGACTGGGTGCAGAGCGTGGACCGGCCCAAGCTGGTCACCGCGCTGGCTGCGCACCGCCCACCCGACCAGCCGCCGCTGAACGTGCTGATCCAGGTCAACATCGATGACGAGGACAGCAAACACGGCTGCGCGCCGGAAGACATCGATACCCTCGCCGCCGCCATCGCTGCGGCGCCGCAGCTGCGACTGCGCGGGCTGATGGCGATCCCGGCGCCCTGGCCGGAGGCCGAACGGCGCCAGGCCGCCTTCACCCGCATGGCCGCGTTGTTCGCCACACTGGCCGCAGCGCATCCGCAGGTGGATACGCTGTCGATGGGCATGAGCAGCGATTACCCTGACGCCATCGCCCATGGCGCCAGCATGGTCCGCATCGGCACCGCGCTGTTCGGCGCCCGCCCGCGACCGGCCTGAGCGCCCCGCCCGTTCCAAAGGAGAGTTCATGAGCACGTCCCCCATCACCTTCATCGGCGGCGGCAACATGGCCCGCAGCCTGGTCGCCGGCCTGGTCCGCCAGGGCGTGGCCCCGGCCAGCATCCACGTCGCCGAGCCGGTGACCGAACTGCGTGAGCAGCTGACCGCCGAGTTCGGCATCAAGACCTACGCCAGCGCGACCGAAGCCGCCGCGCAGGGCACGGTCTGGGTGCTGGCGGTGAAGCCGCAGGTGCTGCGCGATGTCTGCGCCTCGCTGACCGATATCGCCCAAGGCAAACAGCCGCTGGTGGTCTCCATCGCCGCCGGTATCACCAGCGGCCAGCTGGACCGGTGGCTGGGCGGTGGCATGGCGGTGGTCCGCGCGATGCCCAACACGCCGGCCTTGCTCGGGGCCGGCGTCACCGGCCTGTTCGCCACCGCCGCGGTGAGCGACGCGCAGCGCGCGCAGGCCGACACCGTGCTGGCCAGCGCCGGGCGCACCGTGTGGATCGATGACGAAGCGCGCATGGATGCCGTCACCGCCGTCTCCGGCAGTGGCCCGGCCTATGTGTTCCTGTTGGCCGAAGCGATGGAAGCGGCCGGCATCGCTCAAGGTCTGCCGGCCGAAGCGGCCCGCACGCTGGTGGTACAGACGCTGCTCGGTGCCTCGCGCATGCTCGATGAATCCGGTGAAGCCCCGGCCGAACTGCGTCGCCGCGTGACCTCGCCGAACGGCACCACGCAGGCGGCGATCGAGAGCTTCCAGGCCGACGGCTTTGAAGCCATGGTCGCGCGCGCGATCGACGCGGCGACGACGCGCGGGCAGGCATTGTCGGCGGCGAATGATTGACGACCAGGCGCAGCCACGCATGGCGTGGCGCTACCTTGGCCGCCCCCTGACCGGGTAGCCACCCCCATGGGTGGCTGGCCCGCGATGCGGGAACGAGAAGCAGCCACGCAGGGCGTGGCGCTACCCCTACGTTTACGGGAGACATGCACATGAAGATCCTGCTTGTCGGTGCCAGCGGAACCCTTGGCCAGGCGGTCGCCAGCACGCTTGGCGCCCACCATGAGGTTATCCGCGCCGGCCGTCATGGCGGCGATGCGCAGGTCGATCTCACCGACGATGCGAGCGTGCAGGCGCTGTTCGCGAAGGTAGGCAAGGTCGATGCCGTGATCGCGACCACCGGCCGGGTCCACTTCGGTCCGCTGGCCCAGATGCGGCCGGCCGACTTCAACCTCGGCCTGCAGGACAAGCTGCTCGGCCAGGTGCGGCTGAGCCTGGCTGCCCAGCATCACCTGAACACCGGCGGCTCGATCACCCTGACCAGCGGCATCATCAGCGCCCAGCCGATCCGCGATGGCGCCAACGCCACGGCGGCCAACGCCGCGCTGGAAGGTTTCGTGCGCGCCGCCGCCTGCGAGTTGCTGCCGCGGGGGCTGCGCATCAATGCCGTGAGCCCGAACGTGCTGGCCGAATCGATGGATGACTACGGCGCGTACTTCCCGGGCTTTGAACCGGTGACCGCGCAGCGCGCGTCGCTGGCCTACCAGCGCAGCGTGGAAGGGATCCAGAGCGGACAGGTATTCACTGTCTGGTGAGGCCGACGCCGGCCAGTGGCCGGCACTACTCCCAGCGGCGCGGGCCGTCGCCCTGATCGCCGAGCGCATCACCGGGGTTGGTCAGGCGGCAGCGCTTCAACGACAGGCACCCGCAGCCGATGCAGTCGGTGAGCTGGTCACGCAGCAGCAGCAACTGCTCGATGCGCTGGTCCAGTTCGCTGCGCCACAGTGCCGACATCTTCGCCCACTCGGCCTTGGTCGGCGTCTTGTTCTCCGGCAGCGCCGCAAATGCGGTCGCGACCGCCTCCAGCGGCATCCCGACCCGTTGGGCGACGCGGATCACCGCCAGCCGGCGCAGCACGTCGCGGGCGAAGCGGCGCTGGTTGCCGGCGGTGCGCAGGCTGCGGATCAGACCCTTGCGCTCATAGAAATGCAACGCCGATACGGCCACCCCGCTCCGTTTGGCGACCTCGCCTACACTCAGTTCCTGCGCGATCACTGCTTGACCTCAACCATGGTTCAGGTGGCATCCTGCGCGCCGCTGGGGGTGCACTGCAAGCCCGGCCCTCTTCCCGATGTCTGGAACCCGCATGTCCGCTGACGTTTCCTCTCCGCCCGCCACCGCTCCGGTGGAGAACACGCCGATCCCCTCGATCCTGTCGCCGGCCTACCGGGCGACCACGATCGGCATGGTTGCGCTGGTCTCGCTGCATGGCTTCGAGGCGTTGGCCGTGGCCGCAGCGATGCCCACCGTGGCCCATGACCTGGACGGGCTGCGCCTGTACGCGCTCGCGTTCGGCGGCACCTTGGCCACCAGCGTGATCGGGATGACGCTGTCCGGGCGCTGGAGCGACCAGCAGGGCCCGGCGCGGCCGCTGTGGATGGGCCTGGCGTGCTTCATCGCCGGCCTGCTGGTGGCCGGCTTCGCCCAGCAAATGCCGGTGCTGGTGCTTGGGCGCCTGATGCAGGGGCTGGGGGCCGGCGCGATTTCCGTGGCGCTGTACGTGCTGGTCGGGCGCTCGTTCCCCGAGCCGATGCGGCCGCGCGTGTTCGCCGCATTCTCCGCCGGTTGGGTGGTGCCTTCGCTGATCGGCCCCAGCATCAGCGGCCTGATCGTGCAGCACCTGGGCTGGCGCTGGGTGTTTCTGATCGTGCCGCTGCTGGCGATCCCGGCGGCGTTGCTGCTGCGCCCCGCCCTGCGCCAGGTCGGCGTGGTGGCCGCGGGCAGCACCGGCCGCAACGTCGTGCCCTGGGCCGTGGGTGCCTCCCTCGGCGCGCTCACGCTGTATATCGGCGGCCAGCAGAAGGGATGGCTCGCGCCAGCGCTGCTGGTACCGGCCCTGGCCGTGCTGGCACTGTGCAGTTGGAAGCTCCTGCCTACCGGCACGTTGACCCTGCGCCGCGGCCTGCCCAGCGTGATCGCGCTGCGTGGGATCGCCGCTTCCGCGTTCTTCGGTTGCGAAGCCTTCCTGCCCTTGCTGCTGCAGCGCGAACGCGGCTTGACCCCGCTGTTGGCAGGCGTGGCACTGAGCCTGGGTGCGTTGGGTTGGTTTGCCGGCTCATGGCTGCAGGGCCACCAGCAGCGCGGCTGGTCACGCCGGCAGTTGCTGCAGTCCGGTGCGCTGTTGATGTGCGTGGGCATCGTGGCCACGTCGCTGGCGATCCAGCCGGGCATGCCGCTGTGGTCGGCGATGGTGGGCTGGGTGCTGACGGGGCTGGGCATGGGGCTGATCTATCCCAGCCTTTCGGTGCTCACGTTGTCGCTGTCAGCGCCGGCACACCAAGGCGCGAACACCTCCGCCCTGCAGCTCAGCGAGGCCCTGGGCGTGGCGACCACGCTGGCCGTGTCCGGCTCGTTGTTCGCGCTGTTCCTGGAGGGCCGGGAAGCCCTGGGCTACCTGCTGACCTTTGCGATCATGCTGGTGCTGGCGATGCTCAGCGTGGCGGTGGCGCGGCGGATCTGAGCGCGGTGGCGTGGCGCGCGCATCCTCACGGATGCGTGTCGCCGACCTCTTTCAGATCCTCACGCAGGATGCGGCGGATCTCCAGCACGGCCTGCGGGGTCTCCTGCACGCTGTGCCCGGAGATGATCACCTTCTCCGATACCGCCCCCTCCAGATGCGCGCTCCAGTACGGCACCAGGCCATCATCGGACTGCAGCAACGGCACCTCCGGTTTGCGCTGGGCGATGATCGAGTGGTACTTCAGCCCCGGTGTGATCGGCAGCGCACCAGCGGCCTTCACGAACGGATCGCTGGCCTTGAGGTTGTCGATGCTGTTGGGAATCTGCAGCTTGGTGGTGCTGTTGGCCGATTCGGATTCCTGCAGGGTCAGGAACACATCCTCGAACTTGCCCAGGATGGTGATCGGCAACCGCACCAGCCGGCCGATCAGGCGCCCCAGCCGGTTGCCCGCGATGTCCGTGCCTTTGTGCGGCGCGGCGATGAAAATCACCCGCTCCACGTTCGGCTCGGCGGTGAAGTGCAGCAGCGGGCCGAGCTTGGCTTCGACGCGCTTCAGGCGCTCGCCCTTGAGATCGTAGTTGGCCAGCAGATCGTTCCACAGCACATCGCCGGAGGAGGTCACCAGCAGGCGTGCAAGCACGCCGCCCATGCTGTGCCCGATGAATACCATGTCCTTGGCCGCCGGCGTGCTGCCGGTCGGGTCGAAGTGCTTGAGCGTATTGTTGAAGGCCTGGTTGATCTCGTAGCGGTTCAGCGCGATCGGGGCGTTGGTCGGGTAGTACACCTGCCAGACCTGGAAATGCCGGCGCAGCTCGGGATCGCCCATGATCTCGTTGGCCACGTTGACCCAGGCTTCCGGGCTGCTGCCCAGGCCGTGCAGCATGAAGATGATGCGGCGGTTGGGGTCCCACGGCTGCATCAGGTACATGTGCGGCGCGCCGATGCCTTCGCTCAGGCCGAACAGCGTGCGCAGCGACTGCGTGGCAAAGCCCGACTGGGCCAGCCACAAGCCGTAGGCCGCGGTGAAATTGCCGGCCAGCGGTACCTTCTCACCGTGCAGGTCCACGCTCTCGGTGGACTCGGGCGAGTACACATCGAACAGCACCTGGGTGGTATCGAGCACCTGCTGCAGATTGTCGCCCTTGAAGCGCAGCAGGGCGGTAGCGTTGATCGCCGACATCTCGCTGTACTGCGGAATCTCCGCCTTCCCGCCGTCGGCCGGTGCGACCAGCTTGGGTGGGTCCATGATCACCACCAGCTCGGCACCGAAGCCATCGCGGCGATAGGTGCTGCGCAGCCCGGCAAAACTCACCGCCGAGGCGGACACCATCCGGGTCGGGATGCTCTGCATGCGCAGCTCATCGAAATCGGCGGTCAGCGTCCAGCGCTCCCCGGCCACGGCAGCGTTGTAATCCTCGCCTTCCAGCGCGCTCTCGCGGCTGCGCTTGAACACCACCGAGGCGGTCTGCTCGGCGGCGTAGTTGTAGTAATCGCGCACCTGCGTCTGGCGATCTTCGAAGGCGCGGTCCGAAGGCGTGCGCCCGCTGAAGAACAGGTAGGCATACGCATACCGCGCCGCTTCCAGCCACGCATCCAAGGCCGCGTCGGACATCGGCGTCTTTTCGCGGTCCTTGGGCTTGGGGGTCAGCGCCAACGCGGTCTTCACCCACAGCTCGGCCTGCGCTGAAAGGCGCTGTTCCTCGGGCAGGACATCGGTCTCTTCCAGCGTCTTCTGGCAGCTGGCCACGTCCTTTTCGCACTGCGCCACGTCTATGCCGATCACGCTCAGCGTTTCCTGCGAGGCGGCGCTGAGCTTGCCCGAGGTCAGCACGTCGCCGCGCTTGTTGGCGAGGTAGTCGGTCGGGGCCACCTGCTTCATGGTGACCATCGCACAGCCACTGGACAGCAGCAGAGAAAGCACCACGGCCAGCATCGGCAACGCGCGGTGCGGCAACAGCTTCAATGCGGAACTCATGGAACGCTTCCCTGCTCTGCCCCCGGGACGTCCCGGCGGATCACCTGTGAAAAATCATCGGTCTCGCTGCTTGCCCGCGCACGGTCGGTAATCCGCCCGCGTGCCTTCAGCGTCTCGAACGGTACCCCCGGCGTGAGCACCCCCAGATCGCGCGCGTATTCGGCGAAGTAGCCCGAGGCCAGCAGCCGGTAGTCCATCGGCAGGCCAGGCGCGATCTGCTTGGCCAGTTCGTACACGATGGTGGTGCAGTTGCTGGTCAACGTGTTGTAGAACGCCGGGGCGGCATCGAGCTTGCGGGCCTCGCCGAGGTAGGACACGAACAGCGCTTTGAGCTGCTCCTGGGTCATGCCGTGCAGGCGGTACAGATAGACATCTTCGCCCCGCGCATTGGTGCGGGTGCGCACGATGTCGGTTTCCTCCGAGGCGACCAGGGTCATCTCGAACTTGCGGAAGAACCCGCCCAGCGCGGAGAACGACTCGCCGCGCTCCTTGCGGATCTCCAGCGAGAACACCAGGTAGCGACCGTCGTCGAAACCGAAGGAAATCAGCGTGTGCGCGATCGCCGGGCCCATCCAGTAGGACATGATCAGATCGGCCGAGCGCAGCTGATCCAGGTTGTACTCGCGGCGTACCCAGCGCGCGTCGTAGTCGGTCTCGCTGCGCCAGGTGAAATCACGCACGTTGTCGAGCACCACACGCGGGCCATCGACCTCGACCACCTTCAGGCGCTGGGCGACATCATCGGCCCAGACGCGATCCTGACGTGGGGTGAGCAGCAGCCACCAGACGCCCGAGAGCACCAGTGCCACGCCGTACAGCACGCCTGGCCAGCGCCCGGCGCGCGCACGCGCCACCCCGATCGCCCCGGTGACGGCAAATACCGCCCACAGGCCGACCAGCACATACCGCACCCAGCCCGGACCCGGCAGCTGGTAGGCCAGCAAACCGGTGATCCACAGCGCCGCCAGCAGCATCAGCAGCGTCAGCCCCCATCGTCCTGCCTTCTTCACGCATCGATCCGTCGTCTATCCGGGGCGCTAGTTAGCCATAACCCCTGTGTGCGCTGCATGTCGAGCCTGTTCAGCTTCGAGCCGGCGTTCACCCCGGACCCGGCACCACATGGCGTCGCCTGCCCACCCGATCGCATACTTGGGCACCAATGGCTACCCGGGAAGCGCCCCTCATGCAGGGATTGACCACCATCGGCGGCGTGCCGATCCAGCGCCACCATCTGCTGCGCTGCCATTGCGGCGCCGTCGTCCTGCGTCTGCACCTGCCCGACGGCGTGGTCTCGCCGCGGCGTTGCGACTGCTCCATGTGCCGCCGCCGCGGCGCGATCGTGGCCTCGGTGAAGCTGGCGGATCTGGAGATCGTGCAGGGCCATGACGAACTGCGGCTGTATCAGTTCAACACGCACGTCGCCCGCCACCACTTCTGCAGCGTGTGCGGCATCTACACGCACCATCAGCGACGTTCTTCACCGGATGAATATGGCTACAACGTCGGCTGCCTGGACGGGGTCAATCCCTTCGATATCGGCGAGGTGCCGGTGAATGACGGGGTCAACCACCCCGCCGATGCCAACCGCGCTTAGCGCCGGCCCGGGCCGACCTTCTGCCACGGGGCCATGCCCTTGCGCCCATGCAGCAGCGGGCGTTTGAGCGGCATCCGGCGCGGCATCGGGATGCCCACCCCGGGCGCGGCGGTATCGTCCTGGCGCAGTGACTCGGCGCGCTGGCCGACCAGCAGGGCCGCCACTTCTTCCAACCCGTTTCGCATGGTCCGAGCGACCGTCTGCAGGGGATTCATGGCGTGTCTCCAAGCGGTGTGGGGACGCTCTACGCTAATGGCCCAGCGGCATCGAAACCGTGAACGGAATGGGTCAACAAGATGAAATCGGGGGTCCGGGGGACGCCGCCGTTCAGTGTTTTGCCACCGGATCGGGCCGGGCCTTGCCCAGCCGCCGCACCAGCACGAAGAACAGCGGCACCAGCAGGATGGCCAGCAGCGTGCCGGAGAGCATGCCGCCGATCACGCTGACCCCGATCTCGCGCCGGCTCACCGCGCCAGCGCCGGTCGCCAGTGCCAGCGGGATCACGCCAGCCACGAAGGCCAGCGAGGTCATCACGATCGGCCGCAGGCGCAGGCGCGCGCCCTTCAGTGCCGCCTCCACCGCCGAGCTGCCCGCGCGGTACTCCGCCTCGGCGAACTCCACGATCAGGATCGCGTTCTTGGCCGATAGACCAATCGTGGTCAGCAGCCCCACCTGGAAGTAGATGTCGTTGACGAAGCCCGCCGCGGTGGTGGCGATCACCGTGCCGATCACGCCCAGCGGAATGACCAGCATCACCGCCACCGGCACCGTCCAGCTCTCATAGAGCGCGGCCAGGCACAGGAAGATGAAGGCGATGGACGCCGCGTACAGCCACAGCGTCTGGTTGCTGGACAGCTGCTCCTGGTAGGACAGTCCACTCCACTGCAGCGCAAAGCCGGGCTGCTCGGCCACCAGCGTCTGCATGGTCTGCATCGCTTCGCCCGAGCTGCGCCCTTCGGCGGCACTGCCCTGCACCTGCATCGCCGGCAGGCCGTTGAAGCGCTGCTGCAGCTGCGGCCCGCGTGACCAGTGGCTGCTGGCGAAACTGGCGAACGAGGCCATCTGCCCGTTGCTGCCGCGCACATACCACTGGCCGATGTCGTCGGGCACGCTGCGGTAGGGCTGGTCACCCTGCACGTACACACGCTTGACCCGGCCGCGGTCCAGGAAGTCGTTGACGTAGGTGCCACCCCACGCCGAGGACAGCGTTGAATTGATGTCGGCCTGTGCCAGGCCCAGCGCGCTGGCCTGCGCCTGATCGATGACCAGGTGCAGCTCGGCCTTGTCGCCAAGACCGTTCAACCGCACCGAGGTGAGCCGGTCGTCATCGCTGGCGGCCTGCACCACCTTCTCCTGCGCGGCCTGCAGCGCCGGGCGGCCGGCAGCGCTGTTGTCCTGCAACCACAGCTCGAACCCGCTGGACTGCCCCAACCCACGCACCGCCGGCGGCGCCAGCACGTTGACCTTCGCATCGGGCAGGTTGCGGAAGTAGGCGTTGGCGCGGGCGATGATCGCCCCGGCGCTGTGCCTGGCATCGCGTTCGGACCACGGCTTGAGCGCCATGAACCCCTGCCCCGCGTTCTGCCCGGTGCCGGCGTTGTTGCGGCCGACCACCACGAACACCACGTCCAGGCTGTCCTTCTCGTGCTCCATGAAATAGCGGCTGATCTGCTCACCCAGTGCCTCGGTGCGCGCCATCGGCGTGCCTTCCGGGGTGGAGAACTGGAACGTCACCTGGCCCTGATCCTCCACCGGCAGGAAGCCGGTCGGCATGCGCGCGTACAACACCACCATGCCCACCACCAGCAGCACGTAGAAGGCCATCCAGCGCCGCGGGTGCGCCACGATGCCGCCCAGCTTGCCGCGGTAGCCGTTCTGGCTGCGCTCCACGCCGCGGTTGAACCAGGCGAAAAAACGGCCCGGTGGCTTCTGCGCGCTCGATGGCTTGAGCAGGGTCGCGCACAGCGCCGGGGTCAACGTCAGCGCGACCAGTGCCGACAGCGCCATCGCCGAGGCGATCGTGATCGAGAACTGCCGGTAGATGATGCCGGTGGAGCCGCCGAACAAGGCCATCGGCAGGAACACCGCACCGAGCACCACGGTGATGCCGACCAGCGCCCCGGTGATCTCGCCCATCGACTTCTCGGTCGCCTCGCGCGGCGGCAGGTGTTCCTCATGGATGATGCGTTCGACGTTCTCCACCACCACGATCGCATCATCCACCAACAAGCCGATCGCCAGCACCATCGCGAACAGGGTGAGCGTGTTGATGGTGAACCCGGCCACCGCCAGCACGCCGAACGTGCCCAGCAGGACCACCGGCACGGTGATCGCCGGGATCAAGGTGGCGCGCAGGTTCTGCAGGAACAGGAACATCACCACCACGACCAGCACGATCGCCTCGATCAGGGTGTGGATGACGCCCTCGATGGAGACACGCACGAACGGCGTGCTGTCGCGCGGGTAGGCCACTTCCAGCCCGGGCGGGAAGCTCGGGCGCAACCGCTCGATCTCGGCGCGCACCGCATCGGCGGTCTCCAGCGCGTTGGCGCCGGAGGCCAGCGTCACCGAGAAGCCGGCGGCGGGATAGCCGTTGAGGAAGCTGCTGGTCTGGTAGTTCTCCGCACCGATCTCCACCCGTGCCACGTCGCTCAGGTGCACGGCCGCGCCGCTGGGCAGGGTGCGCAGGATGATCGCGCGGAACTGCTCGGCGGTCTGCAGTCGCGACTGGGCAGTAACGGTGGCGTTGAGCGCCTGTTCCGGCCCGGTCGGCAGGGCCCCCAGTTCACCGGCAGTGACCTGGGTGTTCTGCGCCTGGATCGCGGTACGCACATCCGAGGGCATCAGATCGAACGCGCGCAGCTTGTGCGGGTCCAGCCAGATGCGCATCGCATACGGCGAACCGAACACGTTGATTTCGCCCACGCCGGGAATGCGGCTGATCGGGTCCTGCACATTGCTGACCAGGAAATCGGAGACGTCCACCCGCTCCATGCGCCGGTGGGTGTCATACAGCGACACCACCATCAGCGAATCGCCCTGCGATTTGGCCACGGTCACGCCCTGCTGCTGCACTTCCTGCGGCAGCCGGTTGATCGCCTGGTTGACGCTGTTCTGCACCTGCACCTGGGCGATGTCCGGGTTGGCGCGCTGGTCGAAAGTGACCGTGATCCGCGCCTGGCCCGAAGACGAACTGGTGGAGGAGAAATACAGCAGGTGGTCGATGCCCTTGATCTGCTGCTCGATCACCTGGGTGACGCTGTCTTCCACTGTCTGCGCCGAGGCGCCCGTGTAGTTGGCGGTGATGTTGACCTGCGGTGGCGCGATATCCGGGTACTGCTCCACCGGCAGCTGGGTCACCGCGATGGTGCCCAGCGCCATGATGCAGATCGCCAGGACCCAGGCGAACACCGGGCGGTGGATGAAGAAGCGCGGCAGCATCGGCGGCTCAGCCTTCGCCGGCCGGCGCGGCGGTGGGCGCCGTGGCCGGTGCGGCGGCGCCCGCTGGCTTGATCCGTACCGTGGCGCCCTCGCTCAGGCCCTGGCGGCCACTGAGCACGACCTGCTCACCGGCACGCAGGCCGTCGAGTACCAGCCACTGGTCGCCCACCGCACGCGCCGTGGTGAAGGTCCGTTGATGCACGCGGCCGTCCGCGCCCACCACCCATGCCAGCGCCTCGCCTTTCGGGCTGCGGTCCACCGCTGCCTGCGGCACCAGCAGGGCCTGCTGGCGTGTGCCCTGCCCGACCCGGGCGCGCACGTACATGCCCGGCAACAGTTGGCCCTGAGGATTCGGGAACTGCGCGCGCAGGGTGATGCTGCCGGTTTCCTGGTCCACATCGATGTCGGCAAATTCCAGCGTGCCGGTCACGGCGTAATCGGTGCCGTCGGACAGTTTGAGCTGCACCGGCGCGGTGGTCGCCTCCACGCCGCCCTCAGCGATCGCACGGCGCAGCGCCAGGTACTCGTTGCTGGACTGGGTGATATCCACGTTCATCGGATCCACCTGCTGGATGCGCGCCAGCGGTTCGGCCTGGCCGTTGGTCACCAGCGCGCCCGGGGTGAACAGCGCGCGGCCGATCCGCCCGCTGATCGGGGCGGTCACCCGCGCAAATCCCAGATTGGTTCTCGCCGTATCGCGCACCGCCTGCGCCGCCTGCACCGCCGCTTCGGCCTGCTGGTGGGTGGCCACTGCATCATCCACGTCCTGCTGCGCCGCCAGCTGACCGGCACCGAGCTGCTGCATGCGCTGCGCACGCAGCCGCGCCGCCACCGCAGTGGCCTCGGCCGTGCGCAGGTTGGCCTGCGCTTCGTTCACCGAGGCCTGGTACAGCGCCGGTTCGATCTGGAACAACGGCTGTCCGGCCTTCACCATCTCGCCCTGCTCGAACAACCGCGCCTGAAGCACCCCGGAGACCTGCGGGCGCACATCCGATTCCTGCGAGGCCACCGTGCGCCCGGGCAACTCCTGGGCCAGCGCCAGCGATTGGGTCTGCAGGGTCAGTACCGTCACCTCCGGCGCCGTACCGTGCGCCTTGGGCGCCTCTTTGCTGCAGCCGGCCATCACCAACGCCACGGCCAGCCCCAGCAGCGGCAGGCGCCAAGGGGGGGACAACAGGCCGGGGGCCGGGGAGGACGGGAGCGGATCGGTCATGGGGGACGGTATTCCAGGCGTGAACGGGGCACGCGGCACCGGTCGGCAGGGCCACTGCTCGGGGCGAATATAGGAGAAGCGGGGGGAGGATCCGGCGAAAACCGCATGAAACATTTTTCATTTGCAGTCCCTCCGGGGGGTTGCGACGATGCACCGGTCCCAATCGTCAAAGTGGCCCATGCCGCGCGTACTCACCATCGAGGACGACCTCGTCACCGCCGAGGAAATCGCCACGGAACTGCGCAGCCACGGCTTCGAGGTGGACCGGGTGGGCAATGGCGAGGACGGCCTGGCCATGGCCTGCCGCGGCGACTATGCCGTGATCACCCTGGACCGCATGCTGCCGGGCATGGATGGCCTGGCCCTGGTCACGGCCCTGCGGCGCCAGGGCATCACCACCCCGGTGCTGATGATCAGCGCCCTGTCCGATGTGGATGAGCGGGTCCGGGGCCTGCGCGCCGGCGGCGACGACTACCTGACCAAACCCTTCGCCTCGGATGAAATGGCCGCCCGCGTGGAGGTGTTGATCCGTCGCCATGGGCAGCCTGCCGTGGCGGAGAACCAGTTGCGCGCCGGAGACCTGGAGCTGGACCTGATGACCCGCACCGCCCGCCGCGCCGGCGAAGAGATCACCCTGCTGCCGACCGAGTTCAAACTGCTGGAATTTCTCGTGCGCAACGTCGGCCAGGTGGTCACCCGCACCATGTTGTTCCAGGAGGTATGGGGCTACCACTTCGATCCCGGCACCAACCTGATCGACGTCCACATCGGCCGCCTGCGCAAGCGCATCGACCAGCCCGGGCGGTCCCAGCCGATCCGCACCGTGCGTGGCACCGGCTATGTCCTGGACGACCATGTCTGATCACTGGCGTTCCTCCAACAGCCGGCTGCTTGGGCTGTACTGCGTGCTGTTCGTGGCCTGGTCCAGCGTGCTGCTGGGGGTGATGTACTGGCGCGTCTCGGACTACCTCAACGACCTCGCCGAATCCGGCCTGCAGCAGCGCGCGCACCTGTTCGAGAAGTTCGAGGGGCAGGCGCTGGACGATGCGCTGCGCGACAGCCTGCGCTACGACCTGCACGGGGCGTATGCCTACGGCATCTTCAGCCGCAACGGGCAGCCGCTGTCCGGCCCCCTGCTGGCGATTCCCGATGGCCTGCGCATCGATGGGCACGCGCAGGCAGTGGAAGGCTGGTCCCTGCGCAATGGGCCGATCAAGGCGCCCGGGCGCGCGCTCGGCGTGGAAACCCAGGATGGCCGCCTGCTGGTGTTCGTGCGCCAGAGCGGCAAGCTGACCGCGGTCAACAGCATCATCCTCGATGCGCTGCTGTGGGGCGTCTCGTTGACCGTCCTTCCCGGCCTGGCCGGCTGGCACATCCTGCGCCGGCGGCCGCTCAAGCGGATCCAGGAGATCGAGGCGGCCACCAACCGCATCATCGCCGGCGATCTCGGCCAGCGCCTGCCCGTGTCCGGCCGCCCGGATGAGATCGACCGTCTGTCGAGCATCGTCAATGCCATGCTCGAACGCATCGAGCAGCTGATGACCGAGGTCAAGGGCGTGTGCGACAGCATCGCGCATGATCTGCGCACCCCGCTCACACGCCTGCGCGCGCATCTGTACCGCACCCGCGTCGGGCTGGAGGAAGATGACCCGCGTGCCGCGCAGCTGGACAAGGCGCTGACCGAAACCGACCGGCTGATGGCGCGCTTCGGTGCGCTGCTGCGCATCTCCGAACTGGAAAGCCACCAGCGCCGCTCCGCCTTCGTCGAACTCGATGCCGCCGAACTGCTGCAGGAACTGCACGAGTTCTACCTGCCTCTGGCCGAGGAGAAGGATCAGCAGCTGCTACTGGAGATCGATCCGCAGGTGGGCACGCTGTGGGGCGACCGCGAACTGCTGTTCGAAGCGCTGGCCAACCTGCTTTCCAACGCGCTGCACTTCACCCCGGCGGGGGGCCGGATCGTGCTGCGCGCGGTGGACGACCACGGCGCACCGCGCATCGATGTGATCGACAACGGCCCCGGCATCCCGCCGCAGGATCGCAGCCTGATCTACCAGCGCTTCTTCCGCGGCGGCAGCGGCGGCGAGACGACCGAGGGGTTCGGGCTGGGGCTGTCGATCGTGGCCGCCATCGCCGGCCTGCACGGGTTCCGGGTCCGCGCCGGGGACGCGCCGGGCGGCGGCGCATGGCTGAGCATCCGCTGTGCGGCGGAGGGGCTTCGCTGACACCAGGCCGCCTGCACATCGCGCAGCGCCAGGAAAGTAGACGGAGACGTGCGCGGGCATCAGCGTGGCTCTACAGCCGCCTTCGCGATGGCTGGCCACTGCGCGGCGACCTCTTCCACACTACCTGCCGGCACCGCCCGCAGATCGCGCGGATAGTGCACACCCTCGGCCTCGCTCAGCCGCGTGGCATGGAACTGGCCGTTGCTCGCACGCAGGATCCAGCCGCCCTCGGTACAGGCGCGCGAGGCCAAGAACACGACGCCCGGAGCCACGGCCTCCGGATGCAGTTCGTCCGGCTCGCCTTCCACACCCCACATGCGGGTTTTGGCCACCGGTGATACCGCATTGACCACGATGCCATGCGCCGCGCCCTCGGCGGCCAGCACGTTGACGATCCCAACCGCGGCCGACTTCGCCGCCGCGTACGCCGCCAGCCCGTGCTGCACGTACTGCGGATACAGCGCGCGGTCGGAGGTGGTCAGCACGATGCGGCCATGGCCCTGCGCCTGCATGGGCGGCCATGCGGCCTGCGCCAGCCACAGCGGCGCCTTGGCCGCGACCGCCATCATGTGGTCGAAACGATCCTCATCCACCGCATCGATCTGCTGATACTCGACCCAGCCGGCGTTGTGCAGGATCACGTCCAAGCCGCCATGTCGCTGCAGAATGTCAGCGACCCGTGCGGCAGCCGCAGTGCGGGTAACAATGTCATGGCGGCTGGCCTCGACAGAAAGCCCCTCTGCACGCAGACGCGCAACCGCGTGATCGATCCGCTGCGGATCGCGGCCGGTACCGTCCAGCGTGGCGCCCACGTCCTGCATCACCACGTGTGCGCCGCGCTGCGCCAGCAACCGGCTGTAAGCGAAGCCGAGGCCACCCGCGGCGCCGGTGACCAGGGCCACCTGCCCGGCGAAAGAAAGTGTGTCGTTGATCGTCATGCGGACAGCATCCGCCCTGGGCAGCGCGGATGCCAATACCGATGACAGCTTGCTGCGATACTCAGGGCGTATCGCGCGCGCGATGCTTAGAGGTGCGTGGGCTCGACGATCACCGCCGTGCCGTAGCACAGTACTTCGGTCAGGCCGGTCATCACGTCGGTGGCGTCATAGCGCATCGCGATGATCGCGTTGGCGCCCAGCAGCCGCGCATGGTTGGACATGTCCCGGTAGGTCTCTTCGCGCGCCTGCTCGCACAGCTGCGTGTAGATGGTGATGTTGCCGCCGAAGATGGTCTGCAGCCCGCCCAGGAAGTTGCCCACGATGGAACGCGAACGCACGGTGATGCCACGCACCACCCCCAGGCTTCGCACCACGCGGAAGCCCGGCAGCTCCATCGCCGTGGTCACCATCGAATCGTCGAGCCGGGTTGCCGGGCCTGCGCGGCCACCGCTGTTGTAAGGATCTGCCATTGCTGCCTTGTCCAGGTTGAGAGTATCGATCCGGCCAGCGCGCACGGTGCGGCTGGCGCTGGCGGAAGGATAGCGCCAAGGCAAGCATGGAGGCGACGACCCGTGACGCCCCAGCGGCGCCCCTATACCCCGCCGAGCCTGACCACTTGGTACACCGCGACATTCCGCTCGGCCAGCGCCCGCACCACCTCGGGAATCAGCTGCATCGGCAGGTCCACTTCATAGCCGTGCGGACGGGAATGCAGCAGTGAGGCATCAAAGTCGAAGGCAGCATTGTCGCTGGCACGCTCGACAAGGAGTGCGGTGATGGCATCGCGGGCGATCCCTTCCCACTCGCCCACTTCGAAGTAGACCCGGTACAGCGTGTCGCCGTAATCGTCGGGCGTGCCGTGCACGGATGCCGCCGTTGAATCGGTCATCGTGTCCTCCTGTGTTGGCGCAAGCGCCGTGGCCAGCCGAAACCATACACCCCGGTCGGTCCACAGCGCCTGCACACAGGCGCAGTTACGGACCGCTCTCAGCGCCCGCGCGGATCCACCAGATCGCTCTTGCTACGCGCAAACACCGGCGCCCCCACGTCCAGCTCCGCATCACCCACCGGCCGCCCCCCCAGGAAGTCCGTGATGCCTGCGGCGATGGCAGGGTTCCCGAGCCACAGCTCATTGTCGTGGCTGGCCCCGCGCACCAGCAGGGTGCGGCTGTCGCTGAAGCCCGGCCTCAGCGCCTCGGCATTGGCGGGCGGCGTGCGCCCATCCAGCGTGCCACTGATGAACAGCACCGGCACATCGCTGCGTAGCGGCCCGCGGAAGGCATCGCCAAGATCGACCAGCCCCAGCCCATCCCCGAGCGCCGGGAACGGGAAGTTCAGCGCATCGCCAAACAGGCTCTCGCGTGACTGCACCTCGGCCAGTGCGCGGCGCTGCGCAGTCTGGCCCGAGGCCACATCCATCGCCAGCGACATCGCGCCGTAGCTGCCGTACTCACTGCGCAGCAGCAGGACCATCGCCGCCAGCAGATCGTAGTCGCCGTTCTCGGCATCGCGCAGGATCAGCGGCAGCCATTGCTGAGTCATGCGGCGCCCGAGACACGCACTGATCGCCAACTGCGCGTCGTACGCGCCGATCATCACCGGCTTGCCACCGTGCATGACACTGCGGCCCTGGCGCGGCTGCTCGCGCAGGGCGGCCAGCACGCGCGTGGCCGAGCCGGTCAGATCATCGAAGCCCGCTCCTTTGGCCAGCACGCTCAACTCCGCCAGCAGCGCATCGGCCGACAGCGGCAGCTTCAATGTGTCATCGGGGCCTTCCGTCCCCATCAGCACCACGCGGTCCAGACCGGCGCCGTGCAGGCGCACCGTGGCCAGCGCCAGATGCGTGCCGTAGCTCATGCCCCACAGGCTGATCTTCGGCACCTTCAACGCGCGCCGCAGATCCTCCAGATCGCCGGCACTCTCGGCGGTGGTGTAGGCAGCCAGATCCACGCCCGCCTCCCGCCAGTACGCCACGCAGCGGGCGGCAACGTCACGCAGCGCGGCGAGCGCCGCATCGTGCTGCAGCGGCTGTGCATCGTCGAACGTGTGCTCATGCGGGCACGACGGCGGCGGCTCGGACTCGCCCGCCCCGCGCTGATCAAGCAGCAGCACATCGGTCTCGCGCCGGACCTGATCGAACACCGGCCAGCGCGGACCGCGCCCGGTGCCGATGCCCGAGCCACCCGGGCCGCCGGCCAGGTACACCACGGGCGCTGCATTGCCATCGCCACCCGTTGCCGGAAGGCGCACCACCCGCAGGCGCATGCGCGGTCCGTTGGGGTCGGCATGCCGCCGCGGGACCTCCAGATAGCCTGCCTCGGCGTCGATGGTGCCGTGCTTCTGCGTCTCGAACGCGTACGGGGTAAACACCAGCGGCGCTGACGCGTCACGTGCCAGTACAGGCGAGACGCCGACAAGTGCCAGCCACAGTGCCGCCAGTGGCGTGACCCGCAGGCGTCGACCGGACGAAGAGGAAGGGAACAGGCAGGGCGAGACAGTGGACATGACGGACTCCAGGTAGGAGGAAGGACGAACAGGGCGCCGAGGAGCGGCGCATGCACTACGCCGCCAGCATCACCTCGCCCGAGGCAGCCGAGGACCGCGCGTCCGCCGAACAGCTCCAGGCGGGGGTCCAGTGACTCCGTGCAACCGATACGATGGGCCCATGCAGATCCCACGCACCCTGACCGCCCTCGCCGTCCTGCTCATCGCGGTCGCCGCGTGGCTGCTGCTGGCCGCGCCCCCACCGGGCGTGCACTACTACGAGCCCCAGGAGATGGCACCCGCCACCTTGGATGCTGATGGCGCACTACCCACCGCACCACCGACGACACTGCAGTGGCAACCGGCCAACCAACGCGAACTGGTGCAGTGGCGTGGCCCTTACTGGCTGCGTTGGCGCCTGCCTGCGCAGCCAGCACACGACGCGGGCGACCGTGCCCTGCGCATCTCGGTACGCGCGGCCAGCCAGCCCTTCTGGGACGGCAAGCCGTTGGCCGCCAATGGCACCGTCGGCCGCAACGCAGACGAAGAGCAACCGGGACAGGTGGACATCATCCGCATGCTGCCGCCCTCCTCTCCCAGCGACACCGACGAGCTGGTTGTACTCGCCTCCAGCCATCACCAGTGGATCAAGCTGCGGGGTGCGGATGCCTTCGTTGCCATCGGGCCGGCCGCCTCGATCTACGGCCACGGCATCGGACCGTGGTTGATCGCCGCGCTTGCCACCGGTGCACTCGGCGCGGCGTGCTTGTACTTCCTCGCCGCACAGCGCGGGCGGCCACGGGTGCCGGGTGCGCGCCTGCTGCTGGCGTTAGGCGTGGTCGGCCTTGCACTGCCCATGGTGGAAGCATGGCGACCGCTGGTGGGCTATACCTACCCTTGGCACGGGCCACGACTGCTCGTGTTGCTGCTACTGCACTTGGCCGCAGCGATCTTGCTGCCGGCCTATCTGGTGCGTCGCTTCGGCGTCGCGGTGCCGAAGACTGCCCGTATGGCCTATCTCGCCACAGTGCTGGCGCTGGCCGCCTTCGTCCCCAGCTTCGACGGCCGCGGTGCCGCACTCCTGCTGCTCAGCCTGCTGACCTCCGCCTACGTGCTGCTGCGCGCCCGCGGTGAGCCTGACGAGCGCTGGCCGATCCTGACGTTGGTGGTGGCAGGCGCGCTGGCCGTGCCCTTCGCCGGTGGCATCTTCCTCGACGGCCCCTACTTCCTGTTCCTGGCCGTGCTGATGGGCTTTCTGCTGATCCGCCACGCCGCTCAGCTGCGTACGTTGGACCACCACAACGCGCAGCTGCGCGAAGAGCGCGCCCGCCTCTCGCTGCAGTTGCTGCAACGGGGCATCCAGCCGCATTGGCTGATGAATACCCTTACTGGTCTGCAGGAACTGATCGAACAGGCACCGATGCGCGCTAGCCGCCTGGTCGAATCGCTGGCCGAACAGTTTGATCGCCTGCGCGAAAGCAGCACCCGCCCCAGCGTGCCGATCGAAGAAGAGCTAGCGCTGTGCCGCAACCACCTGGACATCGTCGGCCTCGCGCTGGATCGCCACATCGGTCTCGAGGTCGAGGGCGAGCACACCGGCCTGTGGCTGCCGCCTGGCGTGCTGCATGCGCAGGTCGAGAATGCGCTCACGCATGCTGGAGCGGTCGCGTGTGCCGAGCATCCGTTCGGCCTACGTATTCAGCGCGAGGGCGACCGATGGATATTGGAGCTTCGCAGCGCACGCGGCACTGCTCCGCATCGCGGGCAAGGCACGGGCACGCGCTACATCGAGGCCAGCCTGGCCGCCACCTGCCCCGAGAGCTGGCGCTTTGAACAAGGCGCCGATGGCAATGACTGGTACGGCCGCATGGAGCTGACATGCGCATCCTGATCGTCGAGGACGAGCTGTTGGTTCGACAGCGGCTGCTGCGGATGTGTACCGAACTGGCTGGCAGCCGCGCGCGATTCGATGCCGTGGCCGACCTGGACGCCGCCGGTGACCGGCTGCAGCGCAGCGTGTATGACGGCCTGCTGCTGGATCTAAATCTCGGTGGTGAGGATGGATTCGATCTTCTGAAGCGCGTGGTCGCTGGGCGCTATCACTGCGTGGTTGTCTCCGCACATCGGGAGCGGGCGCTGCAGGCATTTGAGCATGGGGTGTTGGATTTTGTACCCAAGCCTTTCTCACGCGAGCGGCTGGGGCAAGCGCTGGAGCGGCTGCTGGATGTTGGCCGGTATCGGTCTGGCGCGGCGCGTTACCTGGGCATCTGGCATGCGCAGGGGACCGCGATGGTAGAGCTGGCCGATGTGCTGTGGATTCGTGCTGATGGGGATTACAGCGAGGTGCGCATGCGCGATGGGCGTAGCGAGCTGCATGACAAATCGCTGGCGAGTCTTACTGCCGTGCTACCGCCGGACTTTGTGCGTTGCCATCGGTCGTATCTGGTCAATCTGACGCATGTGCGGACGTTGCATGCGGCTTCGGGGAGCCGGTACTGGCTGGTGTTGAATGATGGGGCTGAGGTGCCGGTGGGGCGGGCGTTTGTTGAGGAAGTGCGCGGGGAGCTTGGGTCGATATAAGCGCTTTCCACCGAGCCTTCTCACTTGCCGGTCATCTTCAAGGCAGCGTCCGGCAAGCGCGCACCGCTGATACTGATCCGGGCCACGTCCTCATCGATACGCGCCAGGTCGGCCGCATCCAGTGCCAGTTCCACCGCACCCAGATTCTCATCCAATCGATGAAGCTTGGTCGTGCCGGGGATCGGTGAGATCCACGATCGCTGGGCCAGCAGCCAGGCCAAGGCCACCTGGGCAGGCGTGGCACCCTTCTCTGCCGCCATCGCCTTGACCACGTCAACCAACGCCATGTTGGCCCGGCGTGCTTCAGCGGAGAAGCGCGGCACCGCATTGCGAAAATCCGCTGCATCGAACTGCGTGTTCTCGTCGATCTTCCCGGTCAGAAACCCTGCACCCAGCGGGCTGAAGGGTACGAAGCCAATGCTCAGCTCTTCAAGCAAAGGAAGAAGCACCTTCTCTGGTTCACGCCAGAACAGCGAGTACTCGCTCTGCACCGCCGTCAGAGGCTGCACCGCATGCGCCTTGCGGATTGTCTGCACACCCGCTTCGGACAAACCGAAATGCGCAACCTTGCCCTCTGCAATGAGCGCCTTCACCGTGTCGGCAACATCCTCGATCGGCACCGCCGGGTCAACGCGATGCTGGTAAAGAAGGTCGATGCGCTCGGTGCGAAGCCGCTTCAGACTGGCCTCTACGGCAGCGCGGATGTGTGCGGGCTGGCTGTTGGTACCTGTGCCGCGAGCACCCGTCACCGGGTCGATGTCAAAGCCGAACTTGGTGGCGATCACCACCTGGTCACGAACGGGCGCCAGTGCCTCGCCCACCAGTTCTTCGTTGGCAAAGGGGCCGTAGGCTTCGGCGGTGTCGAAGTGGGTGATGCCACGCTCCACCGCAGTGCGGATCAGCGCAATCATTTCCAGCTTGCCTGCGACCGGGCCATACGCCGCGCTCATGCCCATGCAGCCCAGGCCGAGGGCGGAAACTTCAAGGCCTTGTCCAAGGGTACGGGTCTTCATGGTCGACTCCTCAGCGTGCAGTGTGCGGAGTGGTCAACCAGGCGTTGACGCTCTCCATGGTTTTACGTTCCTGGTCGGCCTGCATCACGAATGCATTCAGGATGCGGGCGTTGGGTGCGTGGCTGGCGACCACGCGCAGGCTGCTGCCCACGCCGAAGCCGCCGTGGGTGATGAACGGCACGATCGTCTTGCCCCTCATGTCGTGCTGCGACAACAACGATCGAATGATCGGCGGCGCGGTCTCGCCCCAGATGGGGAAGCCCAGGTAGACGGTGTCATAGCGATCCATGCTGGCAATGCGGGTGCGCAGTGCCGGCTCTACCCCATCGTCGCGCTCCTGCCGCGCCTGGGCCACCGTTTCCAGGTAGTCGGCCGGGTAGTCGACGGCAGGCTGTATCTCGAACAGGTCGCTGGGCATGCTGCGATGAATGAGGCCGGCAACGACCCGGGTGTTGCCCGAGCGTGAGAAGCAGGCAACCAGTGTCCGTGCGTCTGATCGACCCGCAGCGCCGCCCTCCGGCCGCTCCGCACCGGAGCATCCCAGCGGCAGCGACGCCAGCGCCGCAACGACTGCCCGGCGACCATGATTGGGGGTTGGAATCGTCATGGCGCCAATCTACGCCCCCCAAACACATTCTTGCAGAGGCATAATCGGATATCGCTTATATCCGATGCGCATCAATGAGCGTAGACAATTACGACCAGTTGGCCATGTTCGTCCTGGTGGCGCGGGAGCGCAGCTTTACCCGTGCTGCCGCCCAGCTGGGCATGTCCCAGCCGGCCCTGAGCCGATCGATGCGTCAGTTGGAAGAGCGCCTGGGTGTGCGCCTGCTTGCCCGGACCACGCGCAGTGTTTCGCCCACCGAAGCCGGAGAGCAGCTGCTGCGGGTGATTTCACCGCGCTTCGAGGAAATCGACACGGAGCTCGCCCAGCTCAACGCTTACCGCGACAAGCCCGCCGGTCGCCTCCGCATCACGGCGGGTGAGCATGCCGCGCTCACCGTGATGCAGCCGGTACTGGGCAAACTGCTGCCGGCCAATCCCGACCTGAACATCGAGGTGATCGTCGACTACGGACTGACCGACATCGTGGCCGAGGGCTTCGATGCCGGTATCCGCATGGGTGAGCAGGTGGCCAAGGATATGATCGCCGTGCGCGTGGGGCCGGACCTGCGCATGGCAGTGGTCGGATCGCCTGCCTATTTCCAGCACCATCCGAAGCCGAAATCACCGCACGACCTCACCCAGCACAATTGCATCACCATCCGCCTGCCGACCCACGGTGGCATTTTCGCGTGGGAGTTCGAAAAGAAGGGCCAGGAGCTGAAAGTACGGGTGGAAGGCCAACTGGTGTTCAACAACATCGCCCTGCGCCTGGGCGCCGCACTGGAGGGACTGGGGCTTGCCTACATGCCCGAGGATCTGGTGCGCGCCCATGTGCACGCAGGCACCCTGGTTCACGTGCTGCAGGACTGGTGCCCCTCCTTCCCCGGCTACCACCTGTACTACCCCAGTCGCAGGCAGTCATCGCCGGCGTTCACCGTGCTGCGTGATGCGTTGCGCTATCGGGAATGAGCGCTAACGCAGTGGCGCCTCCACGCCACTGTAGGCCTGTACCGCTGGCGGAAGACGCTCGCCCTGCACTGCCACCGCAGCAACTGCAGCATTGAGCTCCCGCAGCTCACCTGCGCTGAAGACCACCTCGCCTGCGCCCAGGTTGTCGAGCAGATGTGCCATCTGCGTGGTGCCGGGAATCGGCACGATCCAAGGTTGCTGCGCCATCAGCCAGGCCAACGCGATCCGTGCAGGCGTGGCCTGCTTTCGCTCGGCCCAGTCCCTGAGCAAGCGCACCAATGCCAGGTTATGTTCGATGTTCGGCGGGGTGAAGCGCGTTTCGATGCCGCGAATGTCGCCCTCGGCAAACCGTGTTCTGGCGTCGATCGCACCGGTCAGGAAGCCTACGCCCAGTGGGCTCCATGGCACGAATCCGATGCCCAGCTCGGCGCACGTGGCAAGCACCTCCTGTTCCGGCCCACGCCAGAGCATCGAGTACTCGCTCTGCACAGCCGTCACCGGCAGCGCAGCGTGCGCGCGGCGAAGCGTCTTCAGGCCCATCTCGCACAGGCCCCAATGCAGCACCTTGCCCTCGGTCATCAGGTCCTGGATCGCACCGGCCACGTCTTCGATCGGCACCTGCGGGTCCACGCGATGCTGGTACAGCAGGTCGATGCGGTCGGTACGTAGCCGCGTGAGCATGCCCTCCACCGCCCGCTTGATATGTGCGGGCCTGCTGATCAGGCCCGGGCCACGCGCACCGGTTTCCAGGTCGATGTTCCAGCCGAACTTGGTGGCGATCACCACGTCGTTGCGGAATGAGGCAACGCCTTCTCCCAGGATTCGTTCCACTTCATGCGGGCCATAGGCCTCGGCCGCATCGTAGAACGTCATCCCCCGATCGAACGCGGCACGGATGATGCGGTGCATCTCGGTGCGCGAGGGGATGGTGGTCTGGTAGGTGCGGCTCATGTTCTGCACGCCCAGCCCGATGCTGGAAACCTGCAGCGTTCCGAGCGTGCGGCGGCCGTCCATTTTCTGCGCGGCAGCTGCGGGGGAGGCGTTTGCCGTGGACGTGGCCAGCGCGCCGGCCAGCGGCAGCGCCGCCAGCGTAGCGGCGCCCTTCAGAAGGGAGCGGCGTTGGGCATTGGTGGGTAGGGTGTTCATTGGGGTCTCCATGTGGGGCGCTGTCAGGGCCCGGGTGCCGGGGTCTGTTCCAGTGCCTGCACTGCGCGAGCGGATGCGGCTGCGTAGCCGCTGTGGGCCAGCAGCTGGGCCAGGTGCTGCAACTGTGCGCGGCTGAGGCCCACGCGCTGGCTGGCCGCCATGTGCGAGCGCAACTGCGCCTCCACGCCGGGCATCACTGCCAGCGCGCCAACCGTGGCCAGTTCACGGCTCTGCCAGTCCAGGTTGTCGCGCTCGAAGATGTCGCCGAACAGGTGCGTCTGCAGGTACTGGTTGATGATCGGGGCGAAGTCCATGAGCGGCCCGGTCACCGGGGCGCCGGAGATCCGGGTCTGGTTGGCGGTGCCCACCGCGCGCAGCGCGTCGCCCACGGGAACGTTCCTGGTGGGCGGCTGCCCGGGTGCAGTGGCGACGCCCTGCGCTTGACGTACGCGCACCACCTCCATCAGCTCGCCCAAGGCATTGAGGCTCTTCGGGAAACCCGCATAGGCATACAGCTGCACGAGCACTTCCTTGGTCTCACTCAGCGTCAGCCCTGCATCCAGTCCCCGGCGCAACGCGGCGGTGAGCTGCGGCATATCGCTGCTGGCGGCGGCGGCCGCAATCAGCGGGATCGCCTGCTGCCTGGGCGAAAGCGGCCCAGCAACGGGAGCGACGATGCCTGCTGATGCCTCGCGATACTGGTCATCACTGACCTTCTCCAGCCACGCCACCGACTTGCCGTCTGCTACCCCGGTCACGGCAAGGTGGGTCATTGCGCTGTGGGGCGCGGCGCCGTGCCAATGCTTGACCCCGGCAGGACACACCACCACATCCCCGGCGTGTATCTGCTGCACCGGCTTACCCCATTCCTGGGTCAGCCCAACGCCGGAGGTAACCACTAGTCGCTGACCGGAGGGGTGCGTGTGCCAGGCCGAGCGCGCACCCGGTTCGAAGCTGACGTATGCGGAAGAGACGTGCACCTGCTCGTCCGCCGGGAACAGCGGATCTACCCGCACCTTGCCGACGAAGGTCGCTGCCGGACCGGCAACGGACGACTGCGTTCCCGCTCGGGTGATCTGCTGCGTCGGTGTTTCGACGGCGCCAGCGAATGGTGCCGCCACGCTCAATGCCGCGCCAAGCAGCGCCGTCTGCGCGGTTGATTTACGAGGCGCGCTCATGGCGCAAGCGTCCGGCCGTAGAACGTGGTCAGCGAGGCGACGGCGGCGTCCACGTATTTCGGCACCCAGTAGGTTTCGATATGCGTAGCGCCGTCCAGCAGCACCAGTTGTTTGTCGGCGGTACCGGTCGCCTTGGCGAAAGCGTCCTGGGTCATGTACAGGCTGTCAGCCTTGCTACCGGCAATCATCAGCAGCGGCTGGTTGATGAGCTCGATCTGGTCGGTGGCGTCCCAACGCATCAGGTCCAGCAGGCTGCTGGTCGCATAGCGGAAGGTGGAGTTGGGATGGGCGTGCGTCTTCCAGTAGTACGCATAACCTTGCCGATACAGATCGAAGGGAAGCGTGGCGATCTGCGCGTCGGTGAGGTTGGCGTCGCCGGAGTACAGCACTTCGCCGCCGGCGGCTTCCTGTGCTCGCGCATTGGAAGCCTGCTGCAGGCGCTGCTGGATCGTGTCCAGCTGCGAGTCGGCATAGCCGTTGCGGCGCACCCGGCCGGAGTTGAACATGCTGATCGTGGCTACGGCCATGAACCGCTTGTCGGTCTGCGCGGCCGCCAACGAATAGCCGCCGCCGCCACAGATGCCCAGCAGACCCAGGCGCATAGTGTCGACCCAGGGGAATCGACTGATGAAGTCCGCCATGCCGTGGATGTCTTCGATGCGGTGTGAAGGCATGTCCACGCTGCGCGGCTGGCCGCCACTCGCGCCCTGATAGGCCGCATCGGCGGTAATGGCGATGTAGCCCTGCTCGGCCAAACGCTGCGCGTACAGGCCGGCCACCTGCTCCTTGACCCCACCATTGGGGTGGGCAACCACGATGGTCGGGTATTTCCGTGCGGCATCGAAGTTGGCCGGCGTGTAGAAGTTTGCCGCGATCTCGATTCCATTCAGCGGATAGGACACCGAGTGGACGTTGACCTCGCTGGGCACATTCCGTGTGATCGCACCTTCGTAGGCCAATTTGAAGGGGTTGAGCTTGTAGTCGGCGGCGGACGTGTTGCCTGCCGCCAAGCCAAGGGACATCGCCAACAGCGTGGCGTGCACGATGTGCTTCATTCAACTGCTCCCAGTGTGGACGTTACCCCGGCCGGTGCATGTGGCGCGCCCACGTTGGCGGGGATCAGGCGTAAAACTAACCGCCGTGCACTCATAGAAAAAGAGCATCAGCCGGATATCACTCATGCATGAACGATATGAATCTGGCGGGCGACGCAGCCGCCATGGCGCCACACGCCTTTCATGGCGCGATCAATGCACGAGGCAATCCGGCTCAATGATCCAGATTCTTCTTCGCCAGAAACCCGCTCACCAGATCGGCGATCTGGACGTTGTTGAGGTCCGAGAACAAGAAGTGGCTGTTGCCACGGATTCCCATGTCCGGCAAATGGATCAGGGTCACGTCCCCACCCTGCCGATTGACGGCGTCGCGCCAGGCGCGCGCCATTTCCAAGCGTGCCCGCCAGCTGTCCTGCGCGGGCAGGTCAACAGGCTTGTCAGGGATGTTGTCGCCATACAGCACCAGAATGGGAATCCGCGTCAGCGCCTTGAACGCTTCGGGAGAAACCACCGCCGGTGCGACCGTATCGAATGCACTGGGAATCGGCGCCGGCGCGTCGTTTTTGGCAAATACGAAACTGCTGCCAGGCTCGAAGGCGACGATGGCACGCACATTCGGGCTTTTTATCGCCGTCATCCAGCCAGGGCCACCCGCCTGCGAATGGGTAAACAGGATGGCAGGCCCGGTCTTCTGCAGCACGGCAGCTACTCCGTCGGAGACCAACCCGAGGTCGAACGGCCCCGTGTTCGGCGTGACCGAACGGAAAAACTGGTCAAGCGTCGCCTCCCCTGTCGGAAATTGACTGCCACCGAAGTACGTCGGCCAGAGGCCAATTCGGAACTGGTTGAACCACATCTGATCGTCTGCCACGGGCTTCAGCGTGGACTCGACCATGCTTCGGCCGGCTTTGCCTCGCCGTGGCTGATCGATCAGGTAGGTAGTGAAGCGATGACGCAGGAACAGATTCTGGAAGCCCTCGCGCCCATCGGCCGTCGTTTCCCAACTTTTGGACGACTGGCCCGCACCGTGCCACATCACAATCGGCAGCGAACGCGCATTCACCGGCTTCTGGTAGAAGGCATAGACGTGATCACCGTGGTAGCTCTGGCCTTCCGGATTGGACGGCTTCAACGGATCGAACGTGCCAGGTTCCGTCTTTTCCATGCCACCCGCGAGGAAACTCCCCTGCGCCTCGATCTGCAGTGGCTCGTTGGCCATGGCGGCCGTGGAACAGAGGGAAACCGCCATCCAGATCAGCGTGGAGGGAAAGCCAGGCACCAGAGTGCGAAGGCGGGTGCGTGTCTGCATGGGTCACTCCGTGACAGATTGTCAGGGAAATCTACCGTCGGGGCCATGCTGGAAGAAGCGCGCACGCGCATATCACTCATGCATGGGGGGTATATATGCCATATCTACAGCATGACAGTGGCCAGCAGGTGCACATCGTGGAGCGATATCTTCAACAAGGCGACCTCGTAAGCGGGGCAGCGAGCTGGGCGCGCCGGGCATTCGCGATTGGTCAGCGCGGCGAAGGAGGCGCATGTCGGCTTCCGGCCAGGAGCAGTCGTCGCGAAACGTAAGCCGAAGGTGCCCTAGTCGAGCTTTATCGAGGAAGCCAGATCACCCTTTGGTGACACTTCAGCAAAGGCAGTCTCGGTTCCAGCCGGTAGTGGCTCGCATCCCGAACCTGAGCTGTCTCGGGTTCGCTAAATATCTGGAGCGGACGTCGTCGCCGGTACGGCGCGAACCAGCATCCGATCGGCAAGGGCCCGGACGGGGCGATGCCGCCCGGGCAGCGGCGTCACCTGCTGGTCGGCGAGAAGTTCTGAGCTCCGCGCGTCTTTCGCCACTGGATCCACGCGATCGCGGCGACGAAGAAGACGCTGCACAGGTAACTGCCTTCCGGCCCTTGCGCGCCACCGGTCAGGGTGTCGAGGCCTTGCGGGCGCAGCGCCACCAGCAGCGCCGGCAAGTGCGCATCCATGCCGGTGACGGGCAGTTCGAAGCCGGTTGCGAGCAACCAGTTCCACCCCGCGTGCCAGCCCATCACGCCCCAGATATTGCCGGTCCGCAGTGCCCAGGCGCAGGCGAACAGCGAGAACAGGAACGTGCTGAGCATGACCAGGGGCGGCTGGTGCGGACTGAAATGCAGGAAGCAGAAAACGAGCGACACCAGCAGCACTGCCACCGTGACATTGGTCTTGCGCGCCACCACCGACAGCATCCAGCCGCGGAAGATGACTTCCTCCACGCTCGCCTGGAACATGAAACTCACTAGCAGCAGACCGATGTGCAGCAGACTGACGGGCGACCGCCAGGCCTGCCCCAAGCCCGCCGCCTGCATGCCGCCAGCCATCCAGATCGCGACTACGACCAGCGCGATCATGCCGAATCCAACGGCCAGTCCGCACAGGAAGGTTTTCAGCGGCGCCGGACCGGTCAGCCCGATACTCGCCAGCGAGCGCCCTTCGACGAAGCGTACCCAGGCGAGCACGGCCGCCAGCGTCGGCGCAAAGCCGATCCACAGCAGCGCATGCAAGCCAGCGAGGCCGATAGGATCGCCGCCCGGCGTCGACCAATGCTGCGACTGCATCCATCCGTCCAGCGCGATCACCGGTACCGCGTTGAACAGGATCATCAGGATCGGCGTCAGCCAGGCCCAGGGCAGCCAGCCGCGGGCCGGATCGGGCGAATACAGGACAACGGGGGTCATGCGGGGCTCCAGGTCGACGTGATCGCCGCTGCAAGTTGCCATCCGCGCGGGGGGCGTGGCTACCCGTTTGCGACCAAGCCACAGAAGCCGCCGATGAATCAGCCGGATCGCCGACGAAATAGCGCTGAGTCGCCGCCCGTGGTGTCCGCTTTGGGTGGCGGTTCCGACAGTCACAAGGCCCTGATGTGGGACCGCTGGCGGCAGGGCGAGTCGTTGCACCAGATGGCGAGGCTGTTCGATCGGCATCACTCGTCCGTGCGAAGGGGTTCTCGCCGAGACTGGCGGGATGCAGCAGTGGTCGCCCGAACAGATCGCTGGCTGGCTCAAGCGGACTTACCCGGACGATCCGAGCTGCCAGGTCTCACACGAGACGATCTATCGCACGCTCTTCATCCAGTCGCGCGGGACTTCCAGACACCGATCGAGCGATATCAACAAGCTGTTGCATTGACCAGTTGAAACCGCCGCCAGAAGCGGACCCTTGCAATCTCAGCTAGTGCTGCTGCCCGTACCAAGGGCCGGCGGCTTCTGGTAGATACGGCCAGTCTGAAGGACGTGGAAGCGTGACTCGCGACGCCTCGGCTTGCTCCGGGGTGAGAAACAAACCACCCAGATCGTTGCCTGCATCGACCGCGAAGAAGCGAACGTCTGTATTGGCGAGTTGGTCGTTGACCACTTTGAAGAATACGTAAGTAGCGCGCCCCCAGCTCGCATCTTCACTCCCTTCACTGTCAGCAGAGTAGATGACGTACTCCGTACCGTCGACCCGGATAGCGTACCGCGGCAGGTCGGAGTCAATCAGCTCATCGACGCGCGCGGGTTGGGAGACATACTTCTGCAGTTCTGGCAGCAGTTGCAAATAGGCTTCGCCAATACCGGTCTCTGCCAGATTCTCGGCATCAAGCTGGATCAATCGATCGTAATCGAGGTCCGCATTTGTGGTTGTCTGTGCCTTGCAGGCCGTGGCGACGGCGGCCATCAAGAACGTGGATGCGAGCCTGATCCAACGCATGACGCAATCTCCTGATTCCGTTCGGGTTAGTCGGGCGTAGCCCGAGGAGCAACGGAAGCGTCGCTGATACTGAGCAGCTGACCAAATTGCACTTTCAGTCGGAAGCGGACGCTACCACAGGGGTAACCGTCCCGTCTCGACGGCGCGTCTGCTGTCGGCCAGAGGCTGACAAGCTCTCGGGGCACCGCCTCTGACCCGCTGCACTTTTACTCATCGTACCAACCGATCTCGAAAGGCACGTCCCCCATAGGCACCCAACAAACTCCGCCTGGCTGCCTGCGAGTGCGTACGAACTCCGCAAGAACAGAAGCTGCAATGCTGGGCGTAACCGTACAGGCCAAAGGAACACGAAACGGGTCGCCCCCCATCTCTGTCACCAAAAATTCCTCGCAACTTCCTCCATCGTAGGGCACCAATCGATCCTCAAAGAAGAGTTCCAAGAAGAATCGACCAACCTCTGGCTGCATGATCGTTAGGCCGGGACGATCGGCGACAGAAAGCAGAGCTTGGCCATTCCCTCCTTGCTGCCAGTAAGAGGCTGGAGACGAGAGAACGATGTCTGTGATTTGCTGCTCCGTCGGCTCTACTAGTCGAAGCAGGCCATCTGGAGACTCGTAGATCAGTTCCATTGGCTTCACTTCTCGATCCGGCAGGGCATCAGACTACAAGTGTGTTGGAACATATGAGTTGAAGGCTAGACGTCTCGGGTGATGCAGCCCGATCTTAGGCGGTCGGGTCGAGCTAACAAGCGGTATGGCAGCGCCTGGCATGCGAATGTCGTTTCCGGCCACAAGCGGAGGCTGGCCAACGCCTGAATTAAGCCGACTAGAGAGGCGTGGCGGCCTAGTGAATTGTTAGGCATCAACGACCGGATCTAGAAATGAAATCTGAAGCGAACCAGGAGAGATAAGACTTGGTGCCCGATGATTGGCGCTGCAGGAACTACTCATACGGACACTGAAGCCGTGTTGTGCAAGGATGCCGAGCTCCCGGACTGACTCAACACGAACATAATCTTGCTCGAAGCGGGTCATGCTAGCTACGTACTTTCCGTCCTCGTGCAGATGCGGAGTGAGAACTGCGCCGGGCTCGTTGCCGCGCGATACCGTGTAAGACATGGAGGCTGCTTCTGCCACTTTCGCGATCACCTATGATTGAGGTCTAACGCCAAAACCGTTCGACCCGCGAAGCAAGATCGACTTGGGTAAACTTAATAGAGGTCAGCAACCGAAACTGCTGAAGATCTCTTGATAAAACGTATGAATCGCCGGCTCGAAATCATCACCAAATGATGGATGCGCATATTTTCAATATTCTTAAAGGTCGTGACCCGACGCCATGCTGCGGAATAAACAGAAGGAGATGTCACAAAGCTGACTGTAGAAGCGAGCAATCTACATTTCACTTTGACCGGGCTTCTCGCCGCCCTTCGCCATGTCGTTCAGGACACCTGGACGAGACGCTTGAGGCCTACCCTCCGATACAGATTGATCTTAGGGTGGCTGGGTTCGGCTAACAAGCTAGCGCATGACGGAGCCAGCGGCAGGCTCGATGGCCAATCCAAGCTTCGGCGGATAGATGTGCGGATGCCCGCTTCCTGCCTTGGATTCTCTTGGACGGTGCAAACCGGCGCGAGGTGGGGAACCATTACGACCAAATCCAACCCAACAAAAAAGCCCCCGTTTCCGGAGGCTTTTTCGACTGAATCATGGTGGGCGGTACAAGGTTCGAACTTGTGACCCTTGCCGTGTGAAGGCAATGCTCTACCGCTGAGCTAACCGCCCGATGCTGCTGAGCAGCTCATTATAGGGCGGCAAATTTTGACGTCAACGGTTTCGCCGAAATTTCTTCACATCGTGTGCGTGGGCTTGTCCGCGGTCAGGATGCCGGCCAGCAGCGTCTCGATCCGGTGGCGGACGGTCTCCCCTTCCGCACCGTCGGCCAGCTGTACGCCGATGCCCGCCGCGCGGTTGCCCTGGGCCCCGGCCGGGGTCACCCAGATCACCTTGCCGGCCACCGGCAGGCGCTCGCTGGAGTCCGGCAGGGTGAGCAGCAGGAACACCTCATCGCCCAGGAAGTAGCGCTTGGGCGTGGGCACGAAGATGCCGCCGTTCTTCACGAACGGCATGTAGGCGCTGTACAGCGCGGCCTTGTCCTTGACGGCAAGGGACAGGATGCCCTGTCGGGCGTTGGTGGCGCTCATGCTCTATTCCCCTTGGCGTGCCGTTCGTTGACCTTTCCCCAGGCCAGCAGCAGCTCCACTACCGCAAGATCGGCGCGCACCGTGGTGCGCAGCAGGTCGCGGGTGCGGTTGGCCGCATCGAACCAGGCGGCCAGCTTGTGCAATCGATCGGGATCGGTCAAGCCACCACCGGTGGCCTGGGCCAGGGCGAGATCGGCGGCGTGGCGCAGGCGCAGGGCGGCGTTGTCGTCGGCGGTCCAGCGCTGGGCCAGTTCCACCGCGCCGGAGCGGCCGGCGACGAGCGCTTCCAGATCCGTGGCGACCTGGCGGCGCAGGGCCAGGCCATCCTCGCGCAGCCACTGGTCGGCCAGGCCGGGGTGGCCGCAGGCGGCGTCCAGCGCTTCGCGGGCGCTGGCTTCGCTGTGGCCCAGGGTCTGCAACCAGGCGAGGGCTTCCTCGCGCGGCGGCAGCTTGAACTCCAGACGCTGGCAGCGGCTGCGGATGGTGGCCGGCAGGCGCGCGGGGTCGGCGCTGATCAGCCACAGGTAGCGGCCGGGCTGCGGCTCTTCCAGGGTCTTGAGCAGGGCGTTGCAGGCCGCGCGGTTGATGGCGTCGGCGGGATCGACGATCACCACTTGGGCCACGCCGTACTGCGGGGTCAGCGAAAGCTTCTGCGAGACCTCGCGGATCTGCTCGATCACGATCTCGGTGCGCAGCTTGTCGCCGGATTTGTTGGGGATGAACGAGATCCGCTGCAGGTCCGGGTGGGTGCCGGCGGCCAGCAGCTGGGCGCTGCGTTTGGCGGCGGCGGGCTCACCCTGCCCCAGCACGTGCTCGGCCAGGCGCAGCGCGACGCCGAGCTTGCCCAGGCCGGCCGGGCCGCAGAACAGCAGGCCATGGCCGAGGCGACCGGCATCGAGCGCGGCCACGGTCTGGTCATAGGCGCGCTGCTGCCACGGGGAAAAGGGCTCAGTCACGATCCGGCTCCTGTGCCAACCATGCCTCCACGGCCGCCACCACCGCGCCGGCGACGCCGGCCTGGTCCTGGCTGGCGTCGATCAGGCGGTAACGTGCGGGGTCTTCGCTGGCACGCTGGCGGAACACCGCGCGCACCCGCTGGAAGAAATCATCGTGCTCGCTTTCGATCCGGTCCGGCCACATGTCGCGGCCGTTGGCGCGCGCACGGCCGACGGCCACGTCCACATCCAGCAGCAGGGTCAGGCCGGGCAGCAGGCCGACGGCGCGGCGCTCCAGATCGGCGATCCACGCCGGGTCCAGGCCGCGGCCACCGCCCTGGTAGGCGTAGCTGGAATCGGTGAAGCGGTCGCACAGCACATAGGCACCGCGCTGCAGCGCCGGGGCGATCACATGGCGCACGTGCTGGGCACGGGCGGCGAACACCAGCAGCAGCTCGGCCTCGGCCGAGAGCGGCTCGGCGGCGATCTCCGCATCCGGCTTGAGCACCAGCGCGCGGATGCGCTCGGCCAGGGCGGTGCCGCCGGGTTCACGGGTCAGCACCACCTCATGGCCGCGCGCCTGCAGGGCCTCGCGGATCGCGTTGATGGCGGTGGTCTTGCCGGCGCCCTCGCCCCCTTCCAGGCTGACGAAATGCGGGTGCCGGTGCAGCGCGGGACTCATTGGGGTGCGGCCTCTTGGGTACGTTTGCTGCGCAGCTGCTGCAGGTAGCGGGCAACGGCGGCGTTGTGGTCGGTGTAGTTGGCCGAGAAGATGTGCGCACCGCTACCGTCGCCCACGGCCACGAAGTACAGCGCGTCGCCCTTGGCTGGCTGCGCTGCGGCATGCAGCGCATCGCGCCCGGGCATGGCGATCGGGGTCGGGGTCAGGCCGGCGCGCGTGTACGTGTTGTACGGCGTATCGGTGGTGAGGTCGCGCTTGCGGATGTTGCCGTCGTAGCTGCTGCCGATGCCGTAGATCACGGTGGGGTCGGTCTGCAGGCGCATGCCGATCTTCAGGCGGCGCATGAACACCCCGGCGATCTGCGGGCGCTCGCTGGGCAGCGCGGTTTCTTTCTCGATGATCGAGGCGAGGATCAGCAGCTCATACGGCGAGTTCAGCGGCAGATCCTCCACGCGGCTGTCCCACGCGGCGGTGAGTTCTTTTTCCATCGCGGCATGCGCGCGCTTGAGCACGTCGATGTCGCTGTCGCCACGCTGGTAGACGTAGGTCTCCGGCAGGAAGCGGCCTTCTGGGTGCTCGCCCGGGAAGCCGACCGCCTTCATCAGGGCGGCATCGTCCAGTTCGTCGGTGGTATGCACCAGCGGATCGGCACGCTTGAGCGCAGCGCGCAGCTGGCGGATGTTCCAGCCTTCCACGATGGTGACGCGGTGCTGCAGGACGCGGCCCTGGCGCATGCGGGTCAGCAGCTCGCGCGGGGTCAGCGCGGGATCGAGCGCGTATTCACCCACCTTGAGCTTGCCGGCGGCATCGAGCTGACGCGCCAGCAGCTGCCACTGGGTGTCGCTGCCCTCATCCACGCCGGCCTGGCGCAGCTTGCCGAGCACCGTGCTGAAGCCATCACCGGAGGCGATCACCACGCTCTCCGCGCTGGGGGTGACCGGTGCATCGGCAAAGGCGCCCTGGCGATGCCAGAACCAAGCGCCTGCGGCCGCAACCAGCAGGGCCAGCACCAGCAACACGGCCAGTACGGCCAGACATCCCCGTTTCGCACCCGCCATGCTCACCTCGAATCCATTTCTTCGCCGCGTAGCATACCGCGCGGGTGCTGCACACCGCCAAACGGCTCAGGCATCGCTGCCCAGCGCACGCAGCAGGCCACGGGCCTTGGCACGGGTTTCGTCCAGTTCCTTGTCGGCCACCGAATCGACCACGATCCCGGCCCCGGTGCGGAAGCTGGCGGTGTCGGCGGCCACTTCGGCGGTGCGGATCAGGATGTTCAGGTCCAGATCGCCATCGCGGTTCAGCCAGCCGAACGCGCCGGTGTAGGCGCCACGCGCGGTCTGCTCCAGCTCGGCGATGATCTGCATGCAGCGCACCTTGGGGCAGCCGGTGATGGTGCCGCCGGGGAAGGTCGCGGCGATCACCTGGCCGGGGCTGACGTCCTCGCGCAGGCGGCCACGCACGTTGCTGACGATGTGGTGCACGTGGGCGTAGCTCTCCACGGTCATCAGCTCATCCACCTCCACGCTGCCTGGCGCGCAGATGCGGCCGAGGTCGTTGCGCTCCAGATCGATCAGCATCACGTGCTCGGCGCGTTCCTTGGGATGGCCGACCAGCTCCTGGATGCGCGCGGCGTCGTCATCGCCGGCGAAGCGCGGGCGGGTGCCGGCGATCGGGCGGGTCTGCACGTCATCGCCGTGCACCGAGACCAATCGCTCGGGGGAAGAGCTGACCACCGCCCTGCCCTGCGCCATGAACAGCCCGGCGAACGGTGCGGGATTGGCCACACGCAGCTGCGCATACAGCGCCTGCGGCGAGAGCGTCTGCGCAAACTGCGCGTTCCAGCGGCGCGACAGGTTCACCTGGAACACGTCGCCCGCGCGCAGGTAATCGATCACCTTGCCGACGCCGTCGGTGAAGCGCTGTGGCACGTCCTCGCCGATCGCGACCGGTGGCTGCCACGCTGGAAGCGGGGCCAACGTCGAGGCTGCCGCGAGGTCATCCTGCAGCGTCTGCAGCAGCGTGGCCTGGCCGGTCTCGCAGACGGCATGGAACTGGCCCAGCACACGGTCGTGCAGCACCGCCGCCGGGCAGCGCAGCGCCAGCGCGGACGGCAGTCCATCGGCGCGCGCCGGCAAGGACAGCACATCCTCGATCTGGCCAGCCAACTCGTAATCCAGCATCAGTGCCCAGCCACCGCGGAACGGCAACGTGGTTTCTTCGCGCGGCAGCCGCAGCGCGGCCCAATGCGCATCCAGCACGTCAAGGAAGCGGCCGTCATGCGCGACGCCATCCGCATCGCGCACCACGCCGTCGGCCTGCAGTGCAAGGGATTCGCCGTTGCCCATCAGCAGCAGATCCCAGCGCCCCTGCGCGGTGCCCGAGGCAGTGGATTCCATCAGCAGCGGGTAGCGTTGCGGGGCCAGGCGCTGCAGGGCCAGCAGGTCGGTGGTGGCGGGCAGCGGAAGCGTCTGGAACATGACAGGACACCGGATGGGGCGCGCAGCGTGCGCGGGGGCCAGATACACCAAGGCCGCCATGATGGCGGCCCGGGTGGGAGTACACGGAACGTGCGGTCAGACGCGCTTGAACACCAGCGTGCCGTTGGTGCCGCCGAAGCCGAAGCCGTTGGACATCACCACATCGACCTTGGCCTCGCGTGCAGTGTTGGGCACGTAATCCAGGTCGCAGCCCTCGCCCGCTTCATGCAGGTTGATGGTCGGCGGGATGATGTTGTCGCGCAGCGCCAGCACCGAGAAGATAGCTTCCACGCCGCCGGCCGCGCCGAGCAGGTGGCCGGTCATCGACTTGGTGGAGCTGACCATCATCTTGTAGGCGTGGTCGCCGAAGGCGGTCTTCATGGCCATCGTTTCACCCAGGTCGCCCAGCGGCGTGGAGGTGCCGTGCGCGTTGAGGTAACCGACCTGGTCCGGGGTCACGCCAGCGTCCTTCAACGCCATGGTCATGCAGCGTGCCGCACCTTCGCCGTTCTCGCTCGGGGCGGTCATGTGGTACGCATCCGAGCTGGCGCCGAAACCGGCAAGCTCGGCATAGATGCGTGCGCCGCGCGCCTTGGCGTGCTCGTACTCTTCCAGGATCAGGATGCCGGCACCGTCGCCGAGCACGAAGCCGTCGCGTTCCTTGTCCCACGGGCGCGAGGCTTCGGCCGGCGCATCGTTGCGGGTGCTCATCGCCTTCATCGCGCAGAAGCCGCCCAGGGCGGTCGGCGAAGAACCGCGCTCGGCACCACCGACCACCATCACGTCCGCATCGCCGTACTGGATCATGCGCATCGCGGTGCCGATCGAGTGGTTCGAGGTGGCGCAGGCGGAGACCGCCGAGAACGACGGACCCTTCAGGCCGGTGATGATGCTCAGCTGGCCCGGGAGCATGTTGATGATGGTCTTGGGCACGTAGAAGGGCGAGATCTTCTTGCCCTCGTGGAAGTCGATGGTCTGCTCTTCGATGCCCAGCAGGCCGCCGATGCCCGCGCCCACGATGGCGCCGATGCGCTCGGCATTGCCGTCGGTGATTTCCAGGCCCGAATCGTTCAAGGCCATGAAGGCGGCACCGAGGCCGTAATGAATGAACGGGTCCATCTTCTTGGCATCCTTGCCAGTGACCCGGAATGTGCCGAACTGTTCGTTGTCGGCGGTGATGTCGAAGTCCCTGACCTCACCTGCGATCTTGGTGGTGAAACGGTCCAGGTAGGACTGCGAAACGTTGGTCAGCGGACCGATGCCGGAACGGCCTTCGGTGATGCCCTTCCAACTGCTGGCCATATCATTGCCCAATGGCGAGACCATGCCCATGCCGGTAACGACGACGCGACGCTTCATTGCAGATTCTCCTGACCCGGGTGTTGCGGGTATCACGCGGTATAACGCTCAAAAGCACAGGGCCGCAAGCGCGGCCCCATGGGTTTGCCGCACGCGGTCGCAGCGATCGCCACGGCCGCGCGCGAGCCGCCTGACATCAAGCCTTGACGTGGGCGTTGATGTAGTCGATCGCAGCCTGCACGGTGCTGATCTTTTCGGCTTCTTCGTCCGGGATTTCGCACTCGAACTCTTCTTCCAGCGCCATCACCAGTTCAACGGTGTCCAGCGAGTCAGCGCCCAGGTCATCGACGAACGATGCGCTGTTGGTGACTTCCTCTTCCTTGACGCCAAGCTGTTCGACGACGATTTTCTTGACGCGTTCTTCGATGGTGCTCATTGGATATCGCTCCAGATGGAGTAGTGGTTCAAAAATGACGCCATCCGGTGAGGGATGACCGTGGGATAGTGTAGTGGAAACCAGCGACACCTTGCATTGCAGCAAAACATCAAACGGATCAACCACTTGCGGCGCAATCCTTGCGCCACATGCTTACGGCATGTACATGCCGCCGTTCACATGGAGGGTTTCGCCGGTGATGTAGCTGGCCGAAGGACCGGCCAGGAACGCCACCGCGTTGGCGATATCGGACGGCTCGCCGAGCCGCTCAAGGGCGATCGACTTGACCAGGCCGGTGCGCTGCTCTTCCGGCAGGGCCTTGGTCATGTCGGTATCGATGAAGCCCGGCGCGACCACGTTGACGGTGATCCCGCGCGAGCCGATTTCCTTGGCCAGCGACTTGGAGAAGGCAATGATGCCCGCCTTGGCCGCGGCGTAGTTGGCCTGGCCGGCATTGCCGGTCACGCCGATCACCGAGGCGATATTGATGATGCGGCCCTTGCGCGCCTTCATCATGCCGCGCAGGACGGCCTTGGAGGCGCGGAAGACGCTGGTCAGGTTGGTATCCAGGATCGCCTGCCAGTCTTCTTCCTTCATCCGCAGCAACAGGTTGTCGCGGGTGATGCCGGCGTTGTTGACCAGGATGCTGATGGCGCCGAATTCCTTGGCGATACCGTCCAGCACGGCCTCCAGCGACGCAGCGTCGGTGACGTTCAGCGCGCGGCCGTGGCCACCCACGGCGGCCAGGCGCTCACCGATGGCGGCGGCACCGGCGTCGGTGGTGGCGGTACCGATGACGGTCGCGCCCTGCGCGGCCAGTGCATCGGCGATCGCGGCACCGATACCCCGGCTGGCGCCGGTGACCAGTGCGATTTCACCCTGAAGGGGCTTGCTCATCTCATTTCCTCAAACGGGACCGGTCCGGCCGGTCTGGCGCGAAGCCATTCCAGCACGGGCGCGATCGGAAGACATCAGGCGGCCCAGGTCTCGCGGGCCGTCTCGAAATCGGCGGGCGTGGACAGTGTGCGCGCGTCCAGCGATTTGTCGATGCGCTTGATCAATCCGCTCAGCACCTTGCCCGGGCCGCATTCGGCCACGCGGGTGACGCCACGGGCGGCCAGCGCCTGCACGCAGCCGGTCCACTGGACGGGCAGGTACAGCTGCTGCACCAGCGCCTGGCGGATGGCGTCCACGCCGTCATGCACGCGGGCATCCACGTTCTGCACCACCGGCAGGGCCGGGGCGCGCCAGTCCAGGCCGGCCATGGTTTCGGCCAGGCGGTTGGCGGCTTCGCGCATCAGCGGGGTGTGCGAGGGCACGCTGACAGCCAGCTTGACGGCCTTGCGGACGCCCTTCTCGGCCAGCAGCGCCAGCGCACGATCCACGGCGGCAGCATCGCCACCGATGACGATCTGGCCGGGCGAGTTGTAATTGGCGGGCACGACGACCTGGCTGCCGGCGGCCTGCTCGCAGACCTCCACGACCAGCGCGTCTTCGGCGCCGAGCACGGCGGCCATGGCGCCGACGCCGGTCGGGGCGGCTTCCTGCATCAACTGGCCGCGCAGGCGCACCAGGTGCGCGCCGTCGCGCAGGGTCAGCGCGCCGGCGGCCACCAGGGCGGTGTATTCGCCGAGGCTGTGACCGGCCAGGACGGCCGGCTGGGCGCCGCCAACGGCGTTCCAGGCGCGCCACACGCCGATGCTGGCCGCCAGCAGGGCCGGCTGGGTGTATTCGGTGCGGTTGAGCATTTCCTCGGGACCGCCCTGCGACAGCGCCCACAGGTCGACACCGGCGCCGTCGGAGGCTTCGGTGAAGGCCTCGCGGATCTGCGGGTGCAGCTCGGCTAGTTCGGCCAGCATGCCCAGCGACTGCGAGCCCTGGCCCGGGAACACGAATGCGAGATTGGTATCGGTCACGCGATCATCCGCCTGCAAAAATCGAACGGCGAATGATAAAGGGGAACGTCGCCCTTCGTCTGTACTGCCGCGTATGTGGGGGCTTTCTTCAGGTGAACAGCTGGAGGATGTCGAGGTCGCCGTCGCTGAAGAAATCGATGCAGATCACGGCCAGCATCAGCACGCCCAGGGTGGTAGCACCGTGCACGATGAGGATGGAATGCGCCAATGCGCGGGCGGAGCGGCCCATCTTCATGCTGGCGCGGGCCAGCCCCTGCAGGCGGCCGGTGACATCGTGGGCATGGGCGAGGACGGGGGCTTCGGCGCCGTCCATGGCCTGTGCCATGAGGGTCTGCAGCTGTTGCGGACGGTCTTCGTAGTACTTGGCCACGCCGTAACCGAACATCAGCCAGTCGCGGGCCTGGGCCTGGGCGAGGTCCATGACCTCAAGGGGATCTTCCTCGAAATCGATGAAGCCGATCTCCTTGCCATCCCAGGTGAGGTTGCGCGGCAGCGGCTGGCCGAAGTACGCGCCCTTGCGGTGCGCCTGGGCAATGGCATTCATCGCCGCGGACACGAGGCGGTCACGCCCGGCATCGTCGGCTTCGCGCAGGCAGGTATTGAACGAGGAGCCGTTGTCGCCCAGCACGAGGGCGGCATGACCGCTGCCGATCACACTGGGGACGTTGACACCTTGGGCCTGCAGTTCGGCCAGGCGGCGGGCTTCGGTTTCGCGGGCGGCGTCGCCACCGCGGTGCGGCGGTGGGCGCAGGGCATCGAGCTGGAAGCGGCGGGCGATGAAGTTCAGCAGGCCCAACGCGACCACGCGGCTTCCTTCGCCGTACTGCTTCAGCCAGGCGCGCTGCCCTTCAATGACGATGGGCTCAACCATGACAGTTCTCCTGAAATGCATACGGCCCCGTAATGGGGCCGTAACGACAGCGTCACGTTGTCGTAACTGACACTATCAATAGCGCAGCAGAGCAGAACCCCACGTGAAGCCGCCGCCGAAAGCTTCCAGCAGCAGCAGCTGGCCGCGCTCGACGCGGCCGGAGCGGACGGCGTGGTCCAGCGCCATCGGCACGGAGGCCGAGGAGGTGTTGCCGTGCTTGTCGACCGTCACCACCACCTGGTCCATGGACATCTCCAGGCGCTTGGCGGTGGCTTCGATGATGCGCAGGTTGGCCTGGTGCGGGATCAACCAGTCCAGGTCGTCCTTGGTCAGCGCATTGGCTTCCAAGGTTTCATCGACGACCGAGTCCAGCGCCTTGACGGCGTACTTGAACACGTCGTTGCCCTTCATCAGGATGGCGCCGCGGGCATTCTCGCCCTCGCCGAAGCCAGCCGAGACGCCCACCGGGTTCCACAGCAGCTCTTTCTTGCTGCCATCCGAATGCAGGTGGGTGCTGAGGATGCCGGTCTCTTCGTCGGCCTTGAGCACGACGGCACCCGCGCCATCGCCGAACAGCACGCAGGTGGTGCGCTCGGTCCAGTCGACGATACGGGTCAGGGTTTCCGCACCGATGACCAGCACATGGCGTGCATCACCGGAACGAATGAATTTGTCGGCCACGCTCAACGCGAACACGAAGCCCGAACAGGCGGCGTTGACATCGAAGGCGGGGCAACCGCTCGCACCGAGCTTGGCCTGGATCAGGCACGCGGTGGACGGGAAAATCAGGTCAGGCGTAGTGGTACCCACCACGATCATGTCGAGCTGCGAAGCGTCGATACCGGCCGCTTCAAGCGCACGTACCGCGGCGTGGTAGCCGAGGTCGCTGGTGGTCTCGCCTTCGGCCGCAATGTGCCGTTCGCGGATACCCGTGCGCGATTGAATCCACTCATCGCTGGTGTCGACCATTTTCTCCAGATCCTGGTTGGTCAACACTTTTTCCGGCAAATAACTACCGGTGCCCGCGATCCTCGAGTAGATCCGCTTGCTCATTGCATGTCCTGTAGCTCGATCGCCAAACGTGACGATCGGGAAGAATGGGGTAAAGGCCGCTGCCCGACCCGG
>NZ_JBHFHW010000021.1:55247-71962 GCF_057333975.1 Stenotrophomonas sp. AGC87
GCCCGACCGGGCACCGCCCTTCACAAATCAATCTTCTTCGACGGCCGAGTTCGACTTGGTCGTGATCACCTTCTTGCCGCGGTAGAAACCGTCAGCGGTGATGTGGTGACGCAGATGCACTTCACCGGTGGTCGGATCGGTGGACAGCTGCTTGGCGCTCAGGGCGTCATGCGCACGGCGCATACCGCGGCGGGACGGGGTGACACGGGATTTCTGCACAGCCATGGGATTGCTCCAAACTCGGTTCGTTTTGCTTCGTCGTATCGTCGCGCAGGACGCCAGCGCCCAGCACAGTTTTCGCTTTCGCCGCAGCCGCCGACGACAATCCGGCTGCTATTGTTTTTTCAGTGCCGCCAACGCCGCGAACGGATTGGCCTTGCTGATTTCTTCTTCGGTCGGTGCCCAGTCCTTGTCCACGGCCTCACCATCGGGAGACAGCGGCACGACGGGCACGGCCAGGACGAGTTCGTCCTCGACCAGTTCCAGCGGTCGCAGCATGCCGTCTTCCGGCACCAGCCACGGTTCCCAGCCTTCCGGCAACGAGGATTCTTCCTCTTCGCTGCGGATCAGACCGAGCCGCTGCACCATCGAAACCGGCAACAGGAAACGCTGCAGGCTGCGCTGACAGATCAGCGGCAGCGCGGTGTCGATGGACAGTTCAACATAGGATACCTGCAGGATGTCGTCGTGCGCGAATTCCAGTGCATAGGTGCACGTTCCTTCGGTATCGGCGACAAGGCCCTGGAGGCGGGTCAATTCCGCTAGATCCACCTGGCCGTCGAAGCACCTGCGTGCTGCGACCATCCGCCAAGCATCCAGCATTTCGGGCACGTTTGCGGACATAAGCCGCTGAATGTTAAGGATCGTCCGGGCTGCTGTCAAATGCCTGCGCAGTCAGGTTGCCGATCCCCGCCCCGAGGGGCCAGACTGCCGCCCTTCCGTGCCCGGTATTGTCGCATGACCCCGCTGCTGCTTGCCTCTACTTCCCGCTACCGCCGTGAACTGCTGGAGCGGCTCGGCCTGCCCCTGCAAACGGCCCGCCCCGAGGTGGATGAGACCCCCGCCCCCGGTGAGGCCCCACGGGCCGTGGCCGTGCGGCTGGCGCGGGCCAAGGCCGAGGCGGTTGCCCGCCTGCACCCGGGCCAATGGGTGATCGGCTCGGACCAGGTGGCGGAACTGAACGGGGCCCCGCTGGGCAAGCCGGGCACGGTCGAGGGCGCCCATGCCCAGCTGGCGGCGATGTCCGGGCAGGTGGTCGACTTCCACACGGCGGTGAGCCTGGTGCGCGACGGCGAGGCCCTGGCGACCTGTGATCTGACCCGGGTCCACTTCCGGGCGCTGGATACCGCCGAGATCGCCCGCTACGTGGCGGCCGAGCAGCCGCTGGACTGCGCCGGCAGCTTCAAGTGCGAAGGCCTGGGCATCACCTTGTTCGAGGCGATCGAGAACCGCGACCCGACCGCGCTGATCGGGCTGCCCCTGATCGCGCTGAGCCAGCTGCTGCGCCAGGCTGGCTACACCCTGCCCTGAGCCTCAGCGCGCGGGCACCACGAAGGCCTGCTCCTGCCACTGCTCCACGCTGCCGTCCTTGCCGTGCAGCGTCATGCCGAGCCAATGACGGCCGGGCGCGAGGTGGTCGGTCTTCAGCGTGGCATCGAAGGCCACGTTGGGGTGCTGCGGATCGGTGGAGATCTTCCACGCGCCGGTGATGTCGTAGGGCCGACCGTAGACCGCATCGCCCACCGGCTTGCCATCGATCAGCAGCTCGACACGCTCGATGCCCACGCCATCCTTGAAGGCCCAGCCACGCACCTGGAGGGGGTTCCCCGCCGCGGCGCCGGGCTGCGGCGTATCCAGCCAGGCCATCGCCGGCGTGACGCACGGCGCCTCGACCCGCTCGGCCGGCAGCTTGAACAGCAGGAAGCGCTGGTAGCCATGATCGTTGCTGACCACACGCGGCGGCGGCAGCGGGCCCACCTGTTCGCAGACCGCGTGGTAGCGCGCCAGCAGATCGCGATAGCGCTGGTCGCTGGGCGAGAGCACCAACAGCATCGGCGCGTCGCGCTGGCCATCGTGCAGCAGCCCCCACAGACCCAGCTGGGCGCTGCGGCCGTGCTTGTCGTTCAACGGGTGGCGCAGCACCTCGATCGAGGGATCGCGCAACTGGAAGCCCAGTTCCGCCCCCACCTTGAAGTTGCCGGCCAGCACGCGCGTGCCGGGCGGCATGCTTTTCAGCTCGTCGCGCACCGCGCCAGCCAACGGTTCCCAGCCGGCGAAGTTGCGCGGGTAATACTTGTAGCCGGCCAACTGCTCACGCACGCTCGGGATGGAGACCGTCAGGTAATAGCCGAAGGCCAGCGCCAGCCCGGCACCGGCCAGCCACCAGCCGGTACGGCGCAGCCAGCGCGGCCAGCCGTTGAGTACCACCGGCACCGCGATCAGCAGCGCCAGATAGCCCGGCAGCGGCCAGTGGAAACTGATGCGCTCCACATCGGTGAAGAAGCCCAGGCCGAAGATGGACAGCGTCGACACCGCGCCGATCAGGCCGAAGTAACGCCATTGCGCGCGTGCGCCACCACCGGAGCGGGTGCCCGCCAGGGCCACCTTCCACATCGCGATGCACAGGATCGGGGTGACCAGCATCGGCTGGATCACCAGGAACCACAGCCCGCTCCATTCAAACGCCCACGGGTGGCGCTCGACCACCTGGAACTTCAGGCCCGCATCATGGTTGTCGGCGTTCCACGACAGCAGCGGCAGCCACGCCAGCACACCCACCGCCAAGGCCACCCAGACACGCGGATCGCGCAGCATGCGCCGGCCCTGCGGCAACACCAGCAACGCGATGAAGCCGACCACGATCACGCCGATGAAGCGGTAATGGCTGAGCGCGCCGATGGCCAGGCCGGCGGCCAGCTTCACCGCCGCCGCGGCATCGACACTGCGCAGCAGACGCGCGCCTGCATCCAGGCACAGCACCGCGGCCAACGCCATCGGCACATCCGGGACGGCCAGCATGCCCAGCGTGGCCGACAGCGGCATCAACAACGTGAGGCTGCCCGCCTGCCAACCGGCCACCGCACCGAACCAGCGCGTGGCGATGCGTGAGACCAGCCATGGCAGCCACGCACCGATCGCCAGGAACGGCAGGCGCAGTGCGAGCACATGATTGCCGCCCACTTCCACGCCCAGGCGTGCCAGCCAAGCAGTCAGACCCGGCAGGTCCGAATAGGCCGCCGCCAGATGCTGGCCTTCCTGCCAGTAAAAAGCTTCGTCCACGAACAAGGGCAGACGTGCGGCCACCACCAGCTTGACGGCGGTGACCAGCGTCCACAACAACAGGAATATGGTGCGTGCGCGTTGTTCGCCCTGCATTGCTCTATAGAATCAGTGGAATCATCGAATCGAGACGGACATGGATCATTCGCCCCCCGTGCCAGCCATGCTAACCGATGTACTGCGACAGTCCCTTCGCGCCGCCCAGGATCAGGTCAACGGGCTGGTGCTGGGCAAGGCGCAGGAGGTGCGGCTGGCGTTCGTGGCGCTGCTCTCCGGCGGCCATCTGCTGATCGAGGACCTGCCCGGGCTGGGCAAGACCACCCTCGCCCATGCCATGGCCTCCAGCCTCGGGCTGGGCTTCCAGCGGGTGCAGTTCACCTCCGACCTGTTGCCGGCCGATGTGCTTGGTGTCTCGGTGTATGACGCCGGCAGCCGCCATTTCCAGTTCCACCCGGGCCCGGTCTTCACGCATGTGTTGCTGGCCGACGAGATCAACCGCGCGCCGCCGCGTACCCAGAGTGCGCTGCTGGAAGCGATGGCCGAGCAGCAGGTCACCCTGGATGGCGTGACCCATCCACTGCCGGATCCGTTCTTCGTCATCGCCACCCAGAACCCGGTCGACCTCTCCGGTACGTTCCCGTTGCCGGACTCGCAGCTGGATCGCTTCCTGCTGCGGTTGGCACTGGGCTACCCCAATCCGGAATCGGAACGCGAGCTGCTGCGCGGCACCGATCGCCGCCATCTGATCGCGCAGGCCACCGCGCGCCTGAGTGAAGTGGACGTACGCACGCTGCGGGAGGCGGTTGGTCAGGTGCATGCCAGCGAAGCGTTGATTACGTATGTGCAGGCCCTGCTCGCCCGCAGCCGCCAGCACGCGGGGGTGCGCGTGGGCCTGTCGCCGCGTGCCGGGCTGGCATTGCTGCGCGCCGCCAAGGCACATGCGCTGCTGCTCGGCCGCGCGCATGTGGTGCCCGAAGACGTGCAGACCCTGTTCGGGGCAGTGGCCGGGCATCGCCTGGTGCCCGAGGCCGAAGCCGGCAACGGGCCGGCACTGGCCCGCGCCATCCTCCAGACCGTGCAGGTCGACTGAGATGCGCCACGGCTGGGGAGCCCGCTGGCAGCAACTGCAACATCTGGCGCGACCGCGCCGCCCCGAGCACCTGCCGTGCCGGTTCGACCGGCGCCGCATCTATGTGCTGCCGACGCGGTTCGGGCTGTTCGTCGCCGTGCTGCTGTCGGCGATGCTGCTCGGCGCACTGAACTACAACAACAATCCTGCCCTGCTGCTGGCCTTGTTGCTGGCGACGGTCAGCATCGCCAGTGCGATCAGCGCGCACCTGCAGCTGTCTGGATTGCAGGTGGATGCGGTCTCCGCCGAGCCGGTCACCGCGGGCGCGCCGTTGCGGCTGCGCATCAGCCTGTCGCGCGCCGATACCCGCGCCCGGCGCGGCCTGCAGGTGGAGCACGAGGGCGTGGCCGCGTTCGGGCACCTGATCGACAGCGACCAGATCGAAGTGGATCTCGAGCTGCCCACGCACCGGCGCGGCTGGTTCGACCTGGCCCGCATCCGCATCGCCACCACGCAACCGCTCGGTCTGGTGCGCGCGTGGTCGTGGGTCTGGCCGGGAACGCCGTTGCTGGTCTATGCCGCACCGGAAACGCACGCCCCCCCCCTGCCGGAAAGCGGCGGCGACCCACTGCATACCCGCGTGCACGCCAGTGGCGACGAGCTGCATCAGCTGCGCCCGTATCGCGCTGGCGACCCGATGCGCAGCATCGCGTGGAAACACTCCGCGCGACGCGACACCCTGCTGGTGCGCGAGTACGAAAAGCCGGTCGGGGTGGAGATCGTGCTGGACTGGTGGCACCTGGCACCGCTGGGCACCGAAGCACGGATCGCACGCATGGCGCGCTGGATCGACCTGGCCGAACGCGAAGGCCGCCGCTACACGCTCAAGCTGCCGGGCCAACCGGTGCTCGGGCCCGGCAACGGCAGTGCCCATCACCACCTGTGCCAGCGCGCACTGGCGCTGTTGCCCCATGACTGACCGGCCCGTGTCCCTGCTCAGTCCCGGCGCGCGCTACTGGACGCTGGCCAGCGCGGCGTTGGGCCTGTTGCCGCTGCTGCTGCAGCTGCCCACCGTACTGGCCGCCGTCATCGCCGGTGTCGCACTCCTGACCGCACTGGCCTCGCGGCAGCGGCTGCTGCCGGGCGCCCTGCGCCTGTTGCTGGTGCTCGCCATGCTGGCCGCCATTTACTGGCAGATGGGTCCACGGCCTGGCCGCGATACCGGCTGCGCGCTGCTGGCAGCAATGCTCGCGCTGAAATCCAGCGAGCTGCGCAGCCTGCGCGATGCCCGCAGCCTGGTCGGCTTCGGGCTGTTCGGCCCGTTCGCGGCGTTCCTGCTCGACCAAGGCCCGTTGACGATGACGCTGGCCGTGCTGGCCGGCCTGGCCGCACTGCTCGCCCTGCAACGCCTGGCACACCTGGAGGGACAGGCACCGCCAGCGCCCCTCAAACGCCAATTGCGCGGCATCGGCCGGCTGGTCCTGCTCGGCCTGCCGCTGGCCTTGGCCGGATTCTGGCTGTTCCCGCGGTTGAGCGAACCACTCTGGGGCATCCCGGATCGCGCAGTGGGCAAGCCCGGCCTGTCCGACACGATGGAGCCTGGGGAGTGGCTGGACCTGATGGCCGATGACACCCCGGCGCTTCGCGTGCAGTTCTTCGGCGCGATCCCGGCGCCGCAGGAACGTTACTGGCGCGGGCCGGTACTGACCCATTTCGATGGCAAGCGCTGGGAGCAGGACCGGCGGCAGATCGAGCGTGCGCCGGCCGCCGTGACCCACGCCAGCACGCAGTGGGACTACCAGATCGATTACGAGCCGACCGATCGCCGCCAGTTGGTTGCGCTGGATCTTCCGCTGCAGGCACCGCCCGGCAGCGACCTGGATGCCAACCACAGCCTGCGCAGCCACGCGGCGTTGAACGCGCTGACCCGTTGGCGGCTGACCTCCGCACCGGCGGTGGCCTATACCGAAGCGCTGACGCCTTACGAGCGGCGCCTTGCGCTGCAGTTGCCCGACGGCTTGAATCCGCGCACGGCAGCGCTGGCCCGGCAGTGGCGACAGGACGCCGGCAGCAACGATGCCGCGATCGTGCAGCGCGCGCTCGACTGGGTGCGCGCGCGTTTCGTCTACACCCTGGACACGCCCGAGCCCGGTCGCGATGGCGCGGACGAATTCCTGTTCGATCAGCAGGCCGGCTTCTGCCAGCACTTCAGCTCCTCGTTCGTCGTATTGATGCGCAATGCAGGCATCCCGGCGCGGGTGGTGACCGGCTTCGCGGGCGGCATCCGCAACCCGTATGGCGACTACTGGGTGCTGCGCCGGATGGACGCACATGCCTGGGCCGAAGTGTGGCTGCCGGGGCGCGGCTGGGTGCGGGTCGATCCGACCGCCGCCGTTGCGCCGGAGCGCGTTTACGACACGCTTGAGGACCGGTTGGGGGCCGGCGCTGCCGGCGCCACGCTGGACAGCCGATGGCTGCAGATCGGGCAGATGGGCGACTGGCTGCGCCGGGGCTGGAACGACCTGGTCCTGTCCTTCGATGCCAACCGTCAGCAGCAGCTTCTTGAACCGTTTGGTTTCGAGCGGCTGGATCCGAGCCAGCTGGTGGGAATTTTCATCGTCTTCGCACTGGCCGCGCTAGGCTGGATGGCATGGCTGCTGGCCCGCGGCGAACGCGAGCGCGACCCGCTGCTGCGGGCGTGGCACCGTCTGGGACGCCGGTACGCGCGCTATGGACTGTCCCGCGCCAGCGCCGAACCGGCTGGCGAGTGGGCACGCCGGGTAGACCGGCAGCGACCCGATCCTGCGCTGCTGTCGCTCAGCGCGCGTTTCGTCCAGGCGCGCTACGCTGGCGCTGACGTCGACCTCACTTCATTATTGCGCGACCTGCGCAGGCATCGCCCGACCTCCGGAGCATCCCCATGAAGATTCAAATCCTGCTTCCCCTTGCTGCTTCTCTGGCACTGGCTGCCTGCGCCACCGCGCCCAAGCCGTTGCAGGGGCAGTTCAGTATGGTCAGCCCGCGCGACGCGGTTCCCACCCAGCAGGTGGGCACCCCGGTACGTTGGGGTGGCCGCATCATCGAAACCAATCCGGGCCAGGGCCAGACCTGCTTCCAGATGATTTCGCGCCCGCTCAACGGCAGTGGCCGCCCGAGCACCACCTCGGCCGACGCCAGTGACGGCCGCTTCATCGCCTGCCGTGCCGGCTTCTACGATCCGGCGGTGTTCGAGCCGGGCCGCGATGTGACCTTCATCGGCAAGATCGGCGGTTACGAGAACACCCGGATCGGCGAGTACGACTATCGCCTGCCGAAGCTGGACGCCGATGTCATCTACCTGTGGCCGGAACAGCGCCAGGTGGATGTGGTGCCCGCCTACCCCTACGGCCCGTGGGGCCCGGGCTGGGGTCCGGGTTGGGGCTACCGCGGCTGGGGCTGGTGGTAACACGCTGACGCAGAAACGCCGCCCTCGGGCGGCGTTTTTGCTTGCGCCTGGCCGGCTCAGCCGTTCGGCGTACCGAAATGACCCAACTGCGCGCCGGCCAGCAGGTGCAGGTGGATATGGAACACCGTCTGCCCGGCGTGCTCACGGCAGTTCATGACGATGCGGTAGCCGTCCTGTGCGAAGCCTTCGCGGCGCGCGTAGTCCGCGGCGGCCATCGCCAGCTTGCCGATCAGGTGTGCTTGGTCCGGGCGCACGTCATCCAAGGTCGGGATCGCCTCGTGCTTGGGAATGAACAACACGTGCACCGGCGCCTGCGGGGCGATGTCCTTGAAGCCGAGCACGTCCTCGTCTTCGTAGACGATGGTGGCCGGAATTTCGCGGCGGATGATCTTGCCGAACAGGGTGTCGTGGCTCATGAGGGCACCTCGTGGAACAGGGCCTTGGAGAGTAGCGCGGATGCGCCCCCGGTTTCGATCATTGCCGCGCCGTGCGCCGCGTCATTCCTGCACTTCGGTACGCGTGCCGAAGGCGTGCGACAGCGTGCCGCGATCCACGTATTCCAGTTCGCCACCCAGCGGCAGACCCTGCGCGAGGCGGCTGGGCCGCACCTTGTAGCTGCGCGCCATCTGCGCCAGGTAGTGCGCGGTCGCTTCGCCTTCCACGGTGGCACTGGTGGCGATGATCAACTCGTTGACTTCGCCCTGCTTCAGGCGCGCCTCCAGCTGATCCAGGCCCAGCTCGCGCGGGCCGATGCCATCCAGCGGCGACAGCCGCCCCTGCAGTACGAAGTACACCCCGCGGAAGCCGGTGGCCGTTTCGATCGCCAGGCGATCGGCCGGTGATTCCACCGCGCACAGCTGCTGGCGCTCGCGGCTGCCGTTAGCACAGACCGCGCAGATCTCGGTCTCGCTGAAATCCCGGCATTGCTCGCAATGCCCGATCCGCTCGATCGCCTTGGCCAGCACCTCGGCCAGTTTCTGGCCACCCTCGCGCTCGCGCTCCAGCACGTGGTACGCCATGCGCTGGGCGGTCTTCTGGCCCACGCCCGGCAACACGCGGAAGGCCTCGATCAATTGTTCGAGCAGGGGCAGGCTCATGGCGGATTGCTCATCTCAGAAACAAGCGCGCGAAGCCCGAAGGCTTCGCGGCGCGGTCACCACGGTCGCGCCAGGCACGGGCCCGGCGCAGGCCGTGGGTCAGAACGGCAGCTTCATGCCCGGCGGCAGCTGCATGCCGGCGGTCGCCGAACCCATGCGGTTCTTCGACTCGGCGTCGATCTTGTTGGAGGCATCGTTGAACGCGGCGGCCACCAGATCTTCGGTCATTTCCGCATCGGACAGCACCGACGGATCGATGCGCACCTTGCGGCATTCCTTGGTGCCGGTCAGGGTCACGCTGACCATGCCGCCGCCGGCGCTGCCGGTCACTTCCAGCTTGGCGAGGTCTTCCTGGGCCTTCTGCAGGTTTTCCTGCATCTTCTGGGCCTGCTGCATCAGTTGGGCGATATTGCCGCGCATGGGTCTTTACTCTTCAAAAGGACGAATGGAATCGGCGACGACCCGGGCACCGTGTTGCTGGACCAGCAACTGCACCGAAGGATCGGCCATGAAAGCGGCTTCCGCCGCCGTTTGGCGTTCGCCACGCTGGCGGTCAGCGCGCTGATGCAGGGTCTCGGCACCGGCTGCACCGGTGTCGATCACCAGGCGCGGGGCCTGCCCCAAGGGGCCGGTCAACGCCGCGATCAGCGCCGCCTGCGAGCGGTCCGAACTCAAGTATTCAAATCCGGGCGAAATCGCCAGTTTCAAGACGCCGTGCTGGTAGCTGATGAACGCCGAGTGCGCGGCCAGCTGCTTGGACGGGCCATTGAGCTGGCTGCCAGCCACCAGTTCCAGCCAGGCATCGGCGGTCAGGTCACCTGTCTCGCCTGCGGGCGCAGCGTTCGTTTCCGATGGTGCGATGGCGATGCCCTGCGGGCGGGCTACCGGAGCGGGCGCTTGCGAGGCAGGTGCGGGGGCAGCAGGTGCCACGGTCCGCTCGGGCGGCGCTTCCCACGGCGCGACCATGGCCGCATCCGGGGTGGCCATTTCGGCCGCCAGCGCTTCGTCGCGATCGGCCGCATCGCTCTCGTGGTGCCACGGCGGCAGATCGTCGTCGGCAGCGGGCGCTGCGACGGCGGGCTTGGCCGGTTTCACCGGCTCGGCGGCTGCCGGGGCCGGCGCCGGGGCGGATTTTTTCGGTGCCGGCGGTGCGGGCTCAGGCGCTGTGGAGACCGTAGCAACCACGGGCGCCACGGAGGCCGGCTGAGCGACGGGGGCGCTGGCCTTGGCCGGCGCAACGGCCGAAGCAGCAGCCGCGGTCGCTGCCGCAGCGGCCATGCCGGTGCCTTGGCCGCTGGCCTGGCCACTACTGTTCACGTCGGTCCCGGTGCCCGGATCGCGGGGCACCGGCGGTACGGCGGCGGCCGGACGGAACGCCAGCATGCGCAGCACGGCCATCTCGAACCCGGCGCGCGGGCTCGGGGCCAGGTGCAGGTCACGACGGCCGCCCAGAGCCATCTGATACCAGAGCTGCACCACTTCCGGGCGCAGGCGCTGGGCGAAGGCCTCGGCATCGATCCCCTCGCCTGCCGTCGCGGCGCCCGGCACCAGCTGCTGCACCTGAATCCGGTGCAGGGCTTCGGCCAGGGCATCGAGCACCCCGCTCCAGTCCGGCGAGAACTCGGCCAGCAGGGCCACGGTCTGCAGCAGGCGCGGACCATCGCCATCGGCGAGCGCATCCAGCATCGCCGCGACCTGGGTGCGGTCGACCGTACCCAGCATCGCGCGCACCACATCCTCGCGCAGCGCACCGCCGGCATAGGCGATTGCCTGATCCAGCAGCGACAGGCCGTCACGCAGGCTGCCATCGGCGGCCTTGGCCAACTGCACGATCGCGGTCGGGTCGGACTCGATTTCCTCGGCCGCCAGGATCTTGGTCATCTGGCCCTGGATCTGGTCCTCGTCCAACCGCTTCAGGTTGAACTGCAGGCAGCGCGAGAGCACCGTCACCGGCAGCTTCTGCGGATCGGTGGTGGCCAGCAGGAACTTCACATGCTCCGGCGGCTCTTCCAGCGTCTTGAGCAGCGCATTGAACGCCGCCTTGGACAGCATGTGCACTTCGTCGATCAGATAGACCTTGTACTTGCCCCGGGAGGGCATGTACTGGGCGTTCTCGATCACCTCACGGACATCATCCACACCGGTATTGGACGCGGCATCGATCTCGAGCAGATCGATGTAGCGGCCGGAGTCGATATCCAGGCAGGCCGGGCACTGACCGCATGGATCGGCGCTGGTGCCCTGCTCGCAGTTCAGCGACTTGGCGAAAATACGGGCAATGGTGGTCTTGCCGACCCCACGGGTGCCGGTAAACAGGAACGCATGGTGCACCCGGCCGCTGTCCAGCGCATTGCTGAGCGCACGGACCACGTGTTCCTGGCCCACCAGCTCGGCAAAACGCTTCGGACGCCACTTGCGGGCAAGGACGAGATAGGACATCAGGCCACCGTCTTCATCGGGACGACCATTGTGCCACGCCTGTCCAGCCCCCCTGCCCTTCGTGACGAACCGCTTGTGCGAATCCAATTCCCCCGCTAGAATCTGCGCCCCTGCAGCGGGTTATCGCAGCAGGTCCGGAGAGGTGTCCGAGCGGTTGAAGGAGCACGCCTGGAAAGTGTGTAAGCGTCTAAACCGCGCTTCGGGGGTTCGAATCCCCCTCTCTCCGCCACACAAATAAAAAGGCCGCCCTCAGGGGCGGCCTTTTTATTTGTGCGACGGACAGCATGGGGGACGAGAACCCCAATGGGTTCGACGGATTCGCCAGGAGCGAATCCGGACAGCCGAACGGCTGGCCCTGGAGCGCGTCAGCGCGGAAGGGCTGGGTGCATGGATGCACCCAGCAATCCCAATGAAGCGGCCAGTCTGCATCCGAAGCCTCTGCGCCGCCAACGCTTGCGCCACGCAAACCGTCACCACCGCTAACGGTAGAGCCGACCGCTGGTCGGCTGCTCTTCTCGCAGCCAACCCATGCCAAAGTCCCCCCATGCCCACCCTGCGCCCCTACACCCCAACAGACGCCCCCGCCTGCCTGGCACTGTTCGACACCAACGTGCCGCGTTACTTCGCCCCACACGAACGCCACGACTTCGCCACTTACCTGCTCCACCCACACCGCGCCCACGACTATCTGGTTATCGAACACAACGGCCACCTTGTCGCCTGCGGCGGCCTGGCCCTCGACAACAAACACACCGCGGCCTTCTGCTGGGGCATGGTCGACCGCACCCGGCATCGCCAAGGCCTGGGCAGGCAGCTCTCGCACGCACGACTGGCTCACGCAAAAATGCTCGGCGCCCAGCAGGTAACGCTCAGCACCAGCCAGCACACGCAGGATTTCTACGTCGGGCTCGGCTTCGTCGTCACCCACATCACCTCCGATGGGCACGGCCCCGGACTGGATGCGGTGGAGATGGTGCTCGAACTGGGGCCGCGTTGAGCGGCGCCAGTGATCGGAGTGCGTCAGGGTTACGTCAGCCACGCATGGCGTGGCCCTACCCCCGAGCGCACAGCGTGCGTTTTGAACGCCTCAGCTGCTGCTCAACTTCATCAACACCAGCCCACTCACGATCAATACCGCCGCGGCAATCCGCATCGCGCTGACCTGCTCGCCGAGGAAGGTAATGCCGATCACGAATGCGCCGACCGCGCCGATGCCGGTCCAGATCGTGTACGCGGTGCCCAGCGGCAACGTGCGCATCGCCAGTGACAGCAGCCAGAAGCTGGCGATCATGGTGACGAGAGTGATGATCGAGGGAGTGAGTTTGCTGAACCCCTCGGATTGCTTCATCGAGAACGCCCAGACAATTTCCAGTACACCGGCTGCCAACAGATAGATCCAGGCCATGCGGCCCTCCTTGATGGGGGCCAGGCCGTCCTGGTCAGTGGTTCCCGAAATGGGGGAGGCCGTTCCTCCTGTGCCGGGTATTTTACCGCCCCACCCGCGCAATAGCCGCTACTGACGGCATCGGGCTACACAGGATTCAGCCTCCGCGTCTGGCACTGCATGCCACGCATGCGCTAGAATGCGCGACTGCACTGCCGGACCTGTTCCTGCGGTGCACCTTCCGCCTGTGGCCGGCTGATCCTTGATCGCCCTGCAGCCGGAACGTCTCTATGGTGGCCCCGTCGGCCCCTCGCGACGCTAGGTCGAAAATCCCGCCAGGGCCGGAAGGCAGCAACGGTATCGATCGACGCGGGCGCCGAGGTCAGCCGGCGGGGCCGCCACCTTTTTGGGCTCCCCGTTTCCCTCTCCCGACGTGGCCGCTCAAGGCGCCGCGGGCGTGCCCTGATGGAACACCACCCGCCATGCCGCACCGCGCAGTCGCCACAGCGAGCTGCGCAGCACCTCACGCTGGCGCACGCCGTCGATCACATACCAACTGCGGTAGCGCACCTGCGCCAGCGTCGGGGCCAGCAGGTCGACCTCGTAATCGCTGGACACGATCTCCACCTGCGCGCGCTCGCGCGGAATCTCGGCCAGCGCAGCAGCACGGTCGAAACACGCGCCCGAACTGCCTATCTCACGGAAGTCGTCATCCAACAGCGCCGCCAACTGCCCGACATCACCGCGGACCGCTGGCCTATGCAACGCGCGTTCGAGCGCCTGCAGATGGGCGGCCAGCGCGTCGCCCATGCTCAGGGAGGATCCTGGGCCAGCACGTGCATCGCGGTCGGGGTGGCCAGCGCCACACGCTCACCGGGCAGGGCCACACGGTGGCCACGCTGGCGCAGCAACTCGCCGTCAGCCTCGCTGGCGTAGTGATACAGCATCATCCTCGCCTGCAGCTCAGGCGTGTACTCACGCTCCAGATCATCCACACCGGTGTGCGAGGGGTTGCCGTGCAGGCCGCAGTCGTGGGCGATCAGTTCGTTGTCGTCGGCGTAGCGCGCCAGCATTTCCGGAATCGGGCGGGTATCCCCGCTCCAGGTGACTGCGCCCTTCAGGCGCAGGCCATAGGCGGTTTCCGGCCAGTGATGGCGCACCGGGAAGACTTCCAGGCGCACGCCGTCATGCCAGAACGCATCGCCGACCACGATCAGCTGGAAGGCATCCCAGAAGTTCGCGCCACCCTCGGCCAGCACGTTCGGGTAATCGGCCACGCGCTTGTGCAGCAGCGGCACGACCGTCGCCGGCACGTAGAGCCGGATACGCCCACGACGCTGCGACGAGAAATACGCATCCACGAACAGTCGTTCGAAACCAGCGACATGGTCCAGGTGCACATGGGTGACGAACAGGGCCTGCGGCACATGCCCGTAGTGCGCCTGGAAGGCGGTCAGCCCTTCCCCGCCGCAATCGATGGTGAGCCACGGGCGGCCGTCGCGCTCGATCACCGCCATCGGCGAACCAAGCTGCACGGCCGACGCATTGCCGACCCCCACGAAACGCAGTGCCCAGTCCATCAGTAACCCCGGTTCCAGGCCAGATCGTAGGCGCGGCGCAGCCGTGCATAGTCCTTCTCGACATCTTCATGGCTGCGCTCACCGCGCAGCTTGATCAGCGAGCGCAGCAGCCGCTTGAGATTGCGTTCGCGCCAGCGGGTGGCGGGAATGCGCAGCACGCCGCGATCGAAATCGATCAGCCAGCCATGGCCGTTGGCGTCGAACAGAATGTTGTGGGCGTTGAGATCGGCATGGTCCAGCCCGGCGCGGTGGAAGCGCGCGATCAGCCGGCCCGTCTCTTCCCAGGGGGCGCCGCGCCCGGCGACCAGCGCGCGGTCGGCCAGCGAGCGCACGCCCTCCAGCCGCTCCATCAGGATCGCCGCTTTGTAGCGCAGGCCTTCGCGCATGTAGAACGCGGCAATCGGTCGCGGTACCGGCAGCTTCTGTGCGTGCAGGACGCGCATCAGCCGGAATTCGGCAAAACTGCGGGTGCGGTTGGCGCCCCGCCAGAGGTAGTGGTCCCGGCTGAGCTTGGCCGCCATGCCGCCGCGCAGGTACTGGCGCAGCACGGCATGACCGAAGGGCGCATCGACGAACCAGGCGCCGCCGCGGCCGCCATCGGCGACCGGTCGTGCCCGCTCGCCCCAGTGGGCCGGCGCGAACAGGCTCATCTCGGCTTGCCGCAAGGCTTCGCGGTCGAACAGAATGGCACCGATACCGCGTCCATCGCGGCAGGGCGTCAGCGCTTCAGTGGCGTCGAATGCGACCATTCCTTCGAGTCTAACAACACCATGGCACCAACGTCCTCTTCCTTGTGTCTTTTGCGTTTGTCCGCGCTGGGGGACGTGACCCATGTGGTGCCGCTGGTGCGCACCCTGCAGCAGGCCGATCCCGGCGTGTCGCTGCACTGGATCATCGACAAGGCCGGCCACAAGCTGCTTGACGGGCTGCCCGGCGTGACCTTCCACAGCTACGACAAGAAGACCGGCCTGGCCGGCATGCGCGCCCTGCGCGAGAGCCTCCCTGCCGGGCGCTTCGATGCGCTGCTGCAGATGCAGGTGGCCTTCCGCGCCAACGTGCTGTCTGCCTTCGTGCCGGCCAAGCGCCGTATCGGCTACGACAAATCGCGCTCCAAGGACCTTCACGGGCTGTTTATCAATGAACGCATCCCGGACCGCCCCGGCATCCACGTGCTCGATGCGATCGGCAGCTTCTGCGAGCCGCTGGGCCTGAAGCAGACGGAGGTCAGCTGGGACCTGGCCGTGCCGCCGGCGGCGTTCGAGTGGGCCAATGCCCAGTGGGCCGACGACGGCCGCCCGGTGCTGATGATCTCGCCCTGCTCCAGCCACGTGCGCCGCAACTGGTATGCCGACCGCTATGCGGCCGTGGCCAACCACGCCACCGCGCGCGGCTGGCGGGTGGTGCTGTGCGGTGGGCGCAGCGATCTGGAGCGCGGCATGGCCGATGCCATCCAGGCACAGCTCACGACTCCCGCACTGGATCTGGTCGGCAAGGACACCCTCAAGCAGCTGCCGGCCCTGTTGGCCCGCGCCGCGCTGGTGATGACGCCCGATTCGGGCCCGATGCATATCGCCAACGCGATGGGCGCCAAGGTGCTGGGCCTGCACGCGGCCAGCAACCCGCACCGCAGCGGCCCCTATTCCGACCGCCGCTACTGCGTGGATCGCTACGACGATGCCGCGCGCAAATTCCTGGGCAGGCCGGCCAGCGAACTGAAATGGGGCGCGAAGGTCGAATTCGACGACGTGATGCAGCTGATCACGGTCGAGGACGGCATTGCCGCCTTCGAGCGCCATGTCTCCGATTACGCGCCGCGCGGGGCGTAATCCTTGTACGACTTCTCTTCCACGTAGCGCGAGCCCAGCGCCAGGTTGATGTCCTTCTTGATGCGGGCGCGCTCATCGTTCTGCTGGTAGACGCTGCGGGCCAGCTCGACGAAATGGTCGTCGAAGGCCTGCGCCTTGTCCTGCAGGCGGATGTTGTCTTCGATGTCCCACAGGCGCTCGTTGACGGCCTTGAGCTCGGCACGCAGGCGGGCGATGTCCTTGACCCCGGCCGGGTGCGCCATCCAGGTCTTTTCCAGCTCGCTCAGCTCGGTGCGGATATTGGCCAGCTTGGCCTCGTCGCTGATGCGCTCGGATTTGATCTGCAGGATCGAGATCTTGTCGAGCAGTTCACCGAAGGACACGGGGACGAGGATTTCAGCGGTCATGGTGGGGCTCCGTTACGTGAGGTGGGCAGTTTAGCGGAGCGCATGTTGGGCGGGTGTCGGGCGTTGCCCGTCAGTGGGGTGGTCGAACCCGGAACGATGGTGGCCGCTTCATTGGGATTGCGGGGTGCATCCATGCACCCCGCCCTTCCGCGCTTGCGCGCTCCCGGGCCAGACGTTCGTCTGTCCGGATCTGCTCCTGCAGATCCGTCG
>NZ_JBHFHW010000021.1:72091-152447 GCF_057333975.1 Stenotrophomonas sp. AGC87
GTTCTCATCCGGCCATCAGGCCAGATAAAAAGAAAAGGGCCGCCCGATGGGCAGCCCTTTTCTTTTTATCTGGCCGGAGAGGGGGGGATTCGAACCCCCGAGGCGCTATAAACGCCTGCCTGATTTCGAGTCAGGTACATTCAACCGCTCTGCCACCTCTCCAGATGGTCCCGGCGAACCGGGACGCGAATGATACGGGCAGGACGCGCTGGCGACAAGTCATTGCGTGCAAAGAAGTGAATTTCTTCTGTATGGATGCCTTGCCGGATGTCCGGCGGGCCGCGATCATGCCGTTATCCCTCGCAATCCTCACCGGCACGCGCCTTCATGATCGAATTCGGACACCTGACCCACCCCGGCCTGCGCCGTGACCTCAATGAGGATACGTATTACGGGGATGGCGAACTGGCGCTGTGGCTGGTCGCCGATGGCATGGGCGGGCACGCCTGTGGCGAGGTGGCCAGCGCGCTGGCGCGCGAGACCATCGTGCGCGAGATCCGCCGCGGGGCGACGCTGGCGCATGCGATCCGGATCGCCGATGAGGAGATCATCCGCACTTCCCGCCGCCGCAACGACAGCCTGCCGATGGGTACCACCGTGGTGGCGGCCCGGGTGCAGGGCAATCGCTATGAGGTGGCGTGGGTCGGTGACAGCCGCGCGTATCTGTGGCGCGATGGCACGCTGGCCCAGCTCAGCCAGGATCACAGCGTGGTCCAGGAACTGGTCGCACAGGGCAATCTGACCGCCGAGCAGGCCCGCGCGCATCCGCACCGCAATGTGGTGACCCAGGCGCTGGGCGTGACCGATCCCGCGCACCTGAATGTGGCGACCACCACAGGCGAGCTGCGCCCGGGCATGCAGCTGCTGCTGTGCAGTGACGGGCTGACCGAGGAGGTGGAGGACAAGGGCATCGCCCGTACCCTCGCCTTCGACGATGCCAGTGCACAGGAATGCGTGGATACGCTGGTCGCCGCCGCGCTGGATGGCGGCGGCTCGGACAACATCACCGTGATTCTGGTGCGGTGCCACTGATACCACCATCCCGACCAATGGTCGGGATCTACCGGGGTCGGGCCGTCAGGCGCTGACCGCTTCCGCCGCCTCGGGCTCACCATCCCAGATCGCGCGGCCGGCCTTCTTGCGCAGCTTGGCCAGGCGCGCTTCGTGCGCTTCCAGCTCCGAGGCCGTGGCGACCACGCGCGGGCGTGGCAGCAGGCGCGAGGTGTCGAAGGTCTGCGCGTGGGCGCTGCCGGTTTTCTGGTCATCGGCCGAGCCGAAGCCGATTTCTTCCTGGCCCGAGGTCAGCGCGATGTAGACATCGCCCAGGATCTGGGCATCGAGCAGGCCGCCGTGCAGCTGGCGGTGGGCGTTGTCCACGCCCAGGCGCCGGCACAGTGCATCCAGCGAATTGCGCTGGCCGGGGAAGCGCTCGCGCGCCATCTTCAGCGTATCGATCACCGTGCAGCGGTCGGTGATCTTGCCGTAGTGGTCGCCCAGCAGTGACAGCTCGTTATCCAGAAAGCCCAGATCGAACGCCGCGTTGTGGATGATCAGCTCGGCGCCATCGATGTAGGCGAGGAAGTCATCGACGACCTGGGCGAAGTCCGGCTTGTCGGCCAGGAACTCCAGGGTCAGGCCGGTAACTTCCTGCGCGCCCTGTTCGAACTCGCAGTCCGGCTTGAGGTACTGGTGGTAGTTGTTGCCACTGGGGCGGCGTTCGAGCAGTTCCACACAGCCGATTTCGACGATGCGGTTGCCCTTCCGCCATTCCAGGCCGGTGGTTTCGGTATCAAGGATGATCTGACGCATTGGCTCAGTGTACCGGGCCGGCGGCACGGATCCGGATCGCGGCGTCGCGCGCCAGCTGGTCCACGCGCTCATTGTCCGGGTCGCCGGAATGGCCCTTGACCCAGCGCCAGTCGATGGTGTGCTTGAGCGTGGCCGCGTGCAGGCGCTCCCACAACTCCCGGTTCTTGACCGGCGAGCCGCCGGCGGTCTTCCAGTTCTTGCGGATCCAGCCGGGCATCCACTCGGTCAGACCCTGGCGCACGTACTGCGAATCGGTGAACAGCACGATGTTGCACGGCTCGGTGAGCGCTTCCAGCCCCGAGATGGCCGCCATCAGCTCCATGCGGTTGTTGGTGGTATGCGCTTCACCACCGCTCAGCTCGCGCTCGTGCGCGTTGTAGCGCAGCAACGCCGCCCAGCCGCCGGGGCCGGGATTGCCGAGGCAGGAACCGTCGGTGTGGATTTCTATCGTCTTCATTCCATTCCAGATCAGGTGGCCACGGTACCGTGCCAGCGTGGTGCAGCCACGGGCGTCGGTCCCGGCAAGGCCAGAGTGCGTTTTTCAGCGGTGAACAGACAGGCGGCCCGCAGCGGGGCCAGATCGCGCCGCGCCGGCGAGCGGTCGCGCCACATCGGGCCGAGGTACTGCAGGTCTTCGCAGCTCAGGCCGGCCTGCGTGAGGGTGTGGCGCAGCCGCTGTGGGCTGCGCACGACCAGCCCGTGATGGCGCCACTGGCGGCGGTACGGGCTGAACGGGTTGAGCGTGGAAAGCCACAGGCGGCCGCCCGGCATCAGGACACGGGCGCAGTCGGCGATCAACGCCTCCGCGTCCCGCGCGGTGACATGCTGCAGGACGATCGCATTGACGCTCTCATCGGGCAGCGGCAACGGCAGCCCGCAGTGCACATCCCCGGCGTAGGCCGCGCCGTCCCGGAACAGGCGCAGGCCACGGCCGGGAAGTTCCACACTCTCCAACCAGCCGGGCGTCGGTGCCAGCCACAGCCAGGGGTTCACCGGACGCTCGGCAAGCAGGCTGCGCAACCGCTCCGATTCCAGACGGCACAACGCTTGTGCCGGTTCAGTATCAAACCAGGATGCGACTGTCGCTTGACGGGGGCTCGGCGCGGGGGGCATGGTCCAATTCTATGCGACTGACCGCCCTACCCGCGTTTGCGGACAATTACATCTGGGCGCTGGGCGCCGACGACGGCCGCGCCGTGGTCATCGACCCCGGCCAGGCCGACCCCGTTCTGGCCGCCGCAGCGCAGCAAGGATGGATCCCGCACAGCATTCTGCTGACCCATCACCACAACGACCACATCGGCGGCGTGACCGAGCTGCAGGCCCGTTTTCCCGAGCTGGAGGTGTATGCACCGGTGGAACCGCGCATCGAACTCCCCGCCCACCGGGTCGCTGAAGGTGAATGCGTTCAGGCATTGGGGCTGGGGTTCCACGTAGTATCCGTGCCCGGGCACACCCGGAGCCATATCGCGTTTCACACCGCTGAACACCTTTTCAGTGGCGATGCGTTGTTCAGCCTGGGCTGTGGGCGCATGTTCGAAGGTACGCCTCCCCAGCTTCTGGCATCCCTGCGGAAGCTGGCGTCCCTGCCAGCGCAACTGATGGTCTGTTGCGCCCACGAGTACACCCTGTCCAATGCCGTCTTCGCGCGGCATGTAGACCCCACCAACGCTGCGTTGTCGCAGCGCCATGAGGAGGCCTTGGCCATGCGCCGCGATGACCTGCCCACGCTGCCGGTTTCACTGGCAAGCGAGTTGGAATGCAACCCGTTCCTGCGTACGAACACCCCCGCCATCCAGGCGGCCGTCAGCGCCCATCTTGGGCGTCCCGTAACCGATGAAGTCGATGTTGTCGCAGGGCTGCGACACTGGAAAGACGGATTTCGAACATGAGTCGGCGATTGTTGCCGCTCGCGCTTGGCCTGGCGATCGCCGTGGCTGGCAGCGCGGGCGCCCAGTCGTTGACCGCCGGCATGTCGCAGAACGTGGCCGGCCTCTCCTCCCTTCCCCTGACCGCTGCGGCCCTGCCGCCGGCCTCGGTGCGCAACGGGCAGGAGATCTTTGCCAGCTTCCGCGATGGCCTGGCCGAACCCACCTGCAACGCCGAGGCGACCAGCCCGCGTTGGCAGAAGCAGTTCGCGCATGCCCCCTCGCGGTTGGCCAACCAGGATGATGATGCGCTGGTGCTGTTCGGCTACGTGGTCGAAGAGCTGCGCAAGTCCGACCTGCCCACCGAATTCGCGCTGATTCCCTTCGTGGAAAGCGGCTACCGGCCCAACGCCCGCAACGGCGGCGGCCCGGCCGGTCTGTGGCAGTTCATCGCCACCACCGCCAAGAACCACCGCGTGCAGATGACCCCGGGCTACGATGGTCGCCTCTCGGCAGTGGATTCCACCCAGGCCGCGGTGCGTTACCTCAAGACCCTGCACGGCATGTTCGGCGGCGACTGGCGCTTGGCGACGATGGCCTACAACGCCGGCGAGTACCGGGTGCTGCAGTCGCTGCGCAAGGCCGGCATGAACGCGCAGAACGCGCGGCCGGCCGAACTGCCAGGGCTGTCGCCGGTCACCTATGCCTATGTCGAGAAGCTGCATGCGCTGGCCTGCGTACTGGAAGACGCGGAAACCGAGCCGGCGGTGATGGCCTCGCTGGATCGCACCGTGCCGGTGCTGAAGGGCCACCCCCTGCCGGCCGGCACCAGCGTCCAGCAGTGGGCCCAGCAGCGCGATCTGGATCCGGCGCGGATCGCCCGCCTCAACCCGGCCCTGGCCAGCGGCAAGGGCCGCCCGTCCGGCCAGGTGACGGTTCTGGCCCCAACTGCGCATGCGCCGGTGGATGCCAGTGCCAGCGTGGCCGCCATTGCGATGGCCCCCAGCGCCCCGGTGGACACCACGGCGGCCCGCACGACGCCTGCGCCGGCAGCCACCCGCACCGTAGCCAGCGCGGATCGCCCGCGCAGCCGCCGGCATACCGTGCGCGACGGCGAGTCGCCCTGGACCATCGCCCGCCGCTACGGGATGCCGCTGAAGGCCCTGCTGTCGCTCAATGGGCTCAGCGGCAGCAGCGTGCTCAAGCCGGGTGCGGTGCTGCGCGTCGAAGACTGAGTGCGCGGATCGCATTGCAGGTGACGACAATGCCCGGTTCTGCCGGGCATTGTCGTTTCCGGGCATTGTCCGCCGGCTCCGGTGGGGCCTGGATGGCGGACGAGGCGCGCACAACAAAAAGCCCGGCATGGCCGGGCTGTTTGTTGTCCTGCAGAAGCCGACCCGGTTAGAGGTTGGCTTCTTCGGTCTGCACCTTGAAGTGCTTGCGCATCGCTTCGACGTAGGCCTTGGCGGCGGCCATGCCGTCGATCTGGCTCAGCTGCTCCTTGAGCTGCTGCTGCTGGGCGGCATCCACTTCGGCCACGTTGCCCGGGGTGACCTTGGTCACCGCGTAGATCACGTAGCGGCCCTGCACGGCAACCTTGCCGTAGCTCGGCTTGCCTTCGGCCGGCAGCGGCGCGCTGAACACGGCGCGGTTGATCTCCGGGGTCGGCACCGGCTGGGTACGCGGCAGGCCCGGCAGCGGGCTGATCTGCAGCTTGTCGCTGGTCGCCAGCGCCTGCAGGGTCTGCCCGGCCTTCAGCTTGGCCAGCACGGCGTCCACGGCCTTCTCCGAGGCCTGGCGGGTGCGGTCGGCATGGATCGCGGCGATCACCTGCTCACGGGCCTTGGCCAGCGGCAGCGCCTGCTCCGGGCTGTGCTCGGTCACGCGGATCATCACGTTGTGGTTCGGGCCCAGTTCGATCGGGTCGCTCACGGTGCCATCCTGGGTCAGGATGTCGGAGAACGCCGCGCGCAGCACGGCCGGATTGGCGGCGATGCCACTGGCGGTGGCGTGCGTGAACGGACCGATCGTCTGCACCGGCAGGCTCATGTCCTTGGCCGGGCCTTCCAGCGAGGTCGGGTTCTTGTAGACCAGATCCACCAGACGGCCACTGAGCTCGGTGAACACGCGGTCGGTATCGGCCTTGAGCTGCTCGGCGGCCAGCTGGTCACGGACCTCCTCGAACGAACGGCCTTCGCCGCCCTTGGTCTCACGCAGCTTGAGCACGTGGAAACCGAAGTCGGTCTTGACCGGACCGGTGACCTCGCCCGCCTTCATGGCGAACAGGGCATCCTCGAACGGCTTCACCATCGCGCCGCGTTCCACCCAGCCCAGGTCGCCGCCGGTGTCCTTGGAGCCCGGATCTTCGGAGTTGGCCTTGGCCAGTGCGGCGAAATCGGCGCCCGGTGCCTTCGCTTCCGCAGCCAGGCGCGTGGCCTTTTCTTCAGCGGCCTTGAGCTTGGCCGGATCGCTGCCGTCGGCGCTGATCAGGATGTGCGAGGCCAGACGCTGTTCCGGCGTCGCGAAGCGTGCCTTCTCATCTTCATAGCGCTTGCGCAGGGTAGCCTCGTCAGCCGCCGCCGGGGCCGGCAGGTTCGCGCCGTTGATCTCGACGTACTCCAGCGACACGGTTTCCGGCTGGCGGAAATCCTTGGTGTGGCTGTCGTACCACTGCTTGATCTGCGCGTCGGTCACTTCGGCGGTATCGGCCGGGGTTTCCGGCAACGCGGCCAGTTCGACATCACGGGTTTCGCCCAGCAGCTTCATCAGGCGCTCGGCTTCGCTCTGGGTGGTGAACCCCGAACGCTGCAGGGCCGACGGAATGATCGACTGCTGGATGCTCTCGCGCACCAGCGCTTCGAACTGCGTCGGCGTGCGCTGCGGATTACCGCTGGCCAGCGCGATGCGGTAGTTGTCCTGGTTGAACTTGCCGTCCGCATCCAGGAAGGCCGGGATCGAGGCAATGTACTCGCGCACGGCACCATCGCCGATCACGATGCCGGACTGTTCGCCGGCCAGGCGCACGACCTGCTCATCGATCATCTGATCAAGCACGGCCAGCTTGCTTTCGGTGCTTTCGAACTGGCGCGGATCGAAATCCTCGCCCTGTTCCTGGCGTGCCTGCTGGCGCGCCTGCTCGAAGCGCACGCGGAAATCATTGGAGCTGATCTCATGATGCTGCCACAGGAACGAGACCGGCCACCACGACGGGGCGGACTTCCACCAGGTTGGCGGGGCGGCCACTTTGGCCACGTTCTGCGAGCCGACGCCACCGAGGTAGCTGGAGTCGATCACGAACAGGAACGGAATCATCAGCAGCCCCAGGATCACGGTAACGATCCAGCCCGAGGTCTTGTCGCGAAGTTTCTGCAGCATGGGAAAAATCAAGGCCTGATTGGCGAGCCCGGCAGTGTAACCCGCTTCGCGGCAGGCTCCAAAAGTGCCCGCCCCCGCCCCTGGGCGCGATCCGCCTGCTGCCGCACCCGCCGATCGTGGCTGACCAACGGCGTGCGCCGCATCGTCGATCGATCTGCTGAATTGAAAACAAAAAAAAGCCCTTGGTTTTCACCAAGGGCTCTTCAAAGATTGGCGGAGCGGACGGGACTTGAACCCGCGACCTCCGGCGTGACAGGCCAGCATTCTAACCAGCTGAACTACCGCTCCGCACTTGAAACTTTGCAGGCGCTCATTCTATCCGAAGATATTCAGATTGCCCACCCCGAAATGCTGCTTTTTTCGAGGTTTTTTTAAAACTGGCGGAGCGGACGGGACTTGAACCCGCGACCTCCGGCGTGACAGGCCAGCATTCTAACCAGCTGAACTACCGCTCCGCACTAAACCGCTTTTGTTTCCACCGCGACCTGCGTCGCTGGAGAAAACAAGGCCCCCGATCGCTCAGGGGCCCTATTGAAACTGGCGGAGCGGACGGGACTTGAACCCGCGACCTCCGGCGTGACAGGCCAGCATTCTAACCAGCTGAACTACCGCTCCACATTTCAAAACTTTTACTGGCAGTGCCTGGTGGGTGCTGAGGGTTTCGAACCCCCGACCCTCTCCGTGTAAAGGAGACGCTCTACCGCTGAGCTAAGCACCCCAGCAAGCCGCTTAGTTTACGGCATCCTTCAGGGCTTTGCCAGCCTTGAACGACGGATTCTTCGACGCAGCGATCTTGATGGTGTCGCCGGTCTTCGGGTTGCGGCCGGTACGGGCAGCGCGGTCGCGGACCTGGAACGTGCCGAAGCCCACCAGCGTCACCGCGTCACCGCCCTTCAGGGCCTTGGTGACGGAAGCGATGACGGCATCAACGGCGCGGCTGGACTCGGCCTTGGTCAGGTCGGCGGCTTCAGCAACGGCGTCGATCAATTCGGTCTTGTTCATTCTCTACAGCTCCTTTGGCGGGGATTCCGCGGATTCAACATTGAGACACCCGACGACGATACGCCGTCGAATGCCAGTGAAGTTCTCAGTTCGCCGAATTCAGAATTACGCTGACTCGCGAGTGGTGCTTTTATACCAGTGCCCCCCTACCCGCGCAAGCTGAAAAGCCAATAACGACGCGGGTTTCGGGCATTTCCACAGCACGCGTCAGTGCTTGACGCGCGTCGCGGAAGCTGTCTTGGACTTGCCGCGTACCGTGACACGCTGCCCATCTTTCTTGGGCTTCGGTGCAGTCAGCGGCGTCTCCAGGGCCAGGTCGAGCACTTCCTCGATCCACTTCACCGGCACGATCTTCAGATCACGGGTGACATTGGCGGGGATATCGGCCAGATCCTTGCGGTTCTCCTCGGGGATGATGACCGTGGTGATGCCGCCACGCAGCGCCGCCAGCAGCTTCTCCTTGAGGCCACCGATGGCCGTGACGCGGCCTCGCAGGGTGATCTCACCGGTCATCGCCACTTCGGCCCGGATCGGCACCTTGGTCAGCGTGGACACCAGCGAGGTCACCATGGCGATGCCCGCGCTGGGGCCATCCTTCGGGGTGGCGCCATCGGGTACGTGCACGTGCACGTCGTGCTTCTGCAGGAACTCGTTGTCGATGCCCAGCCGCTCGGCGCGCGAACGCACCACCGACAGCGCCGCCGAGGCCGATTCCTTCATCACGTTGCCCAGCTGGCCGGTCAGGATCAGCTGGCCCTTGCCCGGCACCAGCGTGGATTCGATCTGCAGCAGGTCGCCGCCCACTTCGGTCCAGGCCAGGCCGGTGACCAGACCCACTTCGTTCTGCTCTTCGGCACGGCCGAAATCGACGCGACGCACGCCCAGGTACTTGTCCAGGTTCTTGCCGTTGACCACCACCAGCGCCTTCTTCTTCGCGCTGGCCTTCTTGCCGGCCTTGGCCGGCTTGGCGGCCTTGGCCGGTGCCACCGGACCGGCGAGCGCGATCTCCTTGACCACCTTGCGGCAGATCTTGGCGACTTCGCGCTCGAGGTTGCGCACGCCGGATTCGCGCGTGTAATAGCGCACGATGTCCTGGATCGCGTCGGCCTCGATCTCCAGCTCTTCCGGCTTCAGGCCGTTGGCCTTGATCTGCTTGGGCACCAGGTAGCGCATGGCGATGTTGAGCTTCTCATCCTCGGTATAGCCGGGGATGCGGATCACTTCCATGCGGTCCAGCAGCGGGCCGGGGATGTTGAGCGAATTGGAGGTCGCCACGAACATCACTTCGGACAGGTCCAGATCCACTTCCAGATAGTGATCGTTGAAGGCGTTGTTCTGCTCCGGATCGAGCACTTCCAGCAGTGCCGAGGACGGATCGCCACGGAAGTCCATCGACATCTTGTCGATCTCATCGAGCACGAACAGCGGGTTCTTGCTGCCGACCTTGTTGAGGTTCTGCACGATGCGGCCCGGCATGGAGCCGACGTAGGTACGACGGTGCCCGCGGATCTCGGCCTCGTCGCGCACGCCGCCCAGGCTCATGCGCACGAACTTGCGGTTGGTCGCCTTGGCGATGGACTGGCCCAGCGAGGTCTTGCCCACGCCGGGCGGGCCGACCAGGCACAGGATCGGGCCCTTCATCTGCTTCACGCGCGACTGCACCGCCAGGTATTCCAGGATGCGGTCCTTGACCTTGTCCAGACCGAAGTGATCGGCATCCAGCGTGTCCTGCGCGGCCTTGAGGTCCTTGCGGACCTTGCTGCGCTTCTTCCACGGCACACCCAGCAGCCAATCCAGATAGTTGCGCACGACCGCGGCTTCGGCCGACATCGGCGACATCTGCTTGAGCTTGTTCAGTTCGGCCTTGGCCTTGGTCTCCACCGGCTTGGGCATGCCCGCCTCGGCGATCTTGCGGGCCAGCTCGTCCATCTCGCCCGGCGCGTCATCCAGGTCACCCAGTTCTTTCTGGATGGCCTTCATCTGCTCGTTGAGGTAGTACTCGCGCTGGCTCTTCTCCATCTGCGACTTCACGCGGCCGCGGATGCGCTTTTCCATCTGCTGTACGTCGATCTCACCATCGACCAGGCCGACCAGCATTTCCAGACGGTCGCCGATCTGCAGCGTTTCCAGCAGGCGCTGCTTGTCGGCCAGGCGCACGCTGATGTGCGCGGCGATGGTATCGGCCAGGCGCGCCGGCTCATCGATGCCGGCCAGGGTCTGCAGCAGCTCCGGCGGCAGCTTGCGGTTGGTTTTGACGTACTGCTCGAACAGCGACATCAGCGAACGGGCGATCGCCTCGATCTCGCGCGGCTCGCGCGATTCGTCCGATTCGATTTCCATGCCCACGCCGTGCAGCGAGCCGTCGCGCTCGGTCACGTCGGTGACGTTGACGCGCGACAGGCCTTCGACCAGCACCTTGATGGTGCCATCGGGCAGCTTGAGCAGCTGCAGGACCTGGGCGAGCGTGCCGACCTGGTACAGATCGGCGGCGGACGGATCATCCGTCTCGGCGGACTTCTGCGCGAGCAGCAGGATGCGCTTGTCCGCTTCCATCGCCTGCTCCAGCGCATGCATGGACTTGTCACGGCCGACGAACAGCGGAATGACCATGTGCGGGAACACCACCACGTCACGCAGCGGCAGTACCGGCAGGTCGAGAGTCTCAGTTGGGGAACGGGCCATGTGGGCTCCAGTGGAACAGTGGGGATGGCCTCCGGGCGCCTCGCCCGGATACAAAAAAAGCCGATGGCCTCGTTATGGGGCCATCGGCTTCTAGATGCAAGCTGTTCTGAAAAAATTCTATCAATTCAATTACTTGAACTGATTATTCAGCGCCAGCCGCCTTCTGTTCAGGCGCCGGTGGCGTCTGGTAGATCAGGTACGGTTCGGACTTGTGTTCGATCACCGATTCGTCCACCACCACCTTGCTGACGTTCTCTGCCGAGGGCAGGTCATACATGGTGTCCAGCAGGACCGATTCGACGATCGTACGCAGGCCACGGGCACCGGTCTTGCGCTTGAGCGCCTTGCGGGCAATGGCGGCCAAGGCGTCGGGACGGAACTCCAGCTCGACGTGCTCCATCTCGAACAGCTTCTTGAACTGCTTGGTGATGGCGTTCTTCGGCTCGGTGAGGATGCGCACCAGGGCGGCCTCGTCCAGCTCTTCCAGGGTCGCCACGACCGGCAGGCGGCCGACGAACTCCGGAATCAGGCCGAACTTGATCAGATCTTCCGGCTCGACTTCGGCCAGGATCTTGCCCACTTCCTGCTTGCGCTCGGAACTCTTCACCTTGGCACCGAACCCGATGCCGCCCGAATCGTTCGAACGCTGCTGGATCACCTTGTCCAGGCCGGCAAACGCGCCGCCACAGATGAACAGGATGTTCTTGGTGTCCACCTGCAGGAATTCCTGCTGCGGGTGCTTGCGACCGCCCTGCGGCGGCACGCTGGCCACGGTGCCTTCAATCAGCTTCAGCAGGGCCTGCTGGACGCCTTCGCCGGACACATCGCGGGTGATCGACGGGTTCTCGCTCTTGCGCGAGATCTTGTCGATTTCATCGATGTAGACGATGCCCTGCTGTGCCTTCTCGACGTCGTAGTCGCACTTCTGCAGCAGCTTCTGGATGATGTTCTCCACGTCCTCGCCCACGTAACCGGCTTCGGTCAGCGTGGTGGCGTCGGCCATGGTGAACGGCACATTGAGCAGGCGGGCCAGGGTTTCGGCCAGCAGCGTCTTGCCCGAACCGGTCGGACCGACCAGCAGGATGTTCGACTTCGCCAGTTCGACTTCGTCGTTCTTCTGGCGGCTCTCGATGCGCTTGTAGTGGTTGTATACGGCCACGGCCAGGGTCCGCTTGGCGCGGTTCTGCCCGATCACGTACTGGTCCAGGACCTCGAGGATCTCGCGCGGCTTGGGCAGCGAACTGCGGGCCGACTGCGCCTTCTCCTCCAGCTCCTCACGGATGATGTCGTTGCACAGCTCGACGCATTCATCGCAGATGAACACGCTCGGACCCGCAATCAGCTTGCGCACCTCATGCTGGCTCTTTCCACAGAAAGAGCAGTAGAGGATCTTGCCGGTGTCCGTGGAACGACCTTGGCGGTCTTCGCTCATGCTTCGCTTACCCAGTTACCCCACCCGACTGAACGGGGGTTCGATTCGAGAATAGCACAGGGTCAGGAGGACGCCAGTCCTGCCCGACCCGGTGGAAACAAGCCGGTTTCCCGGCCTGGCACAACCTTACGCCGGCTGGATCGACTCTTCCGGACGACGCTCCAGGACCTGATCGACCAGGCCGTAGGCCACCGCATCGACCGCGCTCTTGAAGTTGTCACGCTCGGTATCCCGGGCGATGGTCTCCAGCGACTGGCCGGTGTGCTTGGCCAGCACTTCGTTCAGGCGCGAACGCAGGGTCAGGATTTCACGGGCATGGATGTCGATATCCGTAGCCTGGCCCTGGAAGCCACCCAGCGGCTGGTGGATCATCACGCGCGAGTTCGGCAGCGCATACCGCTTGCCAGCCGCGCCCGACGCCAGCAGCAGGGCGCCCATCGAGGCGGCCTGGCCGACGCAGATGGTGCTCACGTCCGGCTTGATGTACTGCATGGTGTCGTAGATCGCCATGCCGGCGGTGACCACGCCACCGGGCGAGTTGATGTAGATGCTGATGTCCTTTTCCGGGTTGTCCGCTTCCAGGAACAGCAGCTGCGCCACCACCACGTTGGCCATGTGATCGTCGATCGGGCCCACGAGGAAGATCAGACGCTCTTTCAACAAGCGCGAATAGATGTCATAGGCGCGCTCGCCGCGGCTGGTCTGTTCGACCACCATCGGAACCATGTTCAGGGCTGTGGTTCGGTTGTCCATTAGTGAGGCACCTATTTTGGGGGGAACGACCCCGCGCCAGGGCGCGGGGCGTAAAACGCGGGCCGCTTACTGGCGGATCGCGTCCTGGAACGACAGCTTCTCTTCGGTGTGCTGGGCGCGCTCGGCGATCCAGTCGATCACCTGCTCTTCCATCACACGATTCTGCAGCCCACTCATCAGCTGGGGGTCATTGCGGTACATCTCAATGACCTGCTCCGGCTCTTCATAGGTCGAGGCGATCAGGCGCATGGTTTCATTCAGGCGCTTCGGGTCCAGGCGCAGGTCGTTCTTGCGGGCCACTTCACCGACCAGCAGGCCAACCAGCACGCGCTTGGCGGCCGCTTCCTTGAAGCCTTCATGAGCATCGGCCGGGACGTCGCCCGGGTTGCGGCCGCTGCGGCGGATCTGCTCGAGCTGCTGATCCAGCATGGCGCGGGCTTCGTTCTCGACCAGGCGCGGCGGCATTTCCACCGAGGCATAGGCGGCGATCAGCTGCTCACCGACTTCGCGGCGCAGGCGGTTCATCAGGGCACCCTTGAGCTCACGCTCCAGGTTGGCGCGGATGTCCTTGCGGAACTGCTCCACGTCGCCGCCCTTCACACCGAAGCTCTTGATGAACTCGGCATCCACCTCCGGCAGCACCGGCGCGGAGACGTCCACCGCCTTGACGGTGACCTTGACCTGCTTGCCGGCCAGCGCGGGCACGCGCCAATCGGCCGGGAACTCGACGTCCAGGGTCTTCTCTTCACCGGCAGTCAGACCCACCAGGCCCTGTTCGATCTGCTCGAACATCATGCCCTGGCCCACGATCACACTGCCCTTTTCGGTGCCTTCGGCCGGCAGGCGCTCATCGCCGGCCTGCGACCAGGTTTCCAGAGCGACCAGATCGCCGTCCTGGGCGCCACGGGTGACCGGGCTCCAGCTGCGGCGCTGCTCGCGCAGGTTGGTGATCATCTGGTCGATGTCGGCGTCGTTGATCTCGGCGGTGTGGCGGACCACGGTCAGCTTGCTGACGTCCACGTCGCCGAAGTCCGGCACCAGCTCGACGGTGGCCACGAAGGACAGCTCGCCCTCGCCCTTGTCGATGCGCGGGGTGCCGGCGATGCGCAGCTCGTGCTCGCGCAGGGCGGCATCGAAGGTCTCACGCAGCAGGCCGTCGACGGCTTCGCTGCGGACCTGCTGGCCGAAACGCTGCTCGATCACCTTGGCCGGCACCTTGCCCGGGCGGAAGCCCTTGATGCGCGTGGTGCGGGCGATTTCACCCAGACGGCCGCTGATGTGCGTCTGCAGACGGTCTTCCGGCAGCGAGAAGGTCAGGCGGCGTTCCAGATTGCCAGTGGATTCGATCGAAGCTTGCATGTTGACTCCTGCCACCGGCGGCATGGGCCCCGGCACGATGTGATGGATGAAACGGGTTTTGGACGCGGGGTCGTGGACGCGCATGCCCGCCGCAGCCCTGTAGTTTCGCCGATATCGGCCAGCGCCGCCAGCACGGGCCGGGAGCGTCACGGCAGCCCCTGCCCCAGCATGTGGCCGTCTCCCCGGTTGCGGACGTGCACATGGTCATGGTGTCGGCCAAAAAGCCGGGCACTGGTGTGAAAACGCGGAACTACCCGTTCAGGTTGGCCGTGCGGCGTGAAGCCGTTCCAACCACCTCTAGTGAGCGAGGGAGTGCAGCAGCCTGGTCCGCCGCGCGCTCGGCTTGTGATGCATCGCCACCGTGCGCGCCAGATCCGGGCTGAAACACTGAATCAGTTCCAGGGTATCCCGGATACACCTGTCGATACGCGGACCGCGTCCACCCAGCAATGCTCGGGCCAAGGCGGGCACCACGGCTGCCAGCAACTCCTGATCCTCGTACACCGCGGACGCCAGCGCCTGAAGGGCATGAGCCTGTCGAAGATTGTGGGGCTCGTTGGTCGCGAGCGCCACAAGTTGGCGGACGCACTTTCCAGCTGATCCAGCACCAGCCTTCACGAGGCCCCTGATCGGCCAAGAAGACACCGTCACGATGCGATTGATCTCATCCTGCTCCAGAGCGACAGCCAGCGCGGATTCGAGAACGCGCTCCTGCCCACTGCCCGACATGTGTTCAGCCACTATCGACAATGCCTGACAGCGGTACCAGGGGTGTTTGATCGCCCACGCTATGCGCAGGGCCTGATCAACATCGTGGGGCGCAAGCTTTTCCGCGCGAGCGCGTCCAGCCACATCCTCACGAGTGATCTCCATCTCACTCATCACCGATCCCATTCAATCCCAAGGCAGGACACCCGGGAATCATGCATATCGCCCAACACTGGCGTGCGCGCCCTTGGTGGGCACTGGTGCGAAAGGGGGGACTCGAACCCCCACGCCTTGCGGCACTGGAACCTAAATCCCGACACCCCACCCCAAATATCTAAACGCGTCAGTGGTTTAGGCATCGACACAGTAACAGGTGACGCCGCGGGTGACATACAGGTGACGCCAAGTGCCGCGGCAGGTGACACCAGGTGACGCGGAATAAAGTCGTCATCATCGGCGGGCCTCCCCCTAAGACAACACATTCAGAACCTGCTCATTGCTGTTCACCAACAAGGACATCTACAGTTCAACCTAGGTCCACCCAGGACCAACAAATGATGACCCAAGGACCGTACCGGCGACCCCGGTGCGGTCCTTCTCTTTTGACTTTTGCATCCCCCGAGGGCAAATGATGACGACTTGGCAAGACAACGAACTGCACGCGGCCCAGCTTCAACTGGAGAAAGAAAGCACCTCGCTGGGCATCGCCCGGTACGAGAAGATCAAGGAGCAGCGCCAGCAGGCCGAGACCGGCCCAGGCCGCAAGCTCGTGATGGAAAGTCTGGACGCCACCGCCAAGGCCATCGCGGCCTTCGTGGCCGAAGCCGACACCGGCAAGCCAGGCAAGCGCCACGCCGCCCTCAAGTTCGTCCGCCACCTTGACCCGTTGGCCCTCGCCTATCTGACCTCCTTCACATGCGTCAATGCGCTGGTCGCTGACCACCGCAAGGCCGTGTCCGTGGCGATCACGCTGGGGCACGAGGTCGCCAACGAGATCAACTTCACCCTCCTCCGCCAGAAGCACCCCGGCCTGTACCGGGTCGTCCAGGAACAGCTCAAGAAGTCCACCTCCTCCCGTCACTCGACGGCGGTCATGCGCCACGTCGTGCAGGAGGCCAAGTGGGAACCCGATGACGAACCCCGGCTGACCCTGGCCGACAAGGACGCCCTGCTGGTCGGCATGAAGCTGATCGAGCTGTTCGTCGAGGCGACCGGGCTGATCGAGCTGGTCACCGTGACCGAGCGCAGCAAGCGCCACCTGTTGATCGCGGGTAATCAAGCGATCCTCGACTGGCTGACCAAGGCCCACGACAGCGCGGCGCTGTACCAGCCGGTCCTGATGCCGATGGTCGTCCCGCCCCGTCCCTGGACCACCCCGCGCGACGGCGGCTACCTGACGGACATCGGCGGCCGTGCCGACCTGGTCCGCACGCGCAACCGCGCCTATAAGCGCGAGCTGGCGCTGGTGGATATGCCCAACGTCTACCAGGCCGTCAACGCGATCCAGGCGACGCCGTGGAAGGTGAACCGCGGCGTCCTGGAGGTCATGCGCGAACTCTGGAACGCAGGGGGCGGCGTCGCTGACCTCCCCGAGCGGGAGCTGGCAACCCTGCCGGACCGCCCGGCGATGCTGGACACCGACCCGGACTACTACAAGGAGCATCACGCCGACGAGTTCAAGGAGTGGAAGCGCGGGCGCGCCAAGGTCTACGAGGCCAACGCTCGCTCGGTCTCCACCCGCCTCGCCTGCGCTCAGAAGCTCGCCCTGGCCGAGAAGTTCGTGGACTACCCGGCGATCTACTTCCCGCACAACCTGGACTTCCGAGGCCGGGTGTACCCCTTGCCGCCCACCCTCACGCCACAGGGCGACGACGCCGCAAAGGCTCTGCTGCACTTCGCGGAAGGCGTGCCGCTGGGCGAAGACGGTGCATTCTGGCTGGCGGTCCACCTCGCTAACTGCTTTGGAGTGGACAAGGTCTCCTTTGAGGAGCGCGTGCAGTGGGTACGTGACCACGAGGAGCAAATCCTCGACAGCGCTCTCGACCCGCTGGACGGCCAGCGCTTTTGGATTGACGCGGACAGCCCCTTCTGCGCGCTGGCTGCGTGCTTCGAGTGGCTGGGCTACACGCTGAACGGTCGTGACCACGTCTCGCACATCCAGGTCGCGCTGGACGGCTCCTGCAACGGCTTGCAGAACTTCTCGGCGATGCTGCGGGATTCCGTGGGCGGCGCTGCGACGAACCTGGTGCCCCAGATCAAGCCCGCCGACATCTATACCCGCGTCCGGGACGTAGCCCAGGCCAAGCTGGAAGCCCGTGCGGCCGAAGGCGACGTCATTGCCATCAAGCTCGACGGCCAGCTCACCCGCGACATCGTCAAGCAGCCCGTGATGACCCTCCCCTACGGCGTCACCAAGTCGGGTATGCGGTCCCAGGTTCTCGCCAAGATGAAAAAGCTGGGCATGGGCGACGATTGGGAAACCGCCGAGTACCTAGCGGCGCTCCTGTGGGAGTGTATCGGCGAGGTCGTGATCGCCGCCCGCGCTGCGATGGATTGGCTGCGCGATGCGTCTAAGGTGGCCTCCTCGGCCGACCTGCCCGTCTGCTGGACGACCCCTGCCGGTTTCCCGGTCCTCCAGGAGTACCGAGAGGAGGAAGGCGTCCGCATCAATCCGCACGTCGGGGGGCGCAAGGTTAATTTAGTCGTCAACATCGGCGGTACTAAGCTCGACCGTCGCCGCCAGACCCTCGGAATCAGCCCGAACTTCGTCCACTCCTGCGATGCGAGCCACCTGATGCTCACCACCTGCCTCGCGGCAGAGAACGGCATCACCTCCTTCGCAATGATCCACGACTCCTACGGAACCCATGCCGGTCGCTCCGCGATCATGGCTGCGGCGCTCCGACAGGCTTTCGTCGATCAATACAACGGCGACGTACTGGCCGACTTCCGACAACAACTCATCGACCAGCTCCCGCCCGAAGCGGCCGAGCAACTACCCGTGCTTCCCCCGAGCGGTGACCTGGACCTGAGCCTGGTCCTGGATTCCGCGTACTTCTTTGCCTAGTTCATCCCCTTTTGGCAAGTGATCCCACACGAGAGACACACATGAGCATCAACTATCAGTCTGCCCTGAACACCTACGTCGCCCAAGACGCCTACGGCGTCGTCCTCGGCATCTACGACCCGGCGAAGCACGGGACCGTCGAAGAGTTCAAGCACGCCATGACGGCAGAGTTCACCGCCTGATGCGTGAGCGCGTGACCGACGCGCTGCACAGCCAGACCGCCGAGAGCGCCGCAACAGGCGCTTTCGTCGTTTTGGACGCAGTGCAGCACCTGGGTTCCCCGGCGCGACAACTCATCGGCCTGGGCTGCGCCATGCGGGTCATCTGCGACACGTTGGGCTTCGACCCGAACGAAATCTTCCGTGTGGTCTCCCGCATGGAACAGGACTGCCAGTACCGGCAAGTCAACACCCTTTCGGCGGTCAAGCGGTACGCCGAGGGCGAACTGCGAAAGCTCATCCCGTGAGCCGCGACCCCGTCATCGACGCCTACATCGACGCGCTCTTGCTCGAAGGCGACATCCACGAAGCCGTCTACGGCAGCACTCCTCTCGATGTCGAGACGGACCTGCTGCGCGAAGGCGTGTTCATCAACCCCCTCAACGACTAAGGAACCCCATGAGCAACCAGAAGCGCACCCGTATCGTCTCCCCGGCCGGCATCGCGGTATGGCCGCGCCTGAACGAGCCGGACACCAAGTTCAAGCAGGAAGGCGAGTACACCGTCAGCCTGGCCTACGACGGTGACGACAAAGCGTGCAACAAGCTGATCGCCGACCTGGAAAAGCTGCGCGACGAAGAGTTCGCCAAGTGGCTGTCGGAGAACCCGAAGAAGAAGAAGACCGCCGAAGTCGCCCCGGTGTTCACCGATGAGGTGGACGAGGAAGGCGACGAGACTGGCCGCAAGATTCTCAAGTTCAAGATGCGCGCCTCGGGCGTCTCCAAGAAGACCGGCAAGCACTTCACCATGAAGCCGGACATCTTCGATGCCAAGGGCCACAAGATGCCGAATCCGCCGAAGAGCGGCGGCGGCAGCGAACTCAAGGTCTCCTTCGAGGTCGGCGGCTTCTTCGTGGAGTCGGCCAAGAAGTTCTACCTGACCCTGCGCATGGTCGCGGTGCAGGTGATTGACCTGGTCGAGTTCGGCTCGCGCAAGGCTGGCGACTACGGCTTCGGCGAAGAAGAAGGCTACGAAGCCGACGACGAAGCCCAGGCACCGAAGTCGGACTTCTCCGACACCGACGACAGCACCGAAGCTGGCGACGACGCGGAAGGCGATGACGGCGACTACTGATCCGCTGGCGTCGGTAGTAGGCATTGCGAAGGAGGCCCGATTGCGGGCCTCCGTCGTTTTCCCCTTCAACCCTGTGCCCGCCTCACGTCCCCGCGTATCGCGCTGGGGCGTCTTCTACGCCAAGACCTACAAGACCTGGAAGCAACTGGCCGAGGAGCATCTGGCCCCAGGCGACACCGGCATTGGCCGGGCCGATGGGGTTTTAGTCGTCATCATCGCGGTAGCCAAGCGCGCCAAGACATCGAAGGCCACCTTCGTGAACGGCGACGTGGACAACTTCGCCAAGGGACCGATGGACGTTATCACCAAAGCCACGGGCTATTGGGGTGACGACAAACAAGTCAACTGGCTGCTGTCCGGCAAGCGCTTCGCCGAACCCGGCGAGGAACCGCGAACCGAGGTTCACATCTACACCACCTGATGCGACTGAAACCGCTCACCTCGGTGGACACGCTGTACGTCGCTGCAAGCATGAGTCGCCCCGAGCAGATCACCACGGGCGACGAGCTGGCACGAGTCCACCGCAATCAGGGCTACTCCAAGGTCGCCTGCCATTTCGTCATCGAACGGGACGGCGAGCTGTACCTGGGCCGCCCTTTGACCCTCCCCGGCGCACTCGCCGGAAAGCTCAACCAATCCGCATACCAGGTCTGCATGTTGGGCGGCGTCGATGACGCCATGAATCCCACAGACAACTTCACTCCTGCCCAGCGCGAAACGCTCGGCCGACTGATCGCTCAGTTCGGCCACCCCGTCGTGTGGGCACCCGACTTCCCTAACTAGGAGTTCCGATGAAAACGCTGTCCCCGCAATGCCGCACCGTCCTCGACTACCTGCGCACGCACACCCACATCACCCCGTGGCAGGCCGAAGGCGTCTTCCGTATCCGCCGCCTGGCCTCCCGCATCGACGAGCTGCGCGCTGCCGGTTACGCGATCCAGAAGTCCACGCAGGAAGACGCGAGTGGACAGCGTTACACCCGGTATTCGCTGACCAAGGAACAGCGCCGCGCAAAGCGGCCCCTGCTGGCCCCGCGCCAGGCTCCCGCGCAGTTCCGCATCGACAAGGTGCTGAACGCCTACCGCGACTACTGCCGCACCGAACTCGACCTATACGACGGTGACCTCGACACCGAGGTCACGGCCTTCCGCACCTTCCTGGAGAACCACGCAGCATGAACCAGACCACCACCGTCATCCCGTCCGTCATGCGCCTGGCCTTCGAGGCTTCCGTCAAGGGCGACGTCACCGCTGCCCGCAAGTCGGGCAACTACCAGCGCGTCAAGAGCGGCCTGAACCGCCGCCTGGGCGTCTCCTACCGCAAGCGCATGTGGTCGGTGGAGCGTGCGGGGAAATAACCGGGACAACGACAGCGAGTTCTTGCAGCACATCCCCTGCGAGAACTGTGGCAGCTCCGACGCCAATTCGCTCTACACGGACGGGCATCAATTCTGCTTCGCCTGTGACGCATACGTCCCCTCTGACGAGGAGGGGGCGAGACCCCAGCAACCCCGCAGGACCACCATGACCGACTTTGCGCGTGGCGAACCGGCCGCGCTCAAGAAGCGTGGCCTGACCGAAGAAGCGTGCCGCAAGTACAGCTATTGGCTCGGCACCGATAAGCACGGCAAGACCGTGCAGATTGCGACCTACCGCCGCGACGGCGAGATCGTCGCACAGAAACTCCGCTATCCCGACAAGAAGTTCTCCTTCATCGGCGACAGCAAGGGCTGCGGCCTGTACGGCCAGCACCTCTATCAGCCAGGCCGTCGCCTGGTCATCACCGAGGGCGAGATCGACGCGATCTCCGTGGCCCAGGCGCTTTCCCTCAAGTGGCCCGTGGTCTCCCTACCGAACGGCGCACAAGGCGCAGCCAAGTGCATCGCACGCGAGCTGGAGTGGGTCGAGGGCTTCGACGAAGTCGTCCTCATGTTCGATATGGACGAGCCGGGGCAGAAGGCCGCGCAAGAGGTGGCACTGATGCTCACGCCGGGCAAGGCCAAGATCGCCCAGCTCCCCGCCAAAGACCCGTCCGAGCTGCTGCAAAAGGGCGAGGCTGAGGCCATCGTCCATGCGATCTATCAGGCGCAGACCAAGCGCCCCGATGGCGTCGTGACGTTCGGCTCCCTCAAGGAGAAGGCCCTCACTGCGGTCACGATGGGTATGCCTTGGCACGACCCGCGCCTGACCGAGCTGACCTACGGAAAGCGGTATGGCGAGGTCTACACCTTCGGCGCAGGCACTGGGATCGGCAAAACCGATTGGCTGATGGAAGAAGCTGCGTTTATCGCGCAGGAGACCGGCGACCGCGTCGGCCTGTTCTTCCTGGAGCAACAGCCGGTGGAGACCGCAAAGCGCATGGCCGGTAAGGTCGGCGGCAAGCGGTTCCACGTCCCCGATGGCACTTGGACGCAGGACGAACTCGTTGCTGCGTTCGAGATCCTGGACCAAGGCCAGGTGTTCGTATACGACCACTTCGGTTCGACCGATTGGGACGTGATCGAGCAGAAGATGGGCCATATGGCCGTCGCCGAGGGCGTCAAGCACATCGTGCTGGACAACCTGACCTCGTTCGCCGCGGGTGCGGAGGACGAACGCAAGATGCTCGAAGACACGATGGCGAAGATCGCTCAGTTCGCGCAGCGCCACCTCGTGTGCATCTACCTGGTATCCCACCTCGCCACCCCGGAAGGAAAGCCGCACGAAGAAGGCGGGCGCGTGATGCTGCGCCACTTCAAGGGCAGTCGGGCAATCGGCTTCTGGACGCACTTCGCCTTCGGCCTAGAGCGGAACACCCAGGCCGAGAACGAGGCCGAACGCAACTGCACCACCTTCCGCGTCCTCAAGGACCGCTTCACCGGCCAGTCGAACGGCAAGGTCCTGCACTACACGTATGACCACGCGACCGGCCGCCTCATCAACAGCGAGGAACCGTCGTTCGACGACGACCTCCCATTCCGAGACGAAACCGGTGTACGGAACTCCGACTACTGACGGCCGAACGGTCGTCGGCTTCATCCCCGAAGACGCCCCGCTCTCGTTCGCCGAGGGCCTGGTATTGCCCTACCAACTTCCCCGTTCCGACCAAGCCTGCCGCGTCATGTACGGCAAGCCAGGTCGCCGCATCGCTATCCAAATCAAAGCTGAGGAGCTACCGCAATGAAGGAACTGATCGCCCTGTTCACCACCGTCGTCACCGCCCCGTTCCGCCGCAAGGACACCGTCGAGGCCCTGGTCTCGAACATGGAAGGCCAGGTTGACCGCCTGCTGACCGTGGCCCAGCGCGAGCTGCGCGATGCCGAGGCCCAGCGTGAACGCGCCAACGCAGCCGTCACCAAGGCACAGGCCCACGAAGAAGAGGCCCGCCGCGCCGAGCGCGTCGCCAGCCGCATCACCAGCCTGATCCGCTAAGGGGAACTCTATGACCGCCGAGCAGCACGCTCGGTCCCTGTTCGACGTGTTGCCGGTACAAGTCCGCCACCTGGTTGTCCTGGGTGGCGGAAGCCTGCGCGCGTTCTACGACGGGACCGCCATCAAGGACATCGACTGTTTCTTCAAGAGCTGCGCCGACTTCTACCGTGCGTCGTTCGAGCTGAGTGCCGAGCCGGGCTGGGTAAGCGAGGAAGCACCGAGCGGAATCAAGAACTTCCGCTCACCGTGCGGCAAGCTCGTCAGCCTGATCGGCTTCGAGTTCGGCACTCCCGACGAACACTGCGCGCGCTTCGACCTCCGCTGCTGCGCCCATGTGGCTGTCTGCCTCGGCGAACAAGTCGTCGTGGTGTCCGACCCGGAAGCCATCGCGGACGCATCCGCGAAGCTGGTGTTCATCCTCAACAACAACGGTACCGAGCGGACGATCCGCCGCATCACTCACTACGTCGAGGACTACGGCTACACCCTCCATCCGGACCAGCCGGAACAGGATGACGCCGAGGACGAGTACCCCGGCCATGCGCCGCAGGGCGGCAACCTCCCGCCGAAAGCCCCCGAGCCGGAATACATCGTCCGCGCCCGTCGCCGCGTTCGCGCGATCCCCGTCACCAACCACGGCTACCCGTAAGGAGGCAGGTCGTTGCTCACGTTCGACTGTGAAACTGACGGCCTCCTCGACCAGCTCACCACGATTCACTGTATCTCCCTCCAGGAAGTAGACGAGGCCGGGCAACCGCTCGGCCCCGTTCTTTCGGCCAACGACCACGGCACGGGCGAACTGACGATCCGTGAAGCAATCGAGAGGCTGCAAAACGCTGACCGCGTTGTCGGTCACAACATCGCCGGGTTTGACATCCCGGCAATCGCCAAGGTCTACCCCGGCTTCAAGGTCAGGGCGTACTACGACACGCTGCTGATCTCCACGCTGATCTACCCGGACCTCAAGGACCGCGACTTCAAGGCACGCAAGAAGCAGGGTGCGAACCCGGTGCTGCCAGGCAAGATGATCGGCCGCCACTCCCTCGAAGCCTGGGGATACCGCCTAGGCGAGTGGAAGGGCGACTACTCGCAGATGATGAAGGACCGCGGGCTTGACCCGTGGGCACAGTGGTCTCAGGAAATGGACGACTACTGCGACCAGGACGTCGTGGTGACCACGAAGCTGCTGGCGTTGCTGCTGTCCAAGGGACTGCCCAAGGAAGCCATCGAACTTGAGCAGGCGGTTGCGCCGATCCTCTCTCGCCAACAGCGCTGGGGCTACCTGTTCAACCAGGAGAAAGCCCGTGAGCTGGAGAAGGTCCTTGTGGTCCGCCGCGCACTGCTGGGCGACCAGCTCCGCGAAGTGATCCCGCCCTGGAAGGTTGTGAAGAAGCGCTTTATCCCTAAGCGCGACGACAGGCGCCGAGGCTACGTGAAGGGCTTGGAGGCAGTGGTCTACAAGGAGGTCGTGTTCAATCCGGCCTCCCGTGCCCACATCGCCGACCGCCTGACTGCGCTCTATGGCTGGCGACCGGTCGAGTACACCGAGAAGGGCCAGGTCAAGATCGACGAAGACGTGCTGGCACCACTCAAGTACCCGATCATCCCGCTCCTGCTGGAATACTTCATCGTCAACAAGCGTCTCGGCCAGCTCGCAGAGGGCGACGAGGCGTGGCTCAAGGCCGTGAAGAAGAACGGCCGAATCCACGGCAACGTGAACCAGAACGCAGCGGTCACCGGCCGCATGACGCACTCGAAGCCGAACATCGCCCAGGTGCCCAAGTGCGGCGTGCCCTACGGGTCGGAATGTCGTGAGCTGTTCACCGTACCGAAGGGCAAGCGTCAGGTAGGCGCGGACGCCAGTGGCCTCGAACTGCGGTGCCTCGCGCACTTCATGGCACGTCACGATGGCGGCGAGTACGCCAAAGTGATCCTCGAAGGCGACATCCACTCGGTGAACCAGACCGCCGCAGGCCTGCCCACCCGCGACAATGCCAAGACCTTCATCTACGCCTTCCTCTACGGGGCAGGCGACGCGAAGCTCGGCAGCATCGTGAGTAAGGGCCGTGCGGTCGGCGGCCAACTCCGGGCCAAGTTCCTCAAGGGACTCCCGGCGCTGGAGAAGCTGGTTAAAGGGGTGAAGAAGCGTGCATCCGAGGTCGGCTACCTGATTGGCCTCGACGGACGGAAGCTACACATCCGCAGCGACCATGCCGCGCTGAACACCCTCCTGCAGTCGGCCGGTGCGCTCGTCATGAAGAAGGCACTGGTGATCCTCGACGCCGACCTGCAATCCGCAGGGATGGTGCCGGGCGTCCACTACGAGTTCCTGGCGAACATCCACGATGAGTGGCAGATCGAAGTGGACGAGGACAAAGCCGAGTTCGTCGGCAAGACCGCCCAGGCCGCCATCCGCAAAGCTGGTGACTACTTCGGGTTCCGCTGTCCGCTCGATGGCGAATACAAGGTGGGAGCGAATTGGGCCGAAACGCACTGACCCGTGGGAAACGGGAAGTCGCGCTCTCGCTCGTTCGACAGGCCAAACGCCGGGCAGTACGCAAGGACCTCCCCTTCGACCTCGTGGCCGAAGACCTGCTGGTCCCCGACTACTGCCCGGCCTTGGGCATCCCGCTGTTCCGCGCTGCGGGCCGCAAAGCACAAGGCCCGAACTCACCCACCCTTGACCGCATCGTTCCCGACCTCGGCTACGTCCGAGGCAACGTTCGTGTCATTTCCGCGCGCGCCAACCAGATCAAGAGCGATGCCACCCCGGCCGAGCTGCTGCGCGTCGCGTGCTATTACCAGGAAAACCAATGACGTGACCCCTGCAACCATCCTCCGCGGCATCGGCATCCTCCTGCTGATCGCTGCGCTGGGTGCTGGTGCCTACGCAGTCCACACCTACCGCTCCGCAATGGAGCGCGTCAGCAAGCTCGAAGAAACCGCCGAGCAGTTCGACGAACTCAAGCAGTCGGTCGCCACCTTGAATCGGGAGGCCATCCGACGCGCCACCCTCGACCAAGCAATCCGGGACGCACGCAATCGCGTGGACCGTTCCGTGGAGACCGCACGCAATGAAGAACCTGCTGTTCGCGCTTATCTCGATGAGCGCATTCCTGACGGGCTGCGCGACGCACACCTCGGTGCGCGCAAACCCTGAGCAGTTCCTCCAGCCCACCGTGATCGAAGGGACGCACAAGTCCCTCGACGCGATCATGGCTGACCCCACCACCACAACCTACGACCTCTACCGCTTCGGTGGGAACGCTGAGGACGGCCTCCTGCGGTGCAACGCCGACAAGGTCAGCGCCCGCGAAGTCCTCAAGGAGATCGAGAAGTGAAGCGAGAGAGCGACAAGTCCCCCACCCTCATCATCGACGCGGACGTCTTGCGCTACCAGCTCGCGTTCTCCAACACCGCGAACATCGACTGGAATGGCGACGGCAACACCGTCGAGGCGATCCAGCCCGAGCGCGCCAAAGTGAAGCTCGACGAGTTCATTGAGGACCTACTGGAGAAGTTCGGCACGACCAAGTACGTCTTGGCCCTGTCCTGCAAGAAACACAACTTCCGCAAGGACGTGAAGTCAGACTACAAGGCCAACCGCAGCGAGAAACCGAAACCCGCCCTGTGGCACATCCTGGACGAGTTCGTCTACCGGGAGTACGCAGACAAGATCGTCGAGATCGAGAATCTGGAAGGCGACGACATCCTGGGCCTGCTGATGACGCACCCGCGTCCGAAGCGCTGCCCTGGCAGCCGGATCATGGTGTCCATCGACAAGGACATGCAGACGATCCCCGGTCGCCTCTACAACCCGAACAAGCCTGACCTCGGTACGCGAACGATCAGCGTGCATGACGCCAACCTCTTCTGGATGAAGCAGACGCTCACGGGCGACACCGTCGATCACTACACGGGATTCCCCGGCATCGGCCACAAGCTCGCCGACGAGCTGCTGATGCCCATCCACGAGGCCCACCTGGACGAGACCCCCGAGGTCCACCTGGCCGCCCTGTGGGACGCCGTCAAGACCGCCTACACCACCCGCATCCCGCGCGGAGGAGACAAGCCGCTGACCGTCAAGGATGCCGTCATTCAAGCCCGCCTCGCGCGAATCCTGCGCTACGGCGACTACAACCCGAAGAAAGGGGTGGTCAACCTCTGGACGCCGTAAATCTAGCCGACAGGCATAAATAGGTCATTGTCTTCAACGAACTCGAAGAAGATGTTGAAGTGGACAAGCTCCAAGTACGCCTTGTCTATCTCCCTTTCCTGCCGATTGTGAGACCGGTTGCCTGTGACGGTTACCCATAGGTGATGCTCGGCCAGGATGGCGTGCGCGATTCGGTTGCGCGACTCGGTCATGTGTTCAAGTCCGTACAAGATGTCAGGCCGCACGCCCTTACTTTTTAACCGCTTCCGCAGAATGCCTAGTGGCAACGCTTCGACCTCGTCGAAGTCCTCGCCGAACTTGTCCACGAGAACTCGCTTGGCTCCCATTTCGAGGAGCTGCGCGTTTGCCATGAACATCCCGAACTTCTCAAGGAAGTTCAACTCGTTATAGCCCTCTGTGCGCCTGTCGAACTCAGCATCGACCCAATCTGGCTTAGACGGCATCTGACCTTCGTCGGCCATGCAGCAGCTCCATTCGCATTAAGTCTTCAAATCATAGCCCCCAAAGGCCCGCCGAGCGCGGGCCTTTTCTTTTCTGGAGTCCCCATGAAGATCATCGGAATCACGGGCCTGGCCCGCAGCGGCAAGGACACCCTGGCCGACTACCTGGTCAACGACCACGGTTTCATCAAGCTGTCCTTCGCGGCCCCGATCCGGGCCTTCGTGGCGGACATCACCGGCTTCCCGCTGTCGGCGATGGAAGACGGCCCCGAGAAGGAGCAGCCCCTCGACTGGCTGGACGGCCAGACCCCGCGCCACCTGATGCAGACCGTGGGTACCGAATGGGGCCGCAACATGATCGACCGCGACCTGTGGATCAAGGTCGTGGAACAGAAGATTCGCCAGGCCCGCCGCGAAGGCGCGACCGGCGTGGTCGTTTCGGACGTCCGCTTCGACAACGAGGCCGACTTCATCCACGACTGGCACGGCGGAGCAGTGGTCAAGGTCGAGCGCCGGGGCGCAGTGAAGGTGGGTGCCCATGCCTCCGAGAACGGCGTATCCGCCGCCTTGGTGGACGTGGTCGTGGACAACAACGGCCCCCTCCACAATCTCCGTTCCTGGGCTGCTGCCCTGGCTGAATAAGCCGGGGTTTTAGTCGTCATCATCGGGGGAAACGCAAGTTTCCCAACCTTAGTTCTACTTAGGACACCTATGGACATCCCGCTCCACTCCTACGAACTGATCGACCGCCTCGACGAGCTGTACCCCGAGGCGATCTACAACCCGAAGGACTGCCGCGAGGAGTTCCTTCTCCGCCAAGGCGAGCGCCGCCTGATCCTGAAACTCAAGGAACTGCGGCTCGTCGAAATCAAGGAACGCAACCGCCGCTAAATGTGCAGTAAGCCCAAGATGCCGGATGCGGAGGAGAAAGACCCCGTCCTCCTCACCCGCCAGGACACCCAGCCGACAGGGCAGGCAGCAGCCGCCCGTCGTCGGACCAAGGTGCGCCTTGACCTGAACGACTCAACCTACTCCGGACTGACCATTCCGAATGGCGAATGAGCAGTCCTCGGCCGATGAAGTAACGGCCGCGAAGCGCTACGCCGACCTCAAGACCAACCGAAAGGAAGCCGAGACCCGCGCCAAGCGCTGCGCTAAGGTCACCCTCCCCCGCCTGTGGGTGGACGAGGGTGCCAAGAACCGCTCGCCCGGCTCCGCCTACATCGATACTGGCCCGAAGTGCGTCAACGCGCTCGGCTCGAAGATCATGCTCTCGTGGCTCCCGCCGAACGCGGGCATCTTCAAGCTGTCCCCCGACCAAGCTGACACCGAGAACATCGCCGAGCAGGCTGGCGTGGAGACCTCCGAACTGGAGGCCGCGCTGGTGGACGTGGAGCGCCTGGTCATCAACGACCTGGAGACCAGCGGCATCCGCTCGGTTCTCTCCGAGGCCGCCAAGCACGCCATCGTCACCGGCAACTTCCTGCTGTATGACCCCGACGAGGGGAAGCCCAAGCTCTACCCGCTGACGTCCTTCGTCATCGATAAGGACGGCCTGGGCAATACCCTCGAAATGATTACCCTGGACAAGATCGCACCCGCGATGCTGCCCGAGGCGATCCGAGCTGCGGTCGTGCAAAAGCTCGCAACTGAGCGAGACGAGAAGACGAAGAACGACGACGTCAACCTCTACACCTGGATTCGCCGATCCGAAGACGGCCAGCAGTGGGAGGTTGTGCAGGAAGTGGAAGGCGTGGAGGTCCCTGAGACCTTCGGCACCTACCCCATCGACGCCTGCCCCTGGATTCCCGTGGCTGCGCCTCCGTCCCTCACGGACGACTACGGCGAGGGCCTGGTGTATGACTACGTCGGGGCGTTCGAGTCCCTGGAAGCGCTGCGCAGGGCCATCCGAAAGGGTGCCGCTGCGATGGCGAAGATCATCATGTTCCTCAAGCCGACCTCGGCCATCCGAGAGAAGCAGCTTGTCGAAGCCGAGTCCGGTGCCGTCCTCCGTGGCGACGCGGCTGACGTCTCGACGCTCCAGCTTGAGAAAGCCTACGACCTGAACTTTGTTCGCACCGAAGCCGACCAGCTCAAGCAATCGCTGGAGCTGATCTTTGGCGTGCGTTCCGCAGTGCAGCGCCCAGGCGAGCGGGTGACCGCATACGAGATCCGTGTGATGTCGCAGGAACTCGATGACTCCCTCGGTGGCTTCTATTCGATGTCCGCTGAACAACTACTGCTGCCGCTCATTCGCCGCCGCCTGGACAAGCTCCAGCGCGCCGGTCGTCTGCCGCAGCTCCCCACGGAACTCCTCAAGCCCCGCGTGACGGTCGGCATCGCAGCCCTCGGCCGTGGTCATGACCTGAACAAGCTGATGGAGTTCGGCGAAGCCGCCAAGGCTCTCGTCGGTGACCAAGAGGTCGCCCGCCGACTCAACTCTGGCGAAGCCATCGCCCGCCTCGCATCCGCCTCCGACATTTCCACGAAGGGCCTGATCCGCTCCGACGACGAACTCGCCGCCGAGCAGCAGGACGGTGCAATGCAGGAAGCAATGGTGCGCGCCGCACCCAACATCGCGTCCGCGATGACCCAACCACCCACTCAGTGAGAAGCACATGAGCGAACAGACCGACACCAAGGACCAGAAGCCCGCCAAGCAGCCCAAGGCTGAACCGGCCTTCGAGAAGAAGGGCAACATCGAGATCACCCGTAAGGCCAACGGCCTGGTGATCCGCAACGCCGTCGCCGCCGAGGCCGAGTAATGAGCCAGCCGGGCAAGTCCGAAACCATCGTGCAGATCGAAGGCCAGCCCGCAGCCAACCAGCAGCCGCCCGTACAGGGCGGCCCCGCTGACGGCGACGGTCGCCTCTTCGGCGGAAAGTTCGCCACCGTGGAAGAACTGGAAGCCGCCTTCGCGGCCACCCAACAGCCGGCCGACGACAAGGGCGGCAACGGTGACACCTCGACCCTGACTGTCGAGGACACCACCGAAGACGACGCTCGTGATGCGTTGTCGAAAGCAGGTCTCAACCTGGACTCGTTCGCCGAGGAGTTCAACTCCGCTGGCGCACTGTCCGCCGAGTCCTACGAGAAGCTGGCGCAGGCCGGTTATCCGAAGGAGCTGGTGGACGTCTATGTCGAGGGCCTGGGCGCTCGCCGCGCGAACTATGAGAACTCCGTGTTCTCCGCCGCTGGTGGTGCCGATCAGTACAAGGGTCTGGTCCAGTGGGCCAGGACCAACCTCAACGCCGAGCAGAAGCGCGCCTTCAACGAGGCGGTTACCTCCGGCGACTCCGGCCGCGCTGCACTGGCCGTCCAAGGCATCGTTGCTCTCCGTGGCGGTAATGGCCGCCTGATCGCGGGCAAGACCGCACCGAACGCCGACAGCGGCGTCAAGCCGTTCCTGTCGCAAGCCCAGGTCACCGACGCGATGCGCGATCCGCGCTACCGCCGCGACCCGGCGTACCGCAAGGAGGTCTCTGACCGCCTGCGTGTCAGCGCCCTGTTCCGCTAATAACCCTCTCCATTCAAACCAAGGAATTACATGAGCAACGCGAATCCGTCCCGCATCGGTCAGGTCCAGGCAACGGGCGATGATTGGGCACTGTTCAAGCAGAACTACACCGCCGAAGTCATCACCAGCTACGTCGAGAACTACAAGCTCGAAGGCCGCGTGACCAACCGCAACATCGACAGCGGCAAGTCGGCGTCGTTCCCGAACATGGGCACCATCGGCTCCGAGTACCACGTTCCGGGCACCGAGATCAACGGCATGATCGTCGAACACAACGAGACGATCCTGACGCTCGACCCGATGCTGATCTCGCACGCCTTCATCGCCAACATCGACGAAGCGATGAACCACTACGACGTGCGTTCCGAGTACACCCGCCAGCAGGGCCTGGAACTGGCGCAGAAGCGAATGCTGAACGAGCTGCGCTGCGCCATCCGTGCCGCGCGCATCACCGAAGGCAAGGTCGAAGGCCAGCCGGGCGGTGCCGTGATCTCGGCCGCGACTCTGGCCTCCGACCCGAGCGTGCTGGCCGACGCCTTCCGTCAGGCACGCATGATCTTCGACGAGAAGCTGCTGCCGGACAACACCAACGAGTTCACCGGCGCGCTGTCCCCGGCTCAGTGGTATCTGCTGACCGAGAACAAGGACCTGATCGACCGCGACATCAACCCGGAATCGAACGGCTCCTACGGCCAGGCGACCATCGCCTCCATCGCCCGCATTCCGCTGGTGAAGATCAACTCGATGCCGAAGGCCAACGAAGCTGCTGCGCCGAAGGTGCTGGCGAAGTACCGCGGCGACTACAGCAACACCGTGGGCGTGATCTTCCATCGCTCGGCGGTGGGCACGCTCAAGCTGCTGGACCTGGCCCTGGAAGACGTTTACCAGGGCGAGAAGCAGGGCACCCTGATGCTGGCGAAGTACGCGCTGGGTCACGGTGAACTCGACCCGCGCGGTGCCATCGAGCTGTCGAAGGCCTAATCCGCAACACGCCCGCCACGCCTCTGCACGCAAGCGCAAATCGGCGGGCCTTCTCTCTCCACCTACGGGGGACATCCATTCACGGGTGTCCCCCGTTTTTTTGCCCGGAACCTACCCACATGGCAATGGAACTTACCCCGACGACCACCCTAGAGGCCGTCAACGAAATGCTCGGCGCAATCGGCGAAACCCCGATCAGCGACCTGGAAGCACTCGGCAACGTAGACGCTTCCATCGCCTTCGACACCCTCCGCGCTGTCAGCCGTGAGGTGCAGACGAAGGGCTGGTGGTTCAACGAGCAGGACACCTACACGTTCACCCTGGACGCCGAGGGCCGCGTATTGCCGCCCGCGTCGATCCTCAAGATGACTCCGGTTCGCGGCGGCACCCCTCTGGTTGTCCGAGGAACCCGCGTCATCAACCCCCGCACTGGCGAGGACAAATTCTCCGCGGCACCGACCGCCACCAACATCGTGTGGCATCTGGACTTCGAGGACCTTCCCGAGTCCGCCCGCCGCTACATCGCAATCCGCGCAGCCCGCATCTTCCAGACCAAGCAGCTCGGCAGTGACCAGCTATACGTCTTCAACGAGGACCACGAGCGGGAGGCATTCGAGATTTTCGGGCTTGAACACGCCGACTTCGTCTACGCGCGCGGCCACAACTTCCTGTCCGGTTCGTCGGACGTTTCTGACATTTGGGACGTCTGATGCCTCTGGTCTCCGGAACCTATCCAACTTTCCTCGGCGGCACCTCGCAGCAGGACGACACAGTCCGTTCGCCGTCACAGCTCTCCGAGGCGGTTAACGCCTGGATGCACGCGGCAATGGGCGCGGGCAAGCGCCCGCCCGCAGAGTTCGTAGGCAACCTGCGCGCCGACCTCAACCCCGATTCTCACTTCCACTCCATCGTCCGAGACGATACCGAGCGCTACATCGTAGTCGTCGGTCATCGCTCGGTACGAGTGTTCGACCACGAGACGGCCTACGAGTACACCGTGAACGTCACAGGGGCCGCGCTGGACTACCTGGACACCCAGGGCCAGCGCCCGTGGTCGGTGTTCTCGACCTGTACCTACGCCGACACCACCTTCATCGTGAACCGCCTGGTCTCGGTGAAGCTGTCGGACGAGCTGTCGCCCGGAACCTTGGTCGGCTCCGTGCAGACGATGTCTGACCTGCCGAGCGGCAAAGACGCAGCGACGGTGCCGACAGGTGCCATCTACAACGTCATCGGCTCCGACCTCTCAGAGTTCGACGACTACTACGTGCAGAAGCAGTCGGAGAAGGTCTACCTCGAAGTAGCCAAGCCCGGCATCAAGCACCGGTTTGACTCGAAGACGATGCCGCTGATCCTCAAGCGCATCCCTGACCCCATCCACGCGGACGGCTTCTGGTTCTCCCTCGGTGCCCCCGAGTGGACCGCGCGTCTCTCCGGCGATCAGGACTCGAACCCGCCGCCCTCCCTGGACGGCCAGCGCATCCGCGACGTGTTCCTCCACCGGGAGCGCCTCGGCTTCCTCTCCACGGAGAACGTGCTGCTGTCCGAGGTCACCGACCCGTACAACCTGTGGCGTACCTCGGTCACCCAGGTCCTCGACAGTGATCCCATCGACACCGCGGTCGTGACCAACGGAGTGACGACGCTCTACCACGCGGTTCCCTTCAAGTCGTCGCTGTTCCTCGCGGCGGCAGGCGGCCAGCACATGCTCACCGCCGAGCCGTACATGGCATCCAAGTACGTCAAGTCCGACCCCGTCAACTCCTACAGTTCCTCCCCCTGGGTAAAGCCGAAGCTGATGGGCGAGTCGCTGTATTCCGTCGATGACGAAGGCAAGTACGCCACGATCCGGGAATACTTCATGGACGACACCGAGGTCACCGGCGACGCCGCCGACGTGACCGCGCATGTCCCGCGCTACATTCCTGGCCGCATCCGCGCGCTCGCCACGGGCGACCAGGCGGACGCCGTGTTCGTCGCCCTGGACAACCCCCGTGAATCACAGGTCTACGCCTACTTCGTGCGATGGGCTGGCGACGAGAAGCAGCAGTCCTCGTGGACTCGCTGGACGATCTCGGCAGTCGGCCGCGTGGTCCATATGCACTGCATTGCGGACACCCTGTATGTGGTTGCCGCTTCCCCTGCAGGCGGGTGTGAGCTGCTGCGGTTCAACCTGGCGCTGAACCAGGAAGATGCCGACGTCACCGCCGACTACACCTACCTCATGGATCGCATGACGGTGGTTCAGCCCTCCTACCAAGCGTTCGGCAACCAGACCTGGATCGACCTGCCCTTCATCGTGGATGAGGGCATGACCGTCACCGTCCTCAAGACGGACGATTGGGAAGACCCAGGTGCTTACCTGGAGCTGCCCGCAGGCACGTCGTGGGCGAACGGCGGCACGCGCTTGGTCCTTCCAGGCAACCACGCGCAAGGCCGCGTCGTCGTCGGTATGAACTACGAGCATCGGCTCACGTTGACTCGTCCGCTGATGCGCTCCGACGACAAGCAGGCCGTTCTGATCGGACGCCTCCAAGTGCGCGACATCGAAGTCGCTTACAAGGACGCGGCCTACTTCGAGGTCGAAGTGGAAAGCAAAGGCACTGGCCGCCGCGAGACCTTCCTGGCCGCGCACAGCGGTGCTTACACCGCCCGTGTCCTCAACGACTCCGCATTCCGCACCTCGTCCCCTACGTTCCACTCCGGGTCGCGTCGCTTCCCCGTGCTGTCCAACGCGGAAGCCTGTCGCATCCACCTCGTCAACCGTCTGCCGTTCCAGTGCTGGTTCCAGTCTGCACAGTGGCGCGGCATGTTTGTCACTCGAAGCCGCCTATGACCCTGACCTATCGACGCCCCACCTCCGACGACATCGCCTTCGTCGCTGACCACATGCGACAGGACGATGTCCTGGAGGTGGCGGCGTCGCATGGGCACACCCCTCTCCAGGCGCTCGTATACGCCATCACCGAGAGCGACCGCTGCTATGCGGCGGTCCACGACGGCATCGTGCTGTGCATCTTCGGATACGCCCGTTTCGACGGTGCTGCTGGTGTATGGCTGCTGGGCACCGACTACCTGGTGTCCCCCAAGTCCCGCCGTGTCTTCCTCAAGGAGACGCTGCGCATCACCGACCGGTGGGCGGGCAAGTTCACCTTCCTTTTCAACTTCGTCGATGCGCAGGCTGCAACGACCCTGCGCTGGCTCCGCTGGCTGGGGTTCCGCGAGGTCTGCACCTTCGACGAATTCGGTGCCGCCAAGGTGCCGTTCGTCCTCGTGGAGAAACACGCATGTGTAACCCGGTAGCCGTACAGATCGGCATCGCCGCTGTCGGCGCGATGACGACCATGTATCAGACCAACCAGAACAACAAGGCCACCGAGGAGCTGGCCCAGCGACAGCAGGATCAAGTGAATGATGCTGCTGCCGAGAAGACGCAGGCCCGCATGGAAGAGGCACGCGCCATGCGCGCCTCCTTCCGCGCCGCTGCTGCCGAGTCCGCCGTCTCCGGCAACTCGGTCTCGATCATCGCAAACGACATCATGGGCCAGGCTGGCCGTGACATCGCCCTCATCGACAAGAACCGCCGCAACGGAATCATCGCCTCCGGCGAGGAGAGCCGTGCGCGCATCCGATCCAACAACGCCGAGGCGCTTGGTGGTGTCGCCCAGGCAGGCATGAGCGCCTACGGGAACATCGCCGACTACAAGCGCCTCTCGATCCCTGACGGAGATTAAGCATGGCCCGTGGCCGCTCTCAGATCACCCGACGCACCGACGTCGTCGGGCGTAACAGCGAAGCACCGGCGCTTGCCGTCCAGACGGACCTTGGCGTAGCCCGTGGTGCCGGTGCGCTTACCGGAACGGCCGCGGCCGTCCTCGGCCGGGTAGCCAACATGGCTGGCCGACAAGCTGCGCTCGGTGCGCAGAAGAAGGCCAAGGAAGACACCACTGCGGGCCAGTCGGCGCGCATGGAAGAAGACCTGGCCGGAACCCCCCGCCAAGCGGCGGAGGCCCTGGCCGCTCAGTCCGAACCCTGGCGGCGCGGATACCTCAAGACCGATGGTGCGCTCCGCATCCGGGACTGGCAGGTCGAAGCGAGCAAGCAGCTCGCCAAGGCCGAGCCGGGTTCAGACATCGAGCCTGCCCTCCGCACCTCCTTGGGCGAACTACTGGCTGCGCCCGAGTTTCAAGACCCCCAAGTCAAGCAAGCCTTGCTGCCCGCTGTAGGTCGTGCGGCCGATGCTGTGCGCCTCAAGTGGACTGAGGACTCCGTGAAGGAGACCTTTGCCCGGCAGGAAGAGTCGCTGACCGTCATTGCCCGCGAGGGGATGAAGGACGGCTCTCTGCTGGCCGAAGGCGGCATGAAGGCCCTGTACCAGAACCTCGACTCCGAGGAGTTTGCCTACCTCAACCGCGACGACGTGGACGCCATCGTGGCGCGCGCCGCCGTGGACCTGCTGGCGTCCGGCGAACGCGACCCCGCCGACATCGTGGGCTTCTTCGAGAAGCCGCGTGACGACGGTTCTCCTGGCCTGATGAACAGCCCCAAATACCAGGATGACCTCCAGCGCGCAGCCGCCGCTGGTGCGACCGTCATCAGAAAGCGCCAGGACGAAGCCCGCGATCAGGCAATGGCCGAGGCCGAGTGGTCCCTCCAGGACCTCGCGGACAAGGGCCGCCTGACGCACAAAGCCATCGACGGGTACGCCGAGAAGTTCGGCTTGTCGGGCGGCGACCTGATGCAATTCCGTCGTCATTGGAACACCCAGCAGGAGCAGACGCTCCGCCACTGGGAATCCGAGGCGAAGGAGCGCAACAAGGACGCAGCCCTCCGCGCGGCTATCGCAAGCGGCAACGCCTACTCGTTCTCCGACTCGGAGATTCGCAAAGCCGCAGGCAAGGAGTGGGATGCCACCCCGCAAGCACAACGCGGGGCGCTGATCCGCAAGTACGCCAACCTTGGCGTGCCGATCCCGCAGCTCTCCGCAATTCTCGACCGCGCCACCCCGAGCAACAAGCAAGCGTTCGAGGCTGCGACCACGCTGTACTCGCAGCTCCGTGCATTTGACCCGGTGTACGCCTCTCGTGTGGCCTCGGGCGACTCCGCTGGAATCCTGGAAGCCCACTACCGGAACACACGGGACATCGGCCTGTCGTTCGAGCAATCGGTCCAGACCTTCGGTCAGGGCAAGCGGCAGGCAGAGGAAGCCCGCCAGGTCGTCAGCGACGCCTGGAAGGACAAGATCAAGGAGTACCTGGAGACCGCCGATGGTCACCAGCGCAACCCACGCGAAATCCTCCGCATCCGCGAGGAGGCCGAACGGTTCGCTGCGATGAACTCGGGCGTCACCGGCGAGGACGCAATCCGTGCCGCCGTGGGTCGCCTTGACTCGCAGCACACGGTGGTCAACAACGCTCGCGTGCCGAACATCGGTATGCCCAAGGGTGCAGAGGAGGCTACCGAGGTGCTGCTAGGCAGCGTTGCGAAGAAGCTGGACCTGGACGTGGACGACCTCCGCGTTGTCCCGAATCCGCGCAACCCCGCTCAGTGGCAGGTGGTCGGCAAGGACGGCTACCCGCTGACCGATCCGGACACCAAGCGCGCCATCGGGTTCTCCCCGGCAATGATCGCTTCCGGGCACAAGCGCTGGGAGGGTGACTTGGCCGAATACCGCGCTCGGCACGCAGTCGAGCAACGCCAGGCTGCGGAGGCAAACTCCTTCGCCAACACCGCCCGCCGTATGCGCCAGCAGCGCTCCACCAGCAGCGATCAGCCAGTACCCGCTGTGATTGCCCGGCCAGGCCTCCCGGCGTCCGCCGTGGAGCAACAGAAGCCGGTGTGGACCGCCCCCGCGCTGGACGACCTGAGCAAGACGCTCGGAACCCCCGCCCCTACCAACGCAACCCCGGCAGTCCCCGAGGACTTTCTGGAGTACCTGACGAGGAAATAACCCGCATGTTCGAGAACCTTCCCGGCGCTGACGAGACCAAGCTCGCGCCTGCGCGCCAGCAGTCCGTCGTGGATGCCGTCCGCGAGAACAAAGCAGCCCGAGAGGAAGCGCAGCGCCGGAAGGACCAGACGACCGTGTGGGACGGTATCGGTGCCGCGCAGGTCAAAGGCGGCATCGGCTTCATCGACCGCTTCGTTACCTCCCTTGGTTTCGAGCCGACCCCCGACTACCGCATTCCTACCGACGCGCGTAAGCGCTGGGAAACGCTGGGCCTCCGTCCCGAGCAGTGGGAGCTGTTCGGTAAGGCCACCTCCGACGAGCATCTGAGCTACCTGGAGAGCATCGCCTTCCAGAACCAGATGGCGGACGAAGACCTGGCGCAGTTCGGCCTTGGCGGCAACATCGCGCTGGGCCTCACCGACCCGGTCGCCACCGGTATCGACATCGCCTCCGGTGGCCTCGGCTATGCCGCCAAGGCTGGACGTATCGCCAACATGGCTCGCTCTGGCCTCCAGGCGGCGGCCGTCACCACGGTGGTCCAGGGCGCGTCCATGCAGTACGACCCGTCCCAGCACCTCGAAGACTTGGCTCTCAACGCCGCCACTTCCTTCGCGTTCGCTGGTGCGCTGGGCGCGCGGCGCGGCGCGCTGTACGACGGTGACGTCGATCCCTCCCGAGTCAAGGAGCTGGCCACCAGCACGTTCGGCAAGGACTCTCTGTCCGCTGCCCGTGTCGCCAACCTCCCCGAAGACCGTACCCCCGGTATTTCCCCGCTGCGCGAGGGAACCGACCGCGAGGTCGAGTTCGCCGACAAGGCGCTCACCAACGCGCACATCGCCCCCGCCTACGCCAGTATCCGCCGCGACCTAGCGGCGCGCATGGGTAAGGCCAAGTCCACGCTGGTCCGCGAGGCGGGCCGTGGCCTGTTCCGCGACGGCGTCGGCTATACCGACCGCTCCATCGCCGTGCAGGAATCCGCCACCGAGTTCTCCAAGCGCCACCTCGGCACCCTGGAGACCGAATGGCGCGGCACGTCCAATGCGGCATGGGCGGACTTCAAGGACCGCACCGGTACCCACTGGTGGAACTACGGCGCTCGCCGCCAGTTCAACGAAGAGATCGGCCGTGCTGTCCGCGGCGACACCGACGTCTCCCCCGAAGCCATCGAGGCCGCCCAAGGCGTCCGCCAGACGATGCGCGATGCGCTCAAGCTCGCGCAGGATTCGGGTCTCGACGGCTTCGACAACATCCGGAACAACCCCAACTACCTGCCGCGCTACTGGAGCGAGAAGGGCTTTCAATCCCTGTTCGGCGAGAAGGGCCTGACGTTCGATCAGGTCCGCGACGGTTTGGTCAAGCCCGCCATGCGCAAGGCATGGGCCGCCCTCGCTGACGAGGGTGATGAGATCGACGATGAGCTGCTGTCCGCAGTTTCCAATAGCTACCTCAAGCGCGCCCAGGCGAACTTCGAGGGGGATGGCGGCGCACTACTGGTGCGGCCGCTCGATTCCGACTCAGTCGAGGAGATCGAGAAGATGCTGGCGGAAGCTGGCGTCGCCCCTGTGCGGATGCAGGAGATCATGGGCAACCTCGAACGCAAGACCTACGAGGCCAGCAAGCTCGCCCGCGCCAAGCAGCGAATCGACCTGGACGAGAACTTCGCAACCACGTTGACCAACGAGGCGGGCGAGGCGATCCAAGTGAAGATGAGCGACCTCTTCGACAATGATGTCGAGTCGGTCATGGCCCGGTATCTCCGCGAGGTGACCGGCTGGTCCGCCCTGTCGTCGAAGCTCAACGTCCGTAATCGGGCACAGCTCGACCGCTTCCAGTCCAACCTCAAGCTCGACGCCAAGCGCGCCGGGGATGACGTGAAGGACCTGGAGCGAATGGTGGACATCGGCATCAAGTCCACCTTCGGCCGATCCACTGAACTTGATCCAGCATCCAAGGGTTCGCGCTATGCGCGTGCCCTCCGCAACTGGAACTTCTCCCGCGTGATGAACCAGGTCGGCTTCTCGCTGTTCGCGGAACTCGGCCCCACCATCGCCCACGCAGGCGTGCGGAACTTCGTTGATTCCACGCTGGCCGCCAAGGAGTTCCTGATCCGCGGTGCGGACGGGAAGCTCACCTCTAAGGAGGCCAGAGTGATGGAGTCGCTGTTCGCACCTGGCACCGACTGGCTGCGCAACCCTCCCTTCATGCGGATGGACGACGACGCCCTCGCACCGCCGACGTTCGGCAACAACCGGTTCGGGGTCGGCTTCGACAACGCCCTCAACGGTGCCTCCCACGTCACCTCGGTGATGTCTGGCATGGCTCCTGTGAACACCATGCTCCAGCGAATCGCCGGACGGGCAACGATGCTGCGGATGCTCGATATGGCGAACGCCAAGAAGCTGAGTACGGCCGAGGTGGCACGTCTGCGTTCCTGGGGACTTGACGAGAAGGCCCAGGCTGACCTGTTCGGCTACCTCAAGGGTAAACGCAAGATCGACCAAATCGACCCGAACGCTGTCTCGTTCGAGACCAGGGAGCGCATGGCTGCATTCCTGTTCCGCGTATCGCGTCACCAGGTTCTCGAAGGCGACGCATCGGATTCCATCGAGCTGATGCACTCCACCGTGGGGCGTTTGGTCACGCAGTTCCGCAGCTTCATGGTCAACAGCTACACGCGCCACTTCCTCAATTCGTTCCACCACTACGACGATTGGCGGACCTACATGATGGTCACGCTTTCGGCGTCGGCGGCCGGCATGGGCTGGGCGGCGCGCACGTACATCAACACCATCGGCAATGAGGAGCAGCGGAAGAAGCAGCTCACCACCGCCAACTTCTACAAGAACAGCATCGCCCAATCGAGCTGGTCCACGGCCATCCCGTCGATCACCGATTTCGTGTGGGCCGACACTCTCGGCAACGACCCTATCTTCTCCAACAACCGCTCGACCGGCTTGTCCAACGGAATCATGGGCATCCCCACGCTCGACCTGGCAAACCGCGTGTATGGCTCCAGTCGAATGATCGGCGCTGCCATCAAGGACGACGAGCAGATCACCGAGAAGCAGATGCAGGACTTCTGGAAGATTTGGGCCTTCAACAACATGACAGGCGCACGCAACCTCGCCGACTACGCGATCAGGGAGAACTTCCCGGACCGCAAGGACGGCACCGACAAGTAACACCACCCGAGGCCCCGAAAGGGGCCTCGCCCTTTTCTGAGGATTCGATGCAAGAGCAAGCACGCGGACTGTCGTTCGTCCGGTTCGAGATCGGACCTGGCGACGCGCTCCGGCTGAACGTCCCGTTCCCCTTCATTGACCGCGACCATGTGCGCGCGTTCGTGGGGAAGGAGGACGCTGAACGTCAGGTCTCACTGACCTGGCTTGACGCAACTACCGTAGAGCTGCCGTCCCAGGACGGAATCCTGGACGCACCTTTCGTCGTCCTGCTGCGTCGATTCACCCCCATCGGTTCCCCGCTGATCTCCTACAAGGACGGCGCGAACCTCCCGGCACGCGACCTCAACAAGTCCATTCGCCAACTGCTGTACGCCCACCAGGAAGCTGCCGAGTTCGGCACCGGGGGCAATGGCGGCGGCGGTAATGGCGGAGGGCCTGGCACCGGCAACCCCGACATCAACGTCATCATCGACGGTGTCATGCGCTCCCCTGCACTCCAGGACCTCCTGACGCGCATCGACCTGATTGATATGAACGCCGAAGTGGTGCTGGAGGAAATTCTCCGAGCGCACGAGGCCAACCGGATCGACCTCGAATACTTCGAGACCCGGCGCGACTTTCACGACGTGAAGCGCGACTACGGCGACAAGATCAGCACCGCTTACACCCGCATCGAGCTGGTGGAGGAGGCCGCTCAGGTCATCGCCCGCGAGACAACCGAACTGTTCGCGCGCTTCCAACAGGCGGGCGTGGACAACGCGGCCCGATTCCTGGAAGTGAACGAGGCCATCGCAGACGCAAACAAGGCCATCGTCACCGCGACCACCGAGCTGCACGCGCAGATCGGCAATGGCGACGATGCCGTCTCCGCCGCCCTCAACCAGCGGATCGAGTCGGTCAAGGCCACCACCGACGAAGCCATTGCAGAGTCGGCGCGCCTGCTGGGCGTCCAGGTGGGCGAGAACCGGGCGCAGATCGAGCAGAAACTCCAAGCCCAGGCGGACAAGACCTCCGCATCATTCACTGCGGTGGACAACAAGCTGGCGCAGGTCGAGGACAACTTCGCCCAGGAGATCAACGAGGTAAACGGTCGGGTGGATTCAACCAACGCCGACGTAACCCGCGTCTCCGGGCAGCTCGCCCAGGTGGGCAAGGACCTCGCCGCCGACATCACCAAGGTCAACACCCGCGTAGACCAGACCGGATCTTCGGTGGAGGCCCTACGGACCACCACGGCTCAGTGGCAAGGCAACATGGCCGAGACGGTCACCGCACTGCGGCAGAAGGCCGATGCCACCCAGGCAAGCCTGGAGAACACGCAGACCACCGTGACGAAGCACGGCGAGAACATCGCCGCTACCGAGCAGACCCTCCAGTCAAACGTCACCGCGACGGGTGCGAACACCTCCTTCCGCACCGCCCTGGCGGCCCGATTCGGGACCGACGTGGGCAAAGGCATTCAGCAGGAGATCGACAAGACTGAGTCTGACGTCACTGCTGCTGTGGATACAAAGATCGCCGCCGAGGCATCCGCTCGCGGCGCGCTGGCGTCCCAGCTCACCACCCTCCAGACGACCACGGCACCCACCTACTTCGGTGCCTCCGCACCCACCGCCCCTACTGGCGGGTTCAAGGTGCCGTCGTTTTGGGTGAAGACCGGCCAGACCGGTGCATACCTGACGTATATGTGGGATGGCTCCGCCTGGCGGAAGGCCGACATCGACGCAGCGTCCCCGACCGGTGCGCTGGTTCAGCAACTCCAGTCCACCAAGATCGACGCGGCACAAGCCCAGGCCATCGCAAGCACCCAGGTGCAGGCATTCAAGGACGGCGCGTTCGCCACGCTCCAGCAGAACTTCTCGGTCGTCGCAGGGGAACACTCCGGCATGTACGGCCAGTGGCAGGCGAACTACTCGGTGAAGATCAACGCAGGCACCGTAAACGGGGTGCCTGTGGTCGCCGGTATCGCCCTGTCGGCCAACCCGCAGACGGGCAGTGACTTCATCGTCAGCGCCGACCGATTCGCCTTCGTCCACCCGCAGTACACCCAAGGCGGCAACCTGGCAAACGTGAAGTACCCCTTCGTGATCGGCAGCGTTGGCGGCCTATCCACCGTGGGCATCCAAGGTGCGCTGGTGGTGGACGGGACGATCACCGCAGACAAGATCAGGGTGAACAACCTGTCGGCCCTCACGGCCAACGCGGGCACGATCAACGGCGGCACGTTCAAGACGCACACTCTTGACGCGAACGGAAACGTGGTGAACGCCAACGAGTTCCGCGCCGAAATGTCCAACATCGGCGACTTCCCCCTATGGGTCGGCTCCGGTGGCAAGGATGGGAACAACGCAGTCTTCTACGTGGACCGCGGTGGCGGCGCGAAGTTCGCCGGGCGCGTCAATGCGCCGAACGTCGTGGGGCAGTTCCAGTCCGCAACCGGCATTAGCTGGGGCGGCGCGACGAGCCTGTGCTATCGCTCGGGCAACAACTTCCTCGCCACGGGCGATTGGGTGCAGATTCATTCCTGGACGCTCGGTGCGCCTGTCCTGGCAGGCGAAGGGCACACGCCCTCCGTCTCCGTGACCGTGACCGCGAACCGCTTGGTCTATGGCCTCCACGTCATCCTGGAGGAGCTGCGGGACTCCTATTGGGCCGTCATCGCCTCCTACGAACCCGCGCTCTACCACTCGCTGGTCTCCGTGATGGACGGTACAGGCAACAGCTTCACCCACGCCGACTACTACACCTACGACAAGACCGTGACCCTGTCCGCCTCCGGCGCATGGACGGGCAGCACTCGGCAGTTCCGTGTCCGCGCGCGGGCCACCCCCGGATACCCGCAGGTCCATGGCTATGACGCCGCGAGCTACCCCGACTTCCAGATTGTGGGAGTGAGCGGCTTCGCCTTCGGCATTCGATAACCCACCCTTCAAGGAACCCTCTACCGCATGAGTACCACTCCCGGCTACGTCTCCAACTCCGACCTGGCTCAGCGCCTGTCGAAAGTCGTTGACCGCTGGAACACCCGCGAGAATCAGATGATCTCGCTGCTGACGCAGGAAGAAGGAACCGTCGTTGTGACGGACGGCCTCGGCGTCAACCACACCTTGCCGTCCTTCCCGCAGCTCCAGAAGGAGGTCAAGGGGATGACCAACGAGCTGACCGGCTCGGTTGCCCAGGTGCGCGAGATCGCTACCCTGGTGACTGGCCTGTCGGTAGACGCCCGGAACTCGGCCAACGACGCGGCCGACTCGGCGGAGGAAGCTGCGGCTACCGCAGACTCCATCCGCGACATCGAGACGACCACCACGTCCCACCGGGATGCTGCGGCGGCTTCGGCTGCTGCGGCGGAGACTTCGGCTGGCCGGTCGTCGGTATCGGCCACCAACGCTGCCTCGTCTGCGGGCCAAGCCGCAACCTCGGCTACCGCTGCTGCTGGCTCGGCCACTGCGGCGAACACCTCGAAGACCGCGGCGGCCACCTCGGCCACCAATGCCAACACGGCGAAGACCGGGGCGGAAACTGCGCGCACCGCAGCTCAAACCGCCCAGACCGCAGCAGAGGCGGCTTTGGCCTCCGCCCGCACTGTGCTGGGCGACACGACTGACGTGGCCGATCTTGTGGAAGCCGACGCTGCCGCCGCTGCCGCTTCGGCGACTGCTGCGGCTGGCTCTGCCTCCACGGCCGCAACCCAGGCCACCAACGCCAAGAACAGCGCGACCACCGCCAGCACCAAGGCGGGCGAGGCGTCTGGCTCGGCAACTACCGCCGCGAACCACGCCTCCGCCGCGTCCGGCTCGGCCGCTGCTGCGTCCACCTCGGCGCAGACGGCCTCCTCGGCGAAGACCGCGGCGGAAGCCGCACGCGACAAGGCCAACCTGTACGCGAATGCTCCGGCAGGCACCGAGGTATCGACCGGTGAATTCTCGGCGAAGCATTGGGCCGCCCAAGCCCAGGCTGCTGCTACTGGCTCCTTGATCTACATGGGGTCGTGGGACGCCAGCACTGGCAAGTACCCGGCGAACCCGGTGAAGGGCCACTTCTACAAGGTGATCGGCGAAGGCACGATAAGCGGCATCCACTGGCGTGTCGGCGATCAAGCGCTCTATGGCGTCTCCTGGGAGAAGATCGACAACACCGATCAGGTGTCCAGCGTCGCCGGTAAGCAGGGCGACGTCACGCTCGTGGCTGGCGACATTGGCGGCCTGGGCGTATTGGCGACCCGAAACGACGTGGACTTCAACACACAGGTCACCGGCAAACCTGCCACTTACCCGGCCTCCACCCATACCCACACCAAGGCGCAGGTCGGACTGGACAAGGTGGACAACACGGCTGACCTGGCGAAGCCGGTTAGTACCGCCACCCAAGCCGCGTTGGATGCGAAGGCGAACACCTCGCACACCCACACCATCGCCAACGTCACCAACCTCCAGACCGAACTCGACTCGAAGGTCCTCCTGACTTCGGGGGTGGACTGGCAGGCGGGCGTTAAGGACATCGCGGTCTATCGCGCGGGCGTTGCACAGAACGGTCTACCCAGCTCCTTCTCCATCGCCGTTTCCCTGCCGTCCCCCGACAGCGCCACGGGCATCGCCCTCGGTGCCTACTATGGCGCACAGCAGAAGTTCTACCTGCGCTCCCGCAACGACACGAAGGACACCACGGCGTCCGGGCGCTGGAAGGATTGGGTAGAGGTGTGGCATAGCGCCAACTTCGACCCGGCCACCAAGGCCGATTCGGCCCACACCCACGCCGTAGCGGACCTGTCGGACACCACGATCAGCTCGCCGGCGAACGGGCAGGTACTCAAGTACGACAGCACCAGTGGCAAGTGGACCAACCAAGCCGATGCCAACTCGACCTACTCGGTCGTGTCCTCGGCAGAACTCCAGGCTGGCACTGCAACCACCGGGCGGCTACTCTCCGCGTCCGTCCTCAAGGGCTGGGGCGATTGGAGGCTCGGCGGCTACGTAAAGACGGCTGACGCTCAAACCCTCACGCCGAATGCGGGCGGCCTGCTGCCGCTGGTATCTGGCGGCGACATCGACGCGGTCACTACCTCGACGGCGGCGCTCTATAACCAGTCGCCAACGGGAGGGCCGAACACGGGCGACGCCACGGTCCTGACCTGGAAGTATCAATCAGGCACCGGCCTGCAACTTCTGTCCAACCACGGCACCGCCAACAAGCTGTTCTACCGGACCTGCGCGACGACCACCAACGCGCCCTGGCGCGAGCTGGCGACACTGGAAGGGGCGAACACCTGGGCGGGCAAGCAGCACTACTCCGCTGGTTTCAGCGTCGGCAACGATCAGATCATCGACCTCGGTGCTGGCGCGATTGTCCGCTCCCCGTCCACCGGCTCCCTCGTCATCGCCGCAGGCGAAGAATCCATCTACCTGCGACCGGGCGGCAACACCGCGACGGCGGCGCAGGCCGTCCTCAAGCCAGACGGGAGCTTCACCGCCGCGCAGTTCGTTGGACCGCTGCAAGGCACGGCCACCTCCGCAAACTCTGCCGCGACTCTGACCACCGCGCGAACCATCAACGGCACCTCGTTCAACGGCTCGGCGAACGTCACGACCGCGAATTGGGGGACCGCGCGCAACCTGACCATCGGCTCGACTGCGAAGTCGGTCAACGGTTCGGCGAACGTAGCGTGGACTCTGGCGGAGATCGGGGCTGCTGCTGTGGCGCACTCGCACGCCATCGGCGACGTGAGTGGTCTCCAGGCAGCGCTGGACGCCAAGGCGGGAACTGCTGGTGCAACCTTCTCGGGGCAAGTCGTCCTGGGCAACGCCTCCCCCCTCCGACTCACCGGAATGGGTGCGGCAGGCGCGGTGTACCTGCATGGCACCAACGGTGCTGGCGACGACATTGCCAGTATCGCGCGCAACAACGCTAACAGCTCGTACAGCCTCCAGTGGAACGGGGCCGCGTACGTCACCTCCCGGCTTACCGTGGGCGACCAGCTCTACCTCAACGGTGGCTGGTTCCGCTCCCAGCAGTCCGGCACCGGCTGGTATCACGAAGCCCACGGCGGCGGCTGGATGATGCAGGACAATACGTACATCCGCACCTACGGCGGGAAGCGTGTCCTGATCGCGGGCGGCGGCGGTAGCGAAGGCGACTTGCGGCTGGAAAGCGGCTCGCCGACGATTGCCTGCTATGACACCGACCACGGGTCGTCGCACTGGCTTCACTGCAACGACAACAACCACGGCTTCCTCGCCAACAATGCTTTCGCGTGGTGTGCCTACCGTGACGCAAACAACAATTGGGTCGCTACCGGCAACATCGTTGCCTATGCGTCGGATGCCCGCCTCAAGAAGAACATCGTGGACGCTTCGGCGACCAAAGTGACCGACTTCTTCGACCGGTTCCGCGTCCGTGAGTTCGACTGGAACCCCAACGCAATCGCCCAGCTGAACCCCACGTTCAACCCGGCGTCGGATCACGAGATCGGCGGTATCGCGCAGGAAGCCGAGGACGTGTACTCGCTGATGGTTGCAACGCACGCCAACGGCATCAAGACGATCCAGTGGGAGAAGGCTGTGCCGCTGCTGATCGCAGAGGTGCAGTCGCTGCGCAAGCGGCTCGCGGTTGTCGAGGGAGGTGCCTAATGGCCCTCCCCGGCTCCGGTCCGATCTCCTGGGAAATGATCCGCGCCGAGTTCGGTGGCGGGTATCCGATCTACATGGACCAGTATTACCGGGGCCGCGGTTTGGTCCCGGACGTTCCCGCGAACTACGGCGTCCCCACAAGCGGACCGATCTACGCCTCGCAGTTCTATGGCGCGGTGAAGGCGACTCCGTTCACCGCGTCGCTCTCGCCAAGCTGGCTTTCCGGCCAGTGGCCGCAATCGACCAGCGGCTCAGTCAGCAGCGGATACAACGTGATTTGTTCGGGCGGCACCGGTAACTATTCGGTCGTCTCTCGCACTGTCACCGGTACGGCTGCCTCTCATGGCGGCAGTGGTCTCGGCGGTACGGTCAGCGCGACCGGCCGCAACACCAATCGCAGCGGGACGTTCACCGTCGTTGTCACTGATGGCGTCACGCAGCTCACTCTCACGGGCAACTACGACTACAGCTTCGGCGTTCCCCTGTAACCCTCTCGAAAACCTTCAAAGGACCAATGCACGACGAAGTCAAGCTGGTCGGTGCCCTCGCGGGCGCTGGCCTCATCGTGGGCATCGCCAAGATGCTCACCTCGAACGAACCGCTGACCTGGAAGCAGGCTTGCGGCCGAGCAGTTCTCTCCGGCGCTACCGGCGTTGCCGCAGGTGCCATCGTGATCCTCATCCCCGGCGTTTCCTTCGTCGCCCAGGTTGCACTCGCGTGCATCCTGTCGTCCCTGGGTGCCTCCGCCCTGGAGGCCCTGTTCAATCGCGTGGTGTCCAAGTGAGCCGCGCCGCGTCCATCGACAAGATCGCCGCAGTCCACTCGAAGCTGGCCGAGGTGTTCGAGGAAGCCCTCGACAACATCGACCCCAATGAGAAGGGCGCTGCGGCGCTGCTGAACGTCATCCGCCAGTTCGTCAAGGACAACGACGTGTCTGCCGTGGCGGCCCCCGGTTCGCCAATGGGCCGCGTGGCGGACAGGATGACGCAGTATCCGTTCGACCCCGCTCAGGATGGCCGACTGAACTAAGTGGAGGGCATCACCAGCCTCCACGTTCGCCATCCGTTCGAGGACTTCCGCAACTTCGCCTGGTACGTCTGGAAGGAGCTGGGCCTCCCCACGCCCACTCCGATCCAGTACGACATCTGCGAATACCTGCAAGCCGGACCGCGACGTCGCATCATCATGGCGTATCGCGGCGTCGGGAAGTCCTGGGTAACGGCGGCCTACGTCTGCTGGCTTCTCTGGAAGAACCCCCAGCACAAGATCATGGTGGTCTCGGCGAGCAAGGAGCGCGCTGACTCGTTCTCCGTGTTCGTCAAGCGCCTCATCGAAACGCTGCCCGAGCTGCACCACCTAAAGCCTCGCGGCGACCAGCGTAACTCCAACCTGGCGTTCGACGTCGGCCCAGCGCTGCCCGATCAGTCCCCCTCGGTGAAGTCCGTGGGCATCACCGGTCAGCTCACCGGCTCCCGTGCGGACACCATCGTGGCCGACGACGTCGAGGTGCCAAAGAACTCACTCACCATCGTGCAGCGCGAGAAGCTGGGCGAACTCATCAAGGAGTTCGACGCGGTCCTCAAGCCCGGTGGCGAGGTGGTCTACCTGGGCACCCCGCAGACCGAAGAGTCGATCTACAACAAGCTGCCCGAGCGCGGCTACGCAATCCGCATCTGGCCCGCTCGGTTCCCCAAGGACGCCAAGCACCGGGCCACCTACGGCGACCGCCTGGCTCCACTGTTGGCCGATCAGTTTGACTCTGACCCCAAGCGCCTCGCCTGGAAGAACGCGGAGTCCGTCCGCTTCTCCGATGAGGACCTGCTGGAGCGAGAGGCGTCCTACGGCCGCTCTGGCTTCATGCTCCAGTTCATGCTGGACACCACCCTGTCGGACAGCGAGCGCTACCCGCTCAAGCTCTCCGACCTGCTGGTCATGGACATCGACCGCGAGGTCGCCCCGGTCCGCACCGTGTGGTCCTCGGGCAACGAATACGCCCTGGACATTCCCTCGGTCGGCTTCACTGGCGACCGCCTGTACCGCCCCATGTACGTCGCTCCGGATATGGAGGAGTTCACGGGCAAGGTCATGGCAATCGACCCGTCCGGCCGCGGCGGCGACGAGACCGGCTACGCGGTGGTCTCGATGCTGCGAGGGATGCTCTATGCGCGCCGCGCAGGGGCGACCAAGGCGGGCTTTGACGATGAAGCCTTGGAGACTTTGGCGCACATCGCACGGGCCGAGAAGGTCTCGGTGATCCTGCTGGAAGCCAACTTCGGCGACGGCATGTTCACCAAGCTGTTCAAGGCCGTCCTGCAGCGCATCTATCCGTGCCCTATCGAGGAAGTGAAGCACTACGGCACCTCGAAGGAGAACCGAATCATCAACATCCTGGAGCCGGTGCTGAATCAGCATCGTCTGGTCGTTGATGCGTCGTTGCTCCGCACGGACCAGAAGTCCGACCAGAAGTACCAACTGTTCTACCAGCTCACCCGCATCACCCGCGACCGCGGTGCCCTCCGGCATGACGACCGCCTCGATGCGCTCGCAATGGCCGTGAACTATTGGGCCGAGCAGATGAGCCGCGACGTGACCGAGGAAGAGAAGCGGTACGCCGCCGAGCTGCTGGACCAGCAGTACGCCGACTTCATCCGGTCCGTCCTGGGCAACTCGCCCCACCCCACCAACTACCTCGACACGTACTAGGAGACCCCTATGTCGCACACGCTTGCTGCCTGGTTGATGGCCCTCGTGGCCGCTGCCCTGCTGTACCTGTTCCTCCGCCACCGCGATGACGACGACAACGACATCGACGGCACCCCCACGGCTCCCGTCACTGGCGGCCAGCTCGATCCCTACGCCCCGGTATGAGCCAGGCTGTCCAGCTCGCGCGCCCTCTGACGATGAAGTCGGAGGGTCTGCGCCTAGTGGCGTACCTCTGCCCCGCTGACAAATGGACCATCGGCTACGGCCACACCGGCCGTGACGTAAAGCCTGGTTTGCGCATCACCGAACAACGCGCTGTGGAGCTGCTGGAGGCCGACTTGGCCTCGGCCGCTACCACCGTCCGCCGCCTCGTCCGCGTGCCCCTTAGCGCGCCGCAGGAAGCCGCTCTGATCGACTTCGTGTTCAACCTGGGCGAAGGCAATCTCGCCACATCCACTCTGCTGCGAAAGCTCAACGCTGGCGACTATGCCTCCGTTCCTGCGCAGCTCCGCCGCTGGACCAAGGGCCGCGTAAAGGGCGTCCTCAAGGACCTGCAAGGACTCATCGACCGCCGCGAAGCGGAGGTCATTCTCTGGAACTCCAAACTGTGACCATCAAGACCATCTACAACCGCGCCATCGCGTTCCTGTCGCACGCCTATGGCACCACCAAGGGGCACGTAGCGCTCTCCCTCGGACTGGCCCTGGAGAGCTTCAAGGAGCGCCTGCGGGCGACCGCTGCACGCAGCTACGGTCACTACCTCGCCATCGTTATCTTGTTCCTCCTCCCCACCTTCTGCGCGTGGGTGCTGCCGGTCGGCCTGTTCGTCCACCTGCGGCGCTTCGTGAGCGAGGTGATCGACGACTTCCGCAGCATCGACTTGGAAGACTTCACCCGTCGCGCCTGGGAGCGCAACGTCCGCCGATGACGACCCTCGCCTACGACGGTCGCCTGGTTGCTATCGACAGCCAGGTGACTGCCGGGGGCATCCGCTACGAGGAGGACAAGTCCTACGCGGTGACCACCGACGACGGCAGGGAGCTGATCGTGTTCGGCGCGGGGACTTCCTCGGAAATCCAGCAGGCGGTCAGGGAGATCGCCGCTGGCGACGAACGCCTCTCGATGGGCGACTACTCTGTCCTCGTGGTCGGTCTGCGGGAGAACCCCGTGGCCTACTACGGCGAGGATGGTCTCGCCTGTGACGTCCGCCGCGACCTGTTCGTGGCCGGTAGTGGCGCACCGATCGCTCTGGCCGGAATGAAGGACGGGAAGACCGCCCCCGAGGCTGTCCTCATGGCTTGCACCACGGACCTCTACAGTGGACCTCCCGTTCGCACTTACGACACCCAACGTCGAACCTGGCTGAAACCCAGGCGGTAAGACCAAAGGTAGGGGGCGCAAGATAGCGCCCCCATTCTTTACTCGTCCGGGGAAGTCCCGCAGAGGCCGCATTCGGGGCCGTAGTTGGGATCGTAAGGACCTTCAATCGACACGATATGGTCGCTCTCTTCGCTAGCGCGGTTTTCCTTGATACACGACGGGCATACGTTGACCTGGGGGTACTGATCCGCGGAGCTGTCCGATGACATATCTCCTTCAATCACACAGACATTCCAACCATCTACCTCGCTCATCTTCCTTCCCCTTTAGTAGCGCCTCCATGGCGCAAAGCTATTCTGCCAGAGGCGCTAGGTCGAAGACCCTCTTGACAGGCGTGCTACCCTGTATATCTATAGTTCTTCTATATGTTTACCTAGTAGAACTATTCATAGTTATTCATCAACAAGGATAACTATGGATGGTCCTATGTACTCACGGTGTGTCCTACGTCCACCTGAGTCTCCACTTGTCGGATCACCACTATGCAGCGTCTCCTCCTGATCCTGCTGATCGCGGGCATGACCCCGATCAACCCCCTCATAGCGATCTACGCGCACGGCCACGGGATGACCTGGGCTGTTCCTCTGTGCGTCCTGTGGGGCTTCTCTGGTCTCGCCATGATCGCCTGGCGTGTATCCAAGGGCCGCGGCGGCCGAGCTGCTGTCCCCGACCCGAGGGACTGAGGGGGAGCAAATGTTTGCCGCAGATTTCCGAGGAGGCATATGACGATTCGGAACGCGCGCTTCACCCCCCGTAGGCCCCCAAGCCGTCCAGCGGCACCCCTGAGAGAACGCGCGCGTCACCTGTGCTGTCACCACCCTCGCTAACCCATTGATTGCAAAGGCAAACCACTGGATTACGTATCCAGTTCCAAGGGTATCAGCGGCCATTCAACGCCGCCACGCGCTGCAATCCATCCGCGTCTGTCTGTCCCTATCTGTCTTTTTGATTCGCCGACACCTGGCCCCCAGTGTGTCCACGTTTCGCCCTGGGCACACCTCGGCATACCACCGCCCTACCTGCGCCCACCACACGCCCACCACGGCCCGCCCTACGCCCACCACGGCCACACCTACCGCCTGCCCTATGCGCGCGCGTGTTGCCCTATACAGGCCGATTCAGACCCCATCCAACATTCTTGCCGAAAGGGGATTGACACCGCGTCCGGGATTGATCTAATCTAGTCCCCGTCGCAGCAACAACGCGATTCGGCAAGTCGAACCATCCCACTACGGGGAGGAATTGACAAACCGGGATGGAATGGCTAGGATAGCCCCACGCTGAAACGCTCCACCGCTGGCCGCGACACGGATAGGTCGCCATAGAGCCAATAGGGATAACGCTGGAGCGCCGAGGACCTACCGAAAGGCGTCCGAGGCTAGGCAAGAGGCATACCCGTTGCATCCCCTTAGGGGGATCAATGGACAGGTAGGGATGGATAGATGCGGCACGGACGCCGCCCGCCGGTTGCCCCGGTGGTGATTGCAGATCGGCATGGTGCCGAGACCCGCAGGCCGTGGAGTGCTGGAAAGCGCCTACTGCGAACACGCCTGTTACTGGCGAAGGTTGTCCCCTACCTAGGAGTGGGGAGTTACCGGGGGACTGGCCGACGACGGCGGAACCTAGGGATAGCGGGGAGGACTGAACGACTCCTCCCAAGCTGGGGCGCAAGGCCCCGACGCGATCCCCTAGGCCCGCATGAGGCGAGTCATACAGAAACCCCGGAAGCTGGCGACGGTTAGACGACACACACACCGTGTGGAGTCTGACCGCCAAAGGCCCTAGTGATTGGGGCTTTTGGTGGTCGGATTCACTGAGAGAACGACGATGGAACACATCGACTACAGCATGACCGCCCGCGACTACTTCGTGGCGGGCTGCATCCGCAAGGCAATCCGGGAACACCGGGCGCGACTGAATGACCTGGAGCGCAAGGCCCCCGACCGCGACACCAAAGCTGCGCCCGTTGCATCCCCGCATCGCAATTGATCCCCCGAGGTCACATGAGCATCCGAAAGCAAACCGTAGGCGGCATCACGTTCCTCCGCGTCTTCGTGCTGGGACGCGCCTACGTCTTTTCCTTCTGCCGCACCCGCAAGTCCCACGTCCTCATCGCCTGACAGGAGCTACCCAACATGGATACCAAGACCCTGACCTGCCCCCATGCGCCGATATGGCGGATCGAGCTGGACCGCCGCGAGGTGTTCCCGGATGACCCCCGCGCTGGCACCCCGGCAATGCTGTACGGCCCCCGCGACTCCTCGGCGACCTTCTTCTGCGCCCTGGACACCGAGGAGATCGGAACGGGAGACGGCAGCTACATCGACGTGCCACGGTCGGTGCTGGATTGGATGAGCGCGCAGGAGTTCGTCGTCGCCGCCTTCCTATTCGTGGAGGTGGCCCATGACTGAGCTGCGCACCTACGGCACCCGTAATGTCTTCCTCCACCGCGACGGCCACTACCACGAGGAGCTGGCCGCCACCGCCATGACGCCGCAACAGGCCGAGCGTTTCGCCGAGGACGTAAACCGCGCCATCAAGGCCACCGACTTCGACCCCATCGACCTCGCGTTGCTGGGAGCCGGATGGCACAGCGCGAGCGTGCCGGTGACTATCGAGGTCGGGGAGTTCCTGACCGACGTCGCCCGGATGCTGCATCGCCTGTTCGATGAACTGTGCAAGCCGGACGGCTTCCCCGGCGTATTCGGGTACGAGATCGCCGAGCCGCTGGGAGCGCGACTGGCCGACGAAGCCGACCCCGAACTCACCACCGCCGAAGCCATCGCCCGCGAGTGGATCACCGCCGAACTGGAGCGCGCCGCATGACCTTCACCTGTCGCCGCGAGCGCGGCCGCTGGCTCCTCCGCTGTAACGGCAGCGTGGTGGGCTTCTTCCCGACGCTGGGCGCGCTTGTCGCCGCCCGCCTCACCCTTCCGCTACACTCAGGACAGAATACATGAGCCGCCGAGGTTCCCATATGGACGCCAGTGTCGCCCGGAAGACGGACGCTGAAATCGCCAAGCTGATCGCCGAGACGGCCAAGATCAATAGCGAATCGCGTTGGTACCCGTTTATGGTGGGGGCTGCGTTCTTCGGCGCTGCTGCGGCGTTCGCAAAACTGTTCCTATGACTAAACATCAGCCCCCCTCAAACCAAAGGCCCCAACTCTTTCGAGCCGGGGCCTTTGGTGATAGTCTAACAACTGGATATGGGTGTTATGTGCCATATCTAGATCCTCCTCGCAGCTCAGTCCCTGCTGCATGGGTCAGGCCTCACACCTGAGTTGAATGGCAGTCCGAGTCACTGCGAATGTCTCGGGCTGCCGCTTTTACGGTTTTAGACTCCACCCTTCCTTCCTGTTAGGGACGAAGCGGTCATCTTTGGACAGAAGCGCCGAGATGGTAAGCGGCTTATTAGCCCCGCCGACTTCTATACCGGCCTCCTCAAGTTCTTTGAGAAGCTCCGAAGTCTTCATCGGAAATCCAATTTCAAGTGCTTTTGCACAGAAATCCGTGATCCTTTCTTTCTGAGTTCTGGCCCAAGGACCAGGACGCGCCGGGAGAGAAGGAAGGGGAGGCAGGGGAGGAAGCGATGTCATTGATGAATTGTGCGATGACGCGTTCCGCTCCTTCAAAAAGCCCAAATCCTCCGAGACCTTCAAGAACATGTGGAGCTTGTTGGCTCTTGTCTCCAGTGCCTGGCGGCGAGAATCCAGCTCCCTTAGCTCTTGGCTGATGGATGCGAGTTCTTGCCGCGCGGTGGTCATGAGGTCGTTCATGAAGCGAATCATACACACGATTGCTGGTTTTCATATGCCACTCTTTTCGTCATTTATCTAATATTCATATTGGCAGTGTCGTCAATAACAGTATTGTCAAACTTTCGTTACAGAACTGGGGCCGCCTACAGCGGCCCCTTTTTTTGGATTGAGCCCATGAAAATCTACGTGGCCTGCCTGGCCTCCTATAACAACGGCGCACAGCACGGTGACTGGATCGACTTGGAAGGCTTGGACGCCAGCGGGTTGCGCGAGGAGATCAGCACCATCCTGCGCGAGTCGCCGCACCCAAATGTGCGCGTACCCTGCCCCGATTGCGGGTCGCACTACAACGAGGCCGCAGCACTCAACGCTGCTTGCGCGACCTGCAACAACGCCGGCAGTGTTCCCAGCGCCGAGGAGTGGGCGATCCACGACTACGACGACCTGCCCGGCGAGTGGGGCGAGCATCCCGACCTAGACAAGCTGTGCGAGTTCGTCGAGACGCTGGAGGAGCTGGACGAAGACGAGCGGGAGGCGTTCATTGCCTACCGGGACAACGAGGGCGACCACGTTGACCTCGAATCCTTCCGGGACGCCTACGCAGGCAAATTCGATTCCTGGGCCGACTTCGCCGAGAGCCTGATCGACGAGCAGGGCGTGCTGCAGGACGTGCCCGCCGAGCTGGCGCGGTACTTCGACTACGAGAGCTATGGCCGGGACCTGCGGCTAGGCGGCGACGCCTACGAGGCCAGCGGCTACTACTTCTGGAACCGCTAGGAGAACCCCAGGCTCACCATTACTCCAACCAACTGCGGCAGGTAATTTCCAAGTGCCCCACCGGCAGCTCCTTCCAGGACCGCGCGCAACGAACGAAGGGACTGTTCGACGATGCCCTGCTTTGGCTGCTCGGACTGCAACTGCAACAACACAGTATCGGCATCAATGTTCACCTGCTCCGCTGCCGCATGGCCGGAAGCGGCCGATTTTATCGCGGTCAAAAGCTCCGTCAGGACCTCACGTTGCTCGGTCATTTGGAACGACTGAGTTCCAGAGGAAAGCTGTTGGATTTGCGAGTTATGCATCGAGCCAATGTGGTTCGTAATGTTTGTCACTTGCTGCGCCGCCTTTACTTCGCCGGGACTGAAAGATAGCCCATCTCCAACTATGCCTGCTGCCTCCAAATCAAGTGCCCACTGCAGTACGCGGCTCCTGACAGAGTCAAGTATCCGCACAAACATGCTGGCGGACATCACCATCGACGGCCGTAGGTTGTAGGAAATCATCTTGGTGAGGGCTTCAGTCACTTTGGCGTTGAAGCCCATTCGCACCATGCTCTCATTGCGAGCAATGATCGCCTCAATCTCGGCGACGCTCCAGCCTAAGTGGACCTTACAAACAATCTCTTGCATGTCCGCAGGCATTTGAAGTGCCTGATAGCCGCGCATGGGATTGAAGACCTGGGGTATCCCCTCCAGTACGCGGTAAGCCGGGACCTCTAGTTCCGCCTCATACCCATGCAGTTCCGAATTGATCCACTCCACGTTGCTTCTGACGTTGAGCTTGGTCGAGACGACGAGTGCCTTCCTGAGCAAGTCACTGACGGCCACGGTCGGCCTTAGCGCGTCCATCTGAATTTCTCTCACCAAGCTCGACATGACCTGCGCCCCTCCTTTGGGAACCAGATTATGCACCGAACCCTCGACCCTCACTTCGCTGGAGAACAAGCATGAAAACCATCATCGTCCTCTCGTCCCTCAAGGTCCGCCAGATCGGCCCCTTCCTCGTGATCGAGGAGGAGCTGGTCACCGCCGTGGTCGAACCCGAGCCTGACGAGGTCCGCCAATGATGAGGACCATCCGCTTCACTCACGAGGAGCGCCGCGCCGCTATCCGGGCAATGCTCGGCCTGATGCGGACCGGCGTGCAGTTCACGATGGCCCCCGAGGCTACCGGCTGGACACTCACCTATCCCGTCCCCAAAGACGCCCCGGACGGTTCACGGAACCCCACAGACCATGAATAGTTCATTCCCCGAGCTGGGATCAATCTCTCCCGTGGTACTAGACTATTGCGGTCGCGTCCTGCTCTGGTGTTGGACTTCGAGCGATGGACGGTGCCACTTGGCATCGTCCTTCACCTCCGACGACCAGGAAGGCAGTCTCACTCTATGAGAGACGCGAAAAAGAGAATGGCGCTCGCCCTGGTGCGGACCGGGCAAGCGCTCTTTCTGGTCGCCGTGGTTGGGGCCTTTGTGACCCTGGGGATGATGCTTGTCCTGCCCGCACTAAGTCGTTGAGTTCTAAACGTTTTAATGAGAGCGCAGCCGGGGATGGGCTGTGTTTTGCGGAGCCGCGTGCGGGGGTCTGGATGACCCCAAGCAGGCGGGCGTAGTACCTGGACAAGTACGTGAATGCATTCGGATATGACATCGACCTCGACTTCCGACCTGCCCCCTGGCAAAGGGGCTTTTGGATCGACAAAATCGGCAAACATGCCACCAATATTGGCCTCGGGCTTGTAATCCTTACGTTGCGTTGCGAAGATAGAACCTGATGGCTCCCTCGGGGGAACCATCCCCACTAGGAAATTGAGAAGCCATGAATCTCTCCCAGAAAGAACTGACGGTCATTTTGACCACCGCTCTGTCAGCATTTCGAGAGGAGATCGACGAGGACATCACAGCCACTCGCATCCTGACCTTGCTCACAGTGGTAGACGAGCCGGGTATTCAGCAGGTGGACTTGGAGAAGGCGCTTGGGGGCCTCTCTCCTTCGGCTGTTAGCCGTAACGTCCTCGACCTCTCGCAGATCAAACGCAATCGGGAACCCGGACCGGACTTCCTTGAGCAGCGTTCCGACCCTGCCTATCGCAAGCGCAACCTCATCTTCCCGACCGCCAAGGCTCTGCATTGGTTGTCCTCGCTGGCCGAAAGAGTCAGCCGGAAGATGGCGGCGAAGTTCGCCGCGTAAAGACCAACACAGCGTTACCCGAGGCCCGCCTAGTGCGGGCTTTTTCTTTTTCTGGAGACACAAAAATGGCCCTTCGCCTCAAAGGGACAGCGCCTAAGCATGGCGCACCCGATAAGCGCTACTACATGCTCGACGTGCAGGACGGATACCGGCGCGTGCGCCTGTCCACCGGCACCCGCGACCGCGTAGCAGCCGAGCGTAAGGAGCAAGCGGTCCTCGACGCCCTGCGCGATGACCCCGAGATCCCGGAGGACGCGCTGCGGGAACTCATCCGAGGCAAGACGCGCTCCGCGCAGCTCGCCGTGGCGAAGGCCAACGCCCGAGCGCGCACCCTCAAGGCCGCGATGGATGAGGCCCTGGCCGACCCGAACCATTGGGGCGGCAAGCGCTCCCTGGAAACCATCAAGATCAACTGCAAGGTGGTCCAGGCCTATCTCGGCGCGGATCAGCCGGTCAACGCCATCGATCAGGCCGCCGTGAACAACATGGCGAAGCGGATGCGCGAGGAGGGCGCGGCCCCCGCCACCGTCAACCGCAAGATGCAGTGCCTCCTCGCGGTACTGAAACGCGAGCGGAAGGCCGGGCGCTACGTGGGCGAGGTGCCTGAGTACCGGCTGGCCGACGAGCGCGACAACGCCCGCACCTTCGTCCTCACGGTGGACGACGAGGAAATGATCCTGCGGCGGCTGCTGGATTGGGACACCCTCCCGAACGGACCGGCCGGGGGACACCCTCGCGTGCGCGATGGTGCCGACTACCGCGACCTCTTCATCTGCCTGGCTGACCTGGGCTGTCGCATGAGCCAGGCCATCGGCATCCGCTGGTCTGAGGTAGTGGAGCAAAGCGGTCGCCTCCATGTCCGCTTCTGGCGGCACGAGACGCTCAAGAAGGGGCGACCCCGCACCCTACCCTGCACCGCCCGCGTAGCGGAGGTCCTGCGGCGTCGGAGGGAGGCCCACGGCACCACCGCCGAAGGTCCCTTCTCGATGCTCAATCGGACCAGGGCGACCCGCATGTGGCAGTGGGCCATCAAGGGGACACATCTCGCTAACGAGAAGGAGTGCGTGCCCCATGCGCTGCGCCACTCCTGCGCGACCCGCCTCCTGCTTGCGACCGGCAACATCAAACTGGTGCAGGAGTGGCTGGGGCACCGCGACATCCAGACGACCTCCTCGGTTTACGCCAAGGTCCTCGCCGAGCAATCGCTGCAAGGGATGTCCGCGCTGGAGCAATTCCGCCTTCCCGCCGCATCGAACGCACTAGGTGACGTTCCGAGACAGGGATCAATTGCCAAGTCGGGAATCCAATAGCACTACTAACCGTCGCCAGCTTATTTTTCAAAGGCTTAGGGCGATCCGGGCACGGCCAATTGGTGCGAAAGAGGGGACTCGAACCCCTACGACCTCTCAGTCACTGGAACCTAAATCCAGGGCGTCTACCAATTCCGCCACTTTCGCGAGCCTGCAAGCTCAGGCGCACATTGTTGCAGGCGCGGCCGGAAAGCGGAAGGTCGTCATGTTGCTTAACAAGGCGGAGAGCGGCGCATTGCCTCTCTCCGCCCGGCCTTCAGTGTGCGCCTACGGGACGCGCGGGCTGCAACCCCGGGTCGATCATGCCGGTGTGGACCACCGTCGGCAGGCGTACATCGGCCTGCGCACTGGCAGCCGGATGCACGGGGCGCACCTGGGCAGCAACCGGATCGCTGCGCACGACGGTGGTGGCGCGAGCAGCGATGTCTGCGCGATGCAGCGCAGCAGGTTCGTGGGCAGGCGCTGCGGTCGCGGCTCCCGCGCATGCTGCCAGCACGAGCGCGGACAAGGTGATGGACTTCATGGCGGGGCGTCTCTCGCTATGCGCCGTTGGCGCGGAGACATCAGTGAAGCGCGATCGCGTGGCGCGATCCGTGCGCTGGAACGCAGCTTGAGCAGGTGGCGTGACGCGATCGGCACTGGTTTCAGGGGGCTTTCAGCTTTGCGCCTTCGGCGCAGGCAAGAAAAAAGCCGCCTGGCGGACCAGGCGGCTTCTGTCTTGGTGGGCTGTCAAGGATTCGAACCTTGGACCTATTGATTAAGAGTCAACTGCTCTACCAACTGAGCTAACAGCCCGAAAATCGGGAGGCGAATTATGCAGGGTTTCCTGCGTGCGACGCAAGCGTTTTGTTTGAATGGATGGCGAATGACATCCGCAGACGCTCAATGACCAGGCCGTTCAACGCGATGTCACAAACAAGAAAAAAGCCACCGGGCGGACCCGATGGCTTCTGTCTTGGTGGGCTGTCAAGGATTCGAACCTTGGACCTATTGATTAAGAGTCAACTGCTCTACCAACTGAGCTAACAGCCCGAAAATCGGGAGGCGAATTATGCAGGGTTTCCTGCGTGCGACGCAAGCGTTTTGTTTGAATGGATGGCGAATGACATCCGCAGACGCTCAATGACCAGGCCGTTCAACGCGATGTCACAAACAAGAAAAAAGCCACCGGGCGGACCCGATGGCTTCTGTCTTGGTGGGCTGTCAAGGATTCGAACCTTGGACCTATTGATTAAGAGTCAACTGCTCTACCAACTGAGCTAACAGCCCGAAAATCGGGAGGCGAATTATGCAGGGTTTCCTGCGTGCGACGCAAGCGTTTTGTTTGAATGGATGGCGAATGACATCCGCAGACGCTCAATGACCAGGCCGTTCAACGCGATGTCACAAACAAGAAAAAAGCCACCGGGCGGACCCGATGGCTTCTGTCTTGGTGGGCTGTCAAGGATTCGAACCTTGGACCTATTGATTAAGAGTCAACTGCTCTACCAACTGAGCTAACAGCCCTGAAAACTCAGGCGCACATTGTAGCGTGTGTGCTGCCTTTTGCAACCCTGATTCACTTTCGGTGAACCAGTTTGAATCAGTGGGGTGGCTGAGGGGACTCGAACCCCCGACCACCGGAATCACAATCCGGAACTCTAACCAACTGAGCTACAGCCACCACTGAAAACCTTGTTTCCTACCGCTTGCACCGAATGGCGCGCCCGACAGGAATCGAACCTGTAACCGCCGGCTTAGAAGGCCGGTGCTCTATCCAGTTGAGCTACGGGCGCTCGATCCGGATTGTCGCATTCCAATCCCGATTTGAGCAGCGGGCTTGGTCGGGGTAGAGGGATTCGAACCCCCGACATCCTGCTCCCAAAGCAGGCGCGCTACCAGACTGCGCTATACCCCGGCGGTTTGTTTCCCTCCGGGGTTCCCCCCGAAAGAGCCGCCTATTGTGGGAATCGGCGTGGCATCTGTCAACGGTTTTCACACATCAATTCACATGTCGTCGTGACCGAGGGCCGCTTCCGCTATGCTCGGGTCAGCGGCCGGATGGCCGAACCCCTACCCCATCAAGGAGATTGGCAATGCGCAGCGGCAATCCCGCACTTTCCGAGTCGACCTTCCTCGACCTGGCCAGCGGCTCGGTCGTGGCCCGCCCCGACCAGGCGATGACCATCAACGGCACCGTCAACAAGACCGGCCTGCTGTTGCTGCTCACCGTGCTGACGGCCGCCTTCGCGTGGAGCCAGTCAGTCGATGCGAATGGCCTGCCTACCTCCAGCGCCATGCTGTACACGCTGGTTGGCGCGATCGGCGGCCTGGTGCTGGCCCTGGTGACCGTGTTCAAGAAGGAATGGTCGCCGGTCACCGCACCGATGTATGCACTCATCGAAGGCCTGTTCCTCGGTGCGATCTCGGCGATGTTCAATGCCAAGTTCCCCGGCATCGTGATGCAGGCGGTGATGCTGACCTTCGGCACGATGTTCGTGATGCTGGCGGTGTACCGCAGCGGCCTGATCAAGGTCACCGAGAACTTCAAGCTGGGCGTGGTGGCGGCAACCGGCGGCATCGCGCTGCTGTACCTGGCCTCCTTCGTGCTGAGCTTCTTCAACATCAACGTGCCGGTGATCCACGAAGGCGGCTGGATGGGCATCGCCTTCAGCCTGTTCGTGGTGGCCGTGGCCGCGTTGAACCTGGTGCTGGATTTCGACTTCATCGAAACCGGCGCCGAGGCACGCGCACCGAAGTTCATGGAGTGGTACGGCGCGTTCGGCCTGATGGTCACGCTGGTGTGGCTGTACGTGGAATTCCTGCGCCTGCTGTCCAAGATCCAGCAGCGCTGAGCCACACGCTCACGGCACGATGAAAAAGGCGCCTTGCGGCGCCTTTTTCATGTCTCGGGGATCACCGGCCGCAGTTGCTGGAGGGCCGCGTAATGCCGGGCCATGAATCCGGCCAGCGCGCGCACCTTCGGGGCCAGCTGGCGGGCATGCGGATACACCGCGTAATAGTGCCGGCGGCCGGCATGATGCTGCGGCAGCACCCGCACCAGCCGCCCGTGCAGCAGATCATCCTGAACGGTCAGGCGGGTGAACGCGGCAATGCCCTGCCCGGCCAACACGGCGGCATGCAGCGCGGGGATCGCATCCACGCGCAGCCGCCCCTGCGGGATGACATCCACCTGCGTACCGCGCGCGGAGGTCAACGTCCATGCCGACAGCGCGCGCGCGCCGGCAAAGCCGATCAGCGCATGCCGGGCCAGATCCGACGGCTGGCGTGGCAGTCCCCATTGCGCGATGTAGCGTGGCGATGCCACCAATACCATGTCGGTAACGGCCAGTTCGCGCGCCACCAAGGTGCTGTCGGCCAGCGGCCCGGCGATGCGCAGGGCCATGTCGAAACCGCCCCCGATCAGATCGACCAGGCGATCATCGCAGGACAGATCCAGCTCGATGCCGGGGTATTGTTCCAGGAAGGAAGGCAGCCATTGCGAGAGCTCCAGGGTGCCGATCACCAGCGGTGCACTGACCCGCAACAGCCCACTGGGTGCGTCGTGATCGGCCTGCAGGCGCTGCTCGGCCACCTCCAGCCGGTCCAGGATGTCCACACAGTCCTGGTAATACGCCCGCCCGGCTTCGGTCAGCGTCAGCCGGCGGCTGTTGCGATCCAGCAGGCGTGAACCCAGGTGTGCTTCCAACTGGCGCAGCTGCCGCGACATCGACGAATGGGTGGTCTCCATGCGCTCGGCGGCGGCGGTGAAACTGCCGGCATCGACGATGCTGCGGAACGCCTTCATGGCGGAAAACTGGTCCATCACGCTCCCGTGCAGCGGCCGGCACCTGTGGCGATGCCGGCAGCATAACAAGGCCGGTGGGGCTCAGCGGACCGGCAGCGCCAGGATCTGAGCGGTCCCCAGCACGGTGCCGTAAGTGTCTTCGATGCTGGCCAGCGCGGCGGCGTGCAGGCTGGCATGCCCGACCCGGCTGCCGTCGTGCAGGTCCAGGTCACGGCTGGCGGTGGCATCGGAGGACACGATCACGTTCAGGCCCTTCGGCGCGGCATCGCGGGCGGCGCCGGCGACACAGGCATGGGTCTGCAGCCCGGCGATGATCAGCGTATCGATCCCGGCCTCCTTCAGTGCCTGCTCCAGCACCGGGCCGGACGCCCCAGCGAACACGCTGACGTTGTCCTTGGCGATCACCCGCTCGCCCTTGCGCGGCTGCATCTGCGGGTGGAACTGGACCGTGCGGCCGCCTTCGGCGAACAGCGGCGCCCCGGCGGGAAGCACATGCTGGACGTGGATGACGGGGATCTTGTGGGCGTCGGCGAACTCCACCAGGCGGCGGGTCTGGGCCAGGGCGGCATCGCCATCGGGGATGGGCATGCGGCCGCCGGCGAAGTACTCATTCTGGACATCGATCACCAGCAGCGCGGTCTTGCCGGCCGGCAATGCGCTCGCGTCCTGCGCGCCCGCCATGTGGCGGATGGTCGGGTGGGCCGGCTCGGCGGCGGGCTGGGCGGACGCGGTGGCGACACCGAGGATGCCGGCCAGGCCGATCAGGGAGGCGAAGTTCATGGGAAAGCTCCTGCTGTGGTTGGGATGGCGTGCATGGTGCGCGCCGGATCCGTGCATCAACAGCCAGCTACCCGCACACCATCTGTGCATTTTTCGCACAGATTGCCACCCTCCTCCCTTGGGCTCGCCATCGAACCCGCCATCGAACCGGCAACAAAAAAGCGGGACGCCGAAGCGCCCCGCTTTCTGGACAATCGACCCGCGCGCTTACAGGCGGCTGGCGATGGCCTGGGCAAAGCCCATGGTGTTGCCGGTGCCACCCAGGTCGCCGGTCAGCGAATCCTTGGCTTCCAGCGTGGCCACGATGGCCTTGCGCAGGCGCTCGGCGTTCTCGACCTGGCCGACGTGGTCCAGCATCTGCGCAGCGGCCAGCAGCAGCGCGCACGGATTGGCCTTGCCCTGGCCGGCGATGTCCGGCGCGGTGCCGTGCACGGCTTCGAAGATCGCCGCGTTCTCACCGATGTTGGCGCCCGGGGCCAGGCCCAGGCCACCGACCAGACCGGCACACAGGTCGGAGATGATGTCGCCGAACAGGTTGGTGGTCACGATCACGTCGAACTGTTCCGGACGCATCACCAGCTGCATGCAGCAGTTGTCGACGATCATTTCCTGGAACTCGATGTCCGGGTACTTGGCCGCCACTTCGCGCGCCACGGCCAGGAACAGGCCCGAGGTCGACTTGATGATGTTGGCCTTGTGCACGGCGGTGACCTTCTTGCGGCCGGTGCTGCGGGCCAGCTCGAAGGCGTAGCGCACGATGCGCTCGGAGCCCTTGCGGGTGATGCGGGTGCCGGAGAAGGCGGTCTCGCCATCGGCCGACACTTCCTGGCCTTCGGCCAGGTAGGCGCCTTCGGTGTTCTCACGGACGGTGATCAGGTCCACGCCATCGCCGAAACGCGACTTGGTGTTCGGGAAGGACACCGCCGGGCGCACGTTGGCGTACAGGTCGAAGTGGCGACGCAGGCTGACGTTGATCGAGGTGAAGCCACCACCGACCGGCGTGGTCAGCGGGCTCTTCAGCGCGATCTTGTTGCGTGCGATCGACTCCAGCGTGGAGGCCGGCATCAGATCGCCGTGCTTTTCCAGCGCGACCAGGCCCGCGTCGGCGTCTTCGTATTCAAAGCCGGTGTCCAGCTTGCCGAGCACGAACAGGGTAGCGTCCATGATCTCCGGGCCGATGCCGTCACCGCGGATGACCGTGATTTTCTGCGTCATTGATGTGTATTCCGAACCGAGGGGGAGCGCCATCCGTGAGGTGCGCAAAGCGCGGGCGCAAGGGAAGTTTCATCGGCAATTATGCCTTAGCCGGGGCAGACGTCCCAACTAGACCATTGGCGCAGCCCGGCAAAGGCACAATTGCCCGCGCATTCCTCCTCTACCCCCGCCTGTCGGCGCGCCCCTGCAAACCGCGAAGCGGTTTGCCCGCGCATTCCTCCTCTACCCCGCGCCTGTCGGCGCGCCCCTTCAACAGAAGGGGCTTTCCTCCAGAGGCATTGCTATCCGGGTTGCTGAACGGGGTCTCGCACCTGAACGGTGCGCCACCGGAAGCGCCGACATCGCTGGGGCGCCGAAGCAGCCGACCAACGGTCGGCTCTACCGCGGCGGGGCCATCACGGCCCCGGCTCAATGCTCGTGAACGGCCGGCGCTTCGGCGCCACCTTCGAGCTGATCCAGGAAATCCACGGCGCGGCGCAGGTGCGGGATCACGATCGAGCCGCCGACCACCAGGCCGACCGAGAAGGTCTCGAAGAACTCCTCGCGGGTCACGCCGGCGTCCTTGCACTGGGCCACGTGGTAGCTGATGCAGTCATCGCAGCGCAGCACCATCGAGGCGACCAGGCCCAGAAGTTCCTTGGTCTTCACATCCAGCGCGCCGGCCTGGTAGGTCTGGGTGTCCAGCGCGAAGAAGCGGCGCACGACCTGGTTGGGTTCACCCAGGATGCGCTGGTTCATGCGCTGGCGGAACTCGGTGAATTCGGCGATGCGGTCCTTGCTGCCGTCGTCGGCCGTGCTCATGCCGGGTCCTGCCCGGCCAGCAGCGGCTCCAGCTTGCCGGCACGGTGCAGCGCCATCATGTCGTCGTAGCCGCCCACATGGACCTCGCCCACGAAGATCTGCGGCACGCTGGTGCGGCGGGTCTTGGCCATCATCTTCTCGCGCTCGACCGGGTCCAGATCGATCCGGACCTCGGTCCAGTCGCGCCCCTTGCTCTTCAGGAAGTTCTTGGCGGCCACGCAGTACGGGCACACCGCGGTCGAGTAGATGGTGATGGCGGGTGCGCCACCGGGGGTGGAAACAGCATCTTGGCTCACGGGAAACTCCACAGCGGAACGTTGGTCTGTATATGGTAGCGGTCCGCTGGATTTTCCACGTCACCACCGCAACACTGTGGTTTAACTGCAGGTTGCACTGGCCCTGTCACGCTGTCGTCCGTCTTCCCCCAGGAGCTCCGTTTGCGCCCCTTGCTGCTCTCTGCCGCGTTGACCCTGGCCTTGGCCGTGCCGCTGGCCGGGGCCCAGGAAAGCAAGCTGCCGGACATCGGGTCCTCGGCCGGCGAACTGCTGACCCCGGCACGGCAGGCCGAGTACGGCGGGATGATGCTGCGCGAACTGCGCAACTACGGCTATCTGCTCGATGACCCGCTGGTAGATGACTGGCTGCAGACCATGGGCGCCCGGTTGGGCTCCAACAGTGCCCAGCCGCGTCAGTCCTACACCTTCTTCATGCTCAAGGACCGGCAGATCAACGCCTTTGCCACTCTCGGCGGCTATATCGGGGTCAACGCGGGCCTGGTGCTGACTGCCGAGCGCGAGGACGAAGTGGCCGCGGTGCTGTCCCACGAAATCGCCCACGTCACCCAGCAGCACGTGCTGCGCGGTGTCGAACGTGCCCAGCGCGACCAGATCCCGATCCTGCTCGGTATGCTGGCCGCGATCGTGGCCGCGCAGCAGGCCGGCGGCAATTCCTCCGGTGATGCCACCATGGCCGCGATCACCTCGGGCATGGGCCTGATGCAGCAGCGCCAGATCAATTACACCCGCTCCAACGAATCCGAGGCCGACCGCCTGGGCATCCGCACGCTCGCCCGCAGCGGCTACGACGTGGATGCGATGGCCGGTTTCTTCGAACGCATGTCGGCCTCGATGCGGGGCAACCAGGGCGGTTACAGCGTCCCGGATTTCCTGCAGACCCACCCGGTCACCACCACCCGCATCAGCGAGGCCAAGGCCCGCGCCGAGCAGATGAAGAAGGACACGGTGCTGCTCACCACCGAGGTGCCCGGCGGGGTCCGCCAGGAGCGGGTGAACCCGTCCGATCCGGCCCTCTCCGATCCGCTGGTGCGGCGGAGCAATCCGCTGCTGCCGGCCTCGATGCAGATTTCGGTCAACGCGCTCAGCCGCGGCAGCACGGGCCAGTTCGAGTGGGCACGCGAGCGCCTGCGCGTGCTCAGTGCCGATACCCCTGGCGATGTCATCCGGGAATACGAAAGCCTGCAGCGCGCACAGAAGAACGGGCTGACCGAGCCGCAACGCTACGGGCTGGCCCTGGGGCGGCTGCGCAACAGTGCCGCCGCGCAGGCCACCCGGGACCTGGGCGAGTTGCTGCGCGACCACCCGGACAATGTCTGGGTGGCGCTGGCGCTGGGCGAGGCCGAGTCCCGCAGCGGCCAGCCGGTGCAGGCCAACGCCCGGTTCGAAACCCTGATGCGCCAGCACCCCGGCAGCCGCCCGGTCGCGTTGACCTATGCGGCCATCCTCAATGAACAGGGCGGGCGCGAGGCCGGCCAGCGCGCGCAGGCGATGCTGCGCCCGATGCTGTCGCAAAGCGGCAATGATCCGGTCTTCCAGCAGCGCTTCGCCCGCGCCAGCGAACTGGCTGGCGACACCACCCGGGCCAGCGAGGCCTACGCCGAAGCCGCGTACCTGAGTGGCCGCCCGGAGCAGGCGCTGATCCAGCTGCAGGCCTTGAAGCGGCAGCCGAACCTGGATTATGTCGGCCGTGCCCGGGTCGATGCCCGGATCGAGAGCATCACCCCCACGGTGCTGGAAATGCGCCGGCAGGGAATCGACGACCCGGAACTGGACCGCCGCTGAGGCGCGCCCGGATGACGGTGGGATGGCGGCCGACGACGGTAACGGCCCCCTCGTCACAAACCTGTCATGAAACCGTAGTCTACTGGGCTCAATCCCGATCTGATGAGCAATACGGTGGGCACGTGCAGAAACGCATCCTGATCGTCGATGACGAACCCGCGATCCGCGAAATGGTCGCCTTTGCCCTGCGCAAGGGCGATTACGACCCGATCCATGCCGGCGACGCGCGCGAGGCGCAGACCGCCATCGCCGATCGCGTCCCGGACCTTATCCTGCTGGACTGGATGCTCCCGGGCACCAGCGGCCTGGATCTGGCCCGGCGCTGGCGCAAAGAAGCCCTGACCCGCGAAGTGCCGATCATCATGCTCACCGCGCGCGGGGAAGAGAACGACCGCGTCGGTGGCCTGGAAGCGGGTGTGGACGACTACGTGGTCAAGCCGTTCTCGGCACGCGAACTGCTGGCCCGCATCCGTGCGGTCATGCGCCGCGCCCGCGACGATGACGAAGATGGCAGCGGCGCGGTCGGTACGATCCGCATCGATGGTGCCGCGCACCGCGTCTTCGCCGGCGACCAGCCGGTGCCGATCGGTCCGACCGAATACCGCCTGCTGCATTTCTTCATGACCCACCCTGAGCGCGTGTACACCCGCGCCCAGTTGCTGGATCACGTGTGGGGCGGCAGCGTGTATGTGGAGGAGCGCACCATCGACGTGCACATCCGCCGCCTGCGCAAGACGCTGGAGCCGTTCGCCGCGGAGAACATGGTGCAGACCGTGCGCGGCGCCGGCTACCGGTTCTCGACGTCCACCTGAGTCTCGTCGGGCCGGCCCCGGGCGCGCATGCCCGGTTCCGGCCACTCCTGCTATAACCTTGGATCGAGTCCGAGGACCGCACTTTCTGCGAGACCGCAATGCCCCGCCACATCCGTTCTGCCTGGTTGAAAACGCTGGCCACCCTCGCCGCCCTGCTGCTCGCGGCCGGCGTGCTGGGCCTGGCAGTCGGACATGTGTGGATGTGCATCGCACTGGCCTCCATCGGCGCACTGGCCTGGCATTACTGGCGGCTGCGCCGGGTGCTGCGTGGCCTCACCGCGCGCCATCGCTGGGACATGGGTGACGGCACCGGTGTATGGAACGAGCTGGACCGCCTGCTTTACCGCAACCAGTGGGAAATGCGCACGCGCAAGCGTCGCCTGCTGGACATGCTGCGCAGTTATCGCGCTGCTGCGGCCGCGCTGCCGGATGCGGTGGTGGTGGTCGACCGCAACAGCCAGCGCGTGCAGTGGTTCAACGAAGCGGCGACCTCGCTGCTCGGTCTGCACCACCCGGGCGACCTGGGCGAAGCGCTGGTTGAACGCCTGCAGCCGATGCCGCTGGCGCACTGGCTGGCCGGAGGCCGCAATGCCGAACCGATCCTGGATGTGCCCTCCCCGGTCGATCCGGCGATCCGCCTCAACCTGCGCCTGATTCCCTACTCGCCCGATTACTGGCTGCTGATCGCGCGTGATGTCAGCAAGCTGCTGCGGCTGGAACAGGTACGCCGTGACTTCGTCGCCAACGTCTCGCATGAGCTGCGCACGCCGCTGACCGTGGTGCATGGCTACCTGGACATGATGGACCCGGAGGACTTCCCCGGCACCGGCCCGATGCTGGAGGAGATGCGCAAGCAATCCCAGCGCATGGCGCAGCTGGTCGAAGACCTGCTCACCCTGTCGCGGCTGGAATCGCAGGAGCACACCGAAGCCGAAGCCGTGGCGATGACGCCGATGCTGGCCACCCTGCGTCGCGAGGCCGAAGCGCACAGCCAGGGCCGTCACCAGATCAGCATCATCGATACCGCCGGTGTAGATCTGCAGGGCTCCAACAAGGAACTGCACAGCGCGTTCTCCAACCTGGTCACCAACGCGGTGCGCTACACCCCGGCCGGTGGCCGCGTGGAAGTGGAGTTCGCGCGCGAAGGCGAAGGTGTCGTGCTGTCGGTACGCGATACCGGTTACGGTATCCCGGCCAACCATCTGCCGCGCCTGACCGAACGTTTCTACCGCGTCTCCAGCAGCCGCTCGCGCGAAAGCGGCGGCACCGGGCTGGGGCTGTCGATCGTCAAACACATTCTCGGCCTGCACCACGCCCGCCTGGAGATCCAGAGCGAGGTGGGTAAAGGCAGCACGTTCTCGTGCCATTTCGATGCCGACCAGGTGCGTGCGCGCAACGAGGTCGTCTCCCTTCCTTCTTCTGAAGACTTTTCCGCATGAGCACTCCTGTTCCCGTCGCCGTGCCTGTGGACGGCGATCCGCTGCGCGATCCGGCGCTGTACATCAACCGCGAGCTGTCGCAGCTGGATTTCAACTTCCGCGTGCTGGCCCAGGCCATGGACCCGCAGGTGCCGCTGCTGGAGCGCCTGCGCTTCATGTGCATCTCCTGCACCAACCTGGACGAGTTCTTCGAGATCCGCGCGGCCGCGGTGCGCCATGCGCAGGAGTTCGGCTTGCCGCCTGCGCCGGACGGCATGACCCCGCAGGCGATCCTCAACGCCATCCATGACCGTGCCGCGCAGCTGGTGGACCAGCAGTACCGTTGCTGGAACGAGACCCTGCGCCCGGCACTGCATGAAGCCGGCATCGACGTGCTCGGCCGGCACTCCTGGAACCATCGCCAGAAGCGCTGGCTGCGGGCGTATTTCCGCAACGAGATCATGCCGGTGCTGTCCCCGCTCGGCCTGGATCCGTCGCACCCGTTCCCCAAGATCCTCAACAAGTCGTTGAACATCGTGGTGGTGCTCAAGGGCACCGACGCGTTCGGTCGCGCTGGGCATCTGGCGATCGTGCGTGCACCGCGTTCACTGCCGCGCATCATCCAGCTGCCGGAAAAACTCGGCGGCCCGCAGACCTTCGTGTTCCTGTCCTCGGTGCTGTCCACATTCGTCGATGAGATGTTCCCGGGCATGGAAGTCCAGGGCGCGTATCAGTTCCGCGTGACCCGCAATTCCGAACTGGTGGTGGACGAGGAAGAAGTCGAGAACCTGGCGCTGGCGCTGCGCGATGAGCTGGTCGACCGTGGCTATCGCCCGGCCGTGCGGCTGGAGATCGCCCAGGATTGCCCGCGCGACATCGTGCGCACTCTGCTGCAGAACTTCGGGCTGACCGAAAACGCGGTCTACCGCATCGACGGCCCGGTCAACCTCAACCGCGTGGTCCAGCTGTATGACGTGATCCAGCGGCCGGACCTGAAGTACCCCTCGCTGAGCCCGCGCGTCCTGCGCGACAGCGATGGCATCTTCGAGATCGTCGCGCGCCGGGATGTGCTCCTGCACCACCCCTTCGATGCGTTCACTGCCGTGCTGGACGTGATCAAGCAGGCGGCAGTCGACCCGAACGTGCTGGCGATCAAGCAGACCCTGTACCGCACCGGCAAGGATTCGCTGATCGTCGATGCACTGATCCAGGCCGCACGCAACGGCAAGGACGTCACCGTGGTAGTCGAGCTGCGCGCGCGCTTCGATGAAGAAGCCAACCTCGGCCTGGCCGACCGCCTGCAGGAAGCCGGCGTGCAGGTCGTCTACGGTGTGGTCGGTTTCAAGACCCACGCGAAAATGCTGCTGATCGTGCGCCGCGAAGGCCGCAAGCTGCGCCGCTACGTGCATCTGGGCACCGGCAACTATCACAGCGGTACTGCGCGGGCCTACACCGACCTGAGCCTGATCACCGCCGATCCGGACATCGGCAACGATGTGCACCTGCTGTTCCAGCAGCTGTCCGGGCTGGCCCCGCGGATGAAGCTCAAGCGCCTGCTGCAGTCGCCCTTCACCCTGCACCCGGGTCTGCTGCAACGGATCGAGCGCGAAACGCGCCTGGCCGCCAGTGGCCGGCCGGGGCGGATCATCGCCAAGATGAACGCCCTCAACGAACCCCAGATGATCCGTGCCCTGTACGCGGCCTCGCAGGCGGGCGTACAGATCGACCTGATCGTGCGCGGCGCCTGCACGCTGCGACCCGGCGTTCCTGGCGTGTCGGACACCATCCGGGTGCGCTCGATCGTGGGCCGCTTCCTGGAACACAGCCGGGTCTACTGGTTCGGCAATGACGGCGCCTCGGAGCTGTTCTGCGCCAGCGCGGACTGGCTGGAGCGCAACCTGCTGCGCCGGGTCGAGACCTGCTTCCCGATCCTGGACCCGGAACTGGCGCGCAAGGTCTACCGCGACGTGCTGCAGAACTACCTGGACGACAACCTCAACGCCTGGGAACTGCAGGCCGACGGCAGCTACATCAAGTGCACGCCGGGGCACGACGAGCCCCCGCATTCGGCGCAGATGGCTCTGCTGCAGGGTCTGTAGCCTGCGACCCCGCGTCGCATCCCCTGTGAAGGCGGTGCGGTGACGCGGGGCCCCTGCCTTCGGCTAACATTCGCCCATGCCGCATACCTCCACGACTCCGCCCGCTTTGCAGGATGGCGACCTGCTCGCCGCCATCGACCTGGGATCCAACAGTTTCCACATGGTCATCGCGCGATACACCCTCGGGCAGTTGCGGGTGGTCGACCGCCTGCGCGAGACCGTGCGCATGGCCGATGGCCTGGATGGCAAAGGCGGCCTGTCCGCCGAGGCCCGTCAGCGCGCGCTGGAATGCCTGGCCCGGTTCGGCCAGCGCATCCGTGCGATCCCCTCGGTACGCGTCCGCGCGCTGGCCACCAACACGGTGCGCCAGCTGCGCTCGCCGCAGGCCTTCCTGATGCCGGCTGAAACCGCGCTCGGGCATGCGATCGAAGTGGTCAGCGGCCGCGAAGAGGCGCGTCTGATCTACCTGGGCGTGGCCCATGCGCAGCCGCCCAAGGCGGACCAGCGCCGGCTGGTGATCGACATCGGCGGCGGCTCCACGGAATTCATCATCGGCCAGGGCATGCAGACCCTGGAGCGCGAAAGCCTGCAGGCCGGCTGCATCGCCAGCACGCGCCGTTTCTTCCCCGGCGGCAAGCTGAGCAAGAAGCGCTGGAAGGACGCCCTGACCGAAATCGGCGCGGAGTTCCAGCAGTTCGCCAACAAGTACCGCGCATTGGGCTGGCACGAAGCACTGGGGTCCTCCGGGACGCACAAGGCGATCAGCGAAATCTGCGCCACCATGAAACTGAGCAAGGGCGCGATCACCGCCGAAGCCTTGCCGCAACTGCGCGATGAGCTGCTCAAGGCCAAGCGCATCGAGGATATCGATCTGCCGGGCCTCTCCGCGGATCGTCGCCCGATCATCGCCGGTGGCATCCTGGTGCTCGAAGCCGCCTTCCAGGCACTTGGGCTGCAGAAGCTGCTGGTCAGCAAGGCCGCGATGCGCGAGGGCATTCTCTACGACATCCTCGGCCGTGCCAGCGAGAACGACCTGCGCGACGAATCGGTCGCGGCACTGACCCAGCGTTACGGCATCGACACCGTCCAGGCTGATCGCGTGGAAAGCACGGCGATGAACCTGCTCGCCCAGGTCGAAGAAAGCTGGCAGCTGGATCCGGACGATGCCCGCATGCTCGGCTGGTCCGCGCGGCTGCACGAGCTCGGCCTGATGATCGCGCACAGCGGCTACCACGTGCATGGCAGCTACGTGCTGGAGAACTCGGACATCGCCGGTTTCTCGCGGCAGGAACAGCAGCTGCTGGCCGCGCTGGTGCGCAGCCATCGCCGCAACATTTCCAAGTCCGCCTTCGATGCACTGCCCGAACGTCTCCTGCAGCCGGCACGGCGCATGACCGCGCTGCTGCGCCTAGCGGTCCTGCTCAACCGCGCGCACGAAGACACACCGATGCCCGCACTGGAACTGACCGCCGACGACGCACGCTTGTCGCTGATCCTGCCGCAGGCGTACATCGATGCGCGTCCGCTGCTGCGCGCGGACCTGATCGGCGAAACCGAGGGCATGGCTGGCCTGGGTGTGCAGTTCCGACCCTTCGTCGCCTGACGTTTTTACCTGCTTCGTAGCGTGCATCTGCAGCAATTTCCAGACTGAATTCGCAGAACGCCGAACCCGTGAATTATTTGTGAGAACACCCTCACATCTCCCTCATGGAAACTTAACCAATCGATCTACTCTCGGGACACCGGCCTTCACACGGCTGGATTTTTGAGGAAGGCGGTACTTGGGTCCGCCGACCTCTTGGACGTCGTTCCGATAAGAGAGAGAGTCGATCATGTCTTCATCCACCACCCCGTTGGGGCAGGCGATCCGCCTTGCCCTCGTGGCCGGCACCGCTGGCCTGGCCTCCACCGCCGTCCTCGCCCAGGACGCCACCCCGACCACCCTGGACCGCATCGAGATCACCGGGTCGCGCATCCGCCAGGTTGATGTCGAATCCGCGCAGCCGGTGCTCGCGATCAGTCGCGCCGATATCGAACGCCAGGGCTTCAGCTCGGTCGCTGACATCCTGCAGAACCTGACGGCCGTCGGCAGCCCGGCACTGAGCCGTTCCAACGTGCTCAGTGCCGGCGAGACCGCTGGCGGCACCTATATCGACATGCGCAACCTGGGCGCGCAGCGCACCCTGGTGCTGATCAACGGCAAGCGCCTGGGCATCACCACCAGCGGCTACCAGGACATCTCCAGCGTGCCGGTCTCGGCGGTCGAACGCATGGAAGTACTGAAGGACGGTGCCTCGGCGATCTACGGTTCCGACGCCATGGCCGGCGTGATCAACATCATCACCCGCAGCAACGTCAGCGGCGTCACTGCCAACGTCTACCACGGCCAGTACAGCCAGGGCGATGGCGCCCGCGACAGCATCGACGTGGTGGCCGGCTGGTCCAACGACCGCGCCTCGCTGACCTTCTCGGCCGAGCACACCGAAGAAAAGGGCGTGTGGGCACGCGATCGCTGGTTCAGCCAATTCCCGAACACCACCCGCCACTCGGGCGACAACTGGACCCAGATCAGCCAGTGGGGCCAGATCAACGGCCTGAAGGGCCCGGGCTGTACCGCCACGGCAGGCTGCAACTACTCGCTGGATCGCGGTACCGACCCGACCAACCCGGCCAACTACCATCTCAGCGACCTGACCCCGTTCACCGGCGATGTCAGCAACGCACAGGAGCAGATGCACCTGATCACGCCGCTCAAGCGCGATTCGCTGTTCCTGGATGGCCGGTTGGAGTTGACCGATGACATCCGCCTGACCACGCAGCTGGGCTACAACCAGCGCACGTCCACCCGTCAGGTGGCCGGCTATCCGCTGCAGTCCGCTACCGCCGGCATCGGGCCGATGTCGGCCGACAGCTGGTTCAACCCGTTCGGCAATCACCATGGGTACGAGAACCCCACCGACATCGCCTGGAATCGCCGCACCTGGGAGGTCCCGCGGGTCAGCACCAGCGAGCTGACCACCTGGCGCGCCGTGGCTGCGCTGGAAGGCAGCTTCGAGGTCGGCGAGCGCTACTTCGATTGGGAAGTGGGCTATCAATACAACCGCAGCGAACTGCTGCAGACCTCCACCGGCAACCTCAACAAGGAACGCGTCAAGAACGCGGTCGGCCCGTCTTACTACAACGAGGCGACCGGCAAGGTGGAATGCGGCGTTCCCGGCGCGCCGATTGCCGGCTGCATGCCCTGGAATCCGCTGGTGCCCTACGGCAGCAATGACCCCAATGGCCTGACCGGCAACCAGGCGCTGATCGACTCCCTGTTCCCGCCGGAAATCTCCCGCGGCAAGACCACTACCCGCAACGCGTTCGCCAGCATCGCCGGTACGGTCATGACGCTGCCCGCCGGCGATCTGGGCTTCGCCTTCGGCGTGGAAACCCGCAAGGAGGCCGGTGAGTTCATTCCCGATCCGCTGGCCCAGAGCGGCGCCACCACCAATCTGGCCGCCGGCCCGACCGGCGGCGGCTACAAGGTCAACGAGGCCTACCTCGAGCTCAGCGTGCCGATCCTGGCCGACCTGCCCGGTGCGCGTGAGCTGAGCCTGAGCGCGGCCACCCGCCACTCGGACTACAACACCTTCGGCACCACCCTCAACAGCAAGTTCGGCTTCAAGTGGAAGCCGATCGAGCAGCTGCTGGTGCGTGGCACCTGGGCGCAGGGCTTCCGTGCGCCGACCATCTCCGATCTGTACGGCGGTGGCTCGGAGACGTTTACCACCAACTACCGCGATCCCTGCGATACCGTGTACGGTGCCTCGGCCAGCAGTGCCGAGGTACGCGCACGGTGCGCTGCCGCCATCGCCAACGCCGACACCTACCGCCAGCTGCGCCAGGGCGGCGTGCCGATCACCAGCAGCAGCGCCCAGACCCCGGTGCCGTTCACCAACGGCTCCAACCCGGATCTGCAGCCGGAAACCTCCACGAGCCGTACCCTGGGTCTGGTCTGGAGCCCTGGCTTCGTGCCCAACCTCAACGTGGCGCTGGACTGGTGGAAGATCCGCATCGACAACACCATCGTCAACGATCATCCCAACGACATGCTGCGCGACTGCTATGAGCAGGGCATCGCTTCGCGCTGCAGTGGCTTCACGCGCGATCCGGTGACCGGCATCGTCGACACGTTGAAATACGGCAAGCGCAACTCGGGCTTCCTGGAGACGGAAGGCTACGATCTGGAGCTGAGCCACCATCTGGATACGGACTACGGCAAGTTGACCACCGGGTGGTCGACCACCTATGTCAGCTCCTACCTGGAGCGCACCACCAACGACGCTGACGTGGCCCCCGAACCGAGAAACGGCATCGGCAGCGGCTTCCGGGTGCGCTCCAACCTGACCCTGGGCTGGGACGTGGGCGACTTCGGGGTGAGCTGGACCGCGCGCTATTACTCCGGGGTCAAGGAACGCTGCCTCAACGCGAAGACCCGGCCGGACGAGTGCTCCGACCCCGGTGTGCAGGCGCCGTGGTTCGCCGGTACGCGTGACTACAATCAGCGTGGTTCGGTGACCTTCCACGACGTCCAGTTCCGTTACAACCTGCCGTGGGATGCGACCGTCTCGGTCGGTGCCAACAACGTGTTCGAGAAGTACGGCCCAATCATGTACAGCCAGCCGAACTCCAACTTCTCCTACTACGGTGGCTACGACATCGGGCGTTTCATGTACATGAAATATCAGCAGCGCTTCTGATCGCCGCCGGGTAACAACGATTGATCGCCACGGCCCTTCGGGGCCGTGGCTTTTTACTGCCGGTGCGCGCGTCATCCCAACGTCATACGGCGGTCATGTCGGCTACATCGCCCGGCCCCAGCATGCGTGGCATACCGGAGGCCCGCCATGCGCTATGCCATCGTCACCGAAACCTACCCCCCTGAAGTCAACGGCGTTGCCCTGACCGTACAGGGCCTGGAACTGGGTCTGCGTGCCGCCGGCCATCAGGTCGATCTGGTCCGGCCCCGGCAACCCTCCGATGCCGAGGCGGTGGACGGCACGGTGCTGGTCACCGGCGCCAACCTGCCGCGCTACCCCGGCCTGCGCTTCGGTCTGCCCGCACCCTCCCGCCTGGCCCGCCAGTGGCAACACCAGCGGCCGGACGCGATCTACATCGCCACCGAAGGCCCGCTGGGCTGGTCGGCACTGCGCACCGCACGACGCCTCGGAATCCCGGTCGCCACCGGCTTCCATACCCGCTTCGATGAGTACCTGCCCGACTACGGCGTGGCCTGGCTGCAGGCCGCCGCGCTGCGCTGGATGCGCCGCTTCCACAACCAGGCCGATGCCACCCTGGTGCCGACCCAGGAGCTGCAGCAGTTCCTCGGCGAGCAGGGCTTTGATCGTGTGCGCCTGCTGGCGCGCGCCGTGGACAGCAGTCAGTTCGAGCCCGAGCGCCGTGACCCGGCACTGCGCGAGGAATGGGGCATCGATGGCAACGGCTTCGCGGCGATCTATGTCGGCCGCATCGCACCGGAAAAAAACCTCGGTCTGGCGGTCAAAGCGTTCCGCCGCCTGCAGCAGGTGCGGCCGAAGGCGCGGTTCGTGTTCGTCGGCGATGGGCCATCACGCGCCAAGCTGGCCCACGACAATCCGGACTTCATCTTCTGCGGCGTGCAGCGCGGCGATGCGCTGGCGCGGCACTTCGCCAGCGGCGATCTGTTCCTGTTCCCCAGCCGCAGCGAGACCTTCGGCAACGTCACCCTTGAAGCCATGGCCAGCGGTCTGGCCACGGTCGCCTTCGATTACGGCGCTGCCCGCGAGTACCTGCGCACCGATGAGAACGGCATTGCCGTGAATGACGACAGCGAGTTTGTGACCGCCGCCGTGCAGTTGGCCGGCGACGACGCCCTGCGCCACCGGCTCGGCCGCACTGCCGCCACTGCGATGAAGCGGCTGCATCCGCAGCATGTGGTGGCCGAGTTCGATGCGCTGCTGGCCGAACTGGCCCAGGCCCGGAGGCCGCATGCCGACCACGCCGCTTGATGCCCTTCGCGGCCGCGAAACCCGCTGGTGCCGCCGCGCCAACCACTACTGCCGGCACCGCCGGATCCGCCATGCCTTCGCGGTGATCAGCCGCTTGGGCGATGGCGCGTTCTGGTACGCGCTGATGGGCGCGCTGGTGCTGCTGGACGGCTTGGATGGCCTGCGTGCTTCGTTGCACATGGCCGCCACCGGCTTGATGGCACTGCTGCTGTATAAGGGCCTCAAGCGCTGGACGCGCCGCCCGCGGCCATTTGCCGCCGACCTGCGCATCCGCGCCTGGGTGGCGCCGCTGGACGAGTTCAGTTTCCCTTCCGGGCACACTCTGCACGCGGTGTCCTTCACGATCGTGGCACTGGCCTACTACCCGTGGCTGGCCCCGTTGCTGGTGCCCTTCACCGTGCTGATCGGCCTGTCGCGGGTGGTGCTGGGCCTGCACTACCCCAGCGATGTGCTGGCCGCGACCGGCATCGCCGCACTGCTGGCCGCCGCCAGCCTGCAATGGCTGCCGTTGTAGCCAGGATCGCCGCGCCTCCTGTTGACTCGGCAAGGACGATTCACTCTGTAGCGATGCCTCGCCCCGTGATCCCGTTTTACAATGGGTCCATGACCACGCTGTTCATCTCCGATCTGCACCTGGACCCGAGTCGTCCAGCCATCACCGACCTGTTCCTGGCCTTCCTGCGCGATGAAGCGATGCAGGCCGACGCCCTGTACATCCTGGGCGATCTGTTCGAAGCCTGGATCGGCGATGACACGCCCTCCCCGGCCGCCGATGCGGTGGCAGTCGCGCTGCATGCCGTGGCCGATGCCGGCGTGCCGGTGTACTTCATCCGCGGCAACCGCGATTTCCTGGTCGGCGATGACTACGCGCGCCGCGCAGGATTTACGATCCTGCCCGACCCGAGTGTGATTGATCTGTATGGCCGCCCGGTGCTGCTGCAGCACGGCGATCTGCTGTGCACCGACGATATCGCCTACCAGCAGTTCCGCACGCAGACCCGCGACCCGGTGTTCCAGGCGCAGTTCCTGTCGCAGCCACTGGCCGCACGCATCGCCTTCGCACAGAAGGCGCGCGATGCCAGCCAGGCGCGCCAGTCGGAAATGAAACAGGGCGACCGTGCCCAGTTCGAAACCGTCACCGATGTCGCACCTGCGGAAGTGGATGCCACGTTCGGCCGCTATGGCGTGGACACGATGATCCACGGCCACACCCACCGCCCGGCCATCCACACGCTGCAGACCGGCGGGCGCGACTGCACCCGCATCGTACTGGGCGACTGGTACGAGCAGGGTTCGGTACTGCGCGTCACGCCCGAAGGTTGGACGCTGGACGCCCTGGCGAACTGAACCGCCCCCGCGACGGCGCAGTGGCCGCCGCGGGAAACGCAGATCAGCGGAACGCGGCCACGGCTGCCTTGGTGTTGACCAGTACGCGCTGGTTGTCGGCGCTGCTGGCGATGCCCGTCGGGATTCCGTTGTAGCTGATGTTCGGGTTGGACCAGTAGTTCAACCGCCGTCCCAATGCACCGCGGCGAACGCGGTGGCCGCGGTGGAACCGATACCCGAGGCACGTTGCTGCCGTCGGC
>NZ_JBHFHW010000022.1:0-34348 GCF_057333975.1 Stenotrophomonas sp. AGC87
CCCGCGGCACCGCCGCCGGTGAGTGCTGCTACGTTGTTGCCGAACCCCATGAGGCTGCCGGCGCTGGCGCCACTCGACGCGGCAGATCCGGCACTGAAAAGGCCCTGCCCCTTGGACAGCAGCCCGGCGATCGTCCCAACGTTCTGGCCACCGGCAGCGGATCCGTTCCCGCCGAACATGCCCATGATGCTCTGCATGCTGAAGCCGCCGCCTTGGCTGCCCCAGTTGCTGAAGCCTTCCATGATCCGCGTCTGAATCGGGATCACCAGCTTCTGCTGCAGTAGCTGGCGCGCAAGGTCGCGCAGTCCCTGCTTTGCCACGTCCTTCAGGTCATCCCACAGGCCGTTGAAGTCGCGCAGCCCGCCGGCAACGAAGTCGGCCATCGCGTCCGCGGCATCGCCGACGCCGTAGATCACCAGTTTGGCCCACGCCTCGACATTGGCCGCGGCCTCTTCCACCTGCAGCGACAGCGCCGCGGAAGCGTCAGCCGCGGCCAGCATCGACCGCTCGTATTCTTCATAGCTCGCCGCGCCCTTGGCCAACGCAAGCGCTTCCTTGCCACCGGCGGCCTCCACCGCCTTCTGCAGCTCCTGGCGCATGTCGCGCTCATTGAGCAGCTGCCGGCGGTAGAGCTCGCGCACACGGCCGATCTTCCCCAGCATGGCCACTTCGGCGTCCATGGTGGCCAGCAGGGATTCCGGGCTGGACAGCGCCTTGTTGATTTCCGCGCTGGACTGCTCCAGTGCTTTCTGCGACTCCAGCACCAAGGAGTTGTACGCCGCCCGCTCAATGCGTCCCTCCTTGAGCGATTCCTTGAGCTTGTCCTCGAGCTGCTTCTGGCGCTCCGTGGCCTCGGCCAGCGGTCCCGCCATGGTCGCGGCGGCCATCGCCGCTTGCTCGTTGTAACGCTTGATTGCCTCCGCGTCGGCTTTGCGGTCCTTCGCGCCGGCACGCTCTGCCGCGGACGCCGCCTTGCGCGATTCGGTGAAGGTCTTCTGTGCGGCAGCGAGATCGGTCTGGAGCCGGATGTACTGGGCGCCCTGCTCGATGTACTGCTTGACCTTCGGATCGTCCCGCTTGGAGAAATCGACTCCGCCCGCCTGGGCCTCCTTGAACCAATCGGCCACATCCAGCTTTGCAACGTCGGCAGCGCTCTTCCCGACACGAGCAAGCTGGCCGGGAAGCGACTGCATCGCCGATGCGATGCGCTTACCGGCGGCGCCGGCCGAATCCCCCAAGACGTTGAACGATCCCGACAGGGCGTCGGTTGCGGTCTTCGCTTGGTTGCTGCTGCCAGTAAAGGCCTCGAGAATCGACCTCTTACGGTCGACCTCCCGGCCAGCGGTAGCCGCTGCGGCCGTTTCTTCGGTCAAGCTCTTCGTGACGGCGGCCGCGGCCGGGGAGCCTTCAATCATGACCCGCCAAGCAGCCTCAAGACCGGTGGCAAATTCGTCCGCCGTGACTTTCCCCGCCTTGAATGCGGCATCCAGCCGTTCGGTTTCCTTGATGAAGGCCGACGCCTGGCCGACGTTGGAGAAGTTGGTAGCTGCTGCCACCATCTCGCCAATCGAGCCGGTGATCGTCTTGTAGTTGGCGTCGATCTCCTTCTGCAGGCGCAGGATTTCGCCCGCCTGCTGCTGACGGTTCAATTCGCGGAACTTTTCGATCGCGGTGTCGGCAGCACCGCCGAAATCGATCAGCGCGGCTGACGCGGTGTTGGTGTTGTCTCGGAAGATCAACCAACCAGCTGCTGCCGTAGCCAGCATCGTCACGATGCCAGCAGGCCCGCCCAGCATGGCAAGCGTCGAGGAGCCTGCCCGCGCCAGCCAACCCGCGTTTGCGGCGGTGGCCTGGGTCTGCGCCTGAGCCAGCAGCAGGGTTGCTTGCCGGTGTTCAAGAGTCGCGGCAGCAGCCTTGGAGCTTACCGAAACGCTGCCGCCGATCGCAGCTGTGCGTCGGACCTCCGCCTGGGCATCAAGCATCGCAGCGCGGGTGCGCAGCTCAAGTTGCTGGGCCGCCGCCAAGCTCTGCGCCGCGGCGGCCCGATCGGCAACCATCCCAGCGTTTGCAGCTGCCACCCGCGCGAGAAGGGCCTTGAGCAGCGGACCAGAAGCCACGGCCGCGCCAGCCACTGCCACCATCTCCAAGTTGTTGCCGAGCGCCCCAATACCAGCCGCAAGCGCCCTTGAGGCGCCAGTTGCCTCATCCGCCCTTCCGATCATCACCTGCAGGTTGTTGTTGAACAGCGTCATCGACTGGCCAACGGTGGCGTCCATCTTGCCGAACGCCGCGTCCACTGCGCCGGCTTGGCTCTGCAGTGCGTTGATCACCTGCTGGGAAGACAACTTGCCCGCGGCACCCAACTCTCGCAGCTTGCCGATCGGTACATTCAAGCCTTTCGCAATGGCCTGGGCCAGTGCGGGCGCTTGCTCGAGCACTGAGTTCAGCTCCTCACCGCGAAGCGTGCCGGATGCAAATGCCTGGCCCAACTGTACGAGTGCTGCGTCCGCCCCCGCAGCTGACGTGCCGCTGATAACCATCGTCTTGCTGATAGTTTCGACGACGCGCGCCAAGTCCCTGCCAGAGAGGTTCAGAGCCTCTTGGTTCATCGCGATGCGTTGGTACAGCTCTGCGGTGGCGCCGAGTGGCTGTCGCGCAGCACCGGCGATGCGGATCACATCTGCCTGCGCGGCTGCAAACTGAGCCTGCCCCTGAGTCACCAAGCGCAGCCGATTATTGAGGTTCGTCCACTCGTCCGCCTTGCCGACTGCGGCTTTCACGGCCACCAGCGCAGAGGTGAGGCCCACAGCTTCGAAGGCAACGCGGCGGAAGCCGGCCGCGACCTCGTCGGCCCCGCGCCGCGACGCTTCCGACATAGACGATTGGATGGCCGCCATGTCGCGCTGGACTACGCGAGCAGCCTTTCCGCTGTCGCGCTCGAAGGAGCCCGACTTCAGCAGCAGGTCTACGGTAAGGGTGTAGAGGCTCATTGCGATTCCAAAAAAAAAGCCCGCACTAGGCGGGCTTAGAGACTTATGGAGGGTTCTTTCTAACGGATCGGGATCTCCGACCCGTTGATGGTCACGCCAGTCACGACACCGGCTGCGTCGGCAATGCAGGACGCTGACGCCGGCTGAGAACTGCCATATCGTTCCGGCAGAGTCAGTCCCGACCCTGAGGGCCAAGCGAAGTAGTGCTCGTTCCCAGACCCCATATCCTTCGCATACGGGACCTTGGTGCTGCCTGCGTCCCCGGTTGCGGACTGAATCGCGCTCATACAGTTCAGCAGCGCCTGCTTGGAACCGTCATCCCGCGCGGAACAGGCAACCATCAACGCCAGCAGTAGCAGGGGTGGGAAACGGAGTGCATATTTCATAGAAACTCCCGATATTTTTGCTGGGATCATGCCAGCTACGCCGGGATTTCCTCAAATTCCAGGTATCCAGAGAAGTACTGCCGGCTGATGTTCTCGGCAGAGGGCAGCTGGGTGGCGTGGCCATAGATGGCAGCGCGCGCGGCCAGAACCGGATCGAACGCCTTGGTCTGAATGTCGCGGTATTGCGGCACGACACATGCGCGCTGGCGCCCCGCCATCGCCATTGCCACCGTCTCCCAGTCCGTTCCGTCCAGGCCGCCCTTGCGCACCACTGCCGTCGCGCGGCCCGACAGCGTCGCGGTCAGGCGGCGGTACACGGCACCGGCTACCGTGTTCACCTGCCCACCCTTGGTCCGCGTGTGGGTGCTGGCGTCGATCGGCGCCACCGCCCATCCATCCGTGATTCCAACGTCCACCGTCCGGAAGATCGCGATCTCCCCCACCTCCACGTTGGCCACCGTGGTTTCGATCTGGACCGCCACACTGCTGACCGCGGCCGTGCCGGTCGGGAAGAGCCATGCACATACGGTCCCGGTCGGCAGGCGTACGGTCTGGCCGGTGGCGCCCGCCGCCCGCACGGTGACGCCGGCGGGCACGTTGAGGCCCAGCACGGCCACGATGCCCGGCACAACAGCCTCAGCCAGGGTGATGTTTACGGACAGCGCACCGGTGCGGGCGATACGCGCCCGGCGCGCCGGCTTGCCGTCGAACAACGCCGCGCCTCCGTCTGCCGTCAGCCAGGTCCCACCTACCAGCGCCACCGACTGAGGGGCTGGCATTCCATATCCGATCAGCATCCGATCAACCCCACACCGTCAGGACCACGTCACCCGTGGCCGGGTTGCGCTCAACGCGCCTCACCAGCACTGCTTTGCCCTCGGCCAGGCCATAGCGCGGGTACGTCAGCCGGCCGATCTGGCCGGGCTGCGGTGCCAGGCTCTGATCGCCGCGCACCGTCACCTGGTAGAAGAACCGCTGCTGCCGGTACATGCCCACCACCCGGTCGATCTCCGACTGCGCGTCGGCTGCGTTCCAGAAGAGCGAGATCACCGGATCTGCCGCGTCCGCGCGGCGATAGTGCTGGTGTAGCGCCCCGCCGCCGTATACCTGCGCGCGGAACAGGCCGGTCAGCTCGTCGCGGCGCCCCTGCGGCACGTCCACCACATCCGTGACCAGGTCCGAGGCAGCCAACGCCTGAGCGTTCGGGCGGTAGGCCATGCGGCGCGTCAGGTTCGGTGCGTCGTCTGGCACTGCCAGCAGATCCTCGGCCAGGTCGTTGGCCGTGAGCTCGAACGCGGGAGCACCACCGAACGTCTCGGGGGCCACCACCCGGGTGAAGCGCAGCACCCCGGTGGCGTCCTGGTAGCAGGCCGCCCCATAGCTGGGGAGGATGGCGTTCATGGCATCCCGCCCGGTGATCGCATTGCCGGCGTAGTAGCCCACGCCCGCGTAGCCGGTTGCAGCATCCACCGCGGCGCAGTCGCCGCCCGACCATGAGGTTTTGCCCAGGCGGCCCATGATGTCCGCCATCGCCTGCTGCAGCGTGGCCGGGCGCTGGCCGGGCCCAACACTGGAAAGGTCGGCCACCACCGGCGTGACCGGCGGCGACTTCATGATGAGCTGCTGTCCGTCGGGCGACAGAGAGAACGTGCCCGGCTCCATCAGGTCACCACGGTCCATCACCGCATCAGCGTAGACCAGGCCGTCGGCCACGAACATCGCCGTCGCATCCGAATTGGCCCCCATCGCCGGCACGCTGGCCACCGCCCCTATCACGACCGGCTGCGGCTTCCATGCCAAGGCGGCGATGTTGGGCATGAAGACGCCGCGGTTGATCGTCTCGTCCAGATCGTCGTGAGCATCGCGGAAGTGAACCGTCTTGCTGCCGTCGTCGTTGATCTCGATGCGGTCCACGGTGAAGCGGAACAGGGCAGAGGTGTCCGCCAGCATGCCGGCGGAGCTGCCTGCCCGGATCTGAACCGGCATCCCTGAGGCGCCGGACAGCGCCAGGCTGTCGAGCAGCCCCTCGGCGTCGAGAACCACGCACTCAGCAGCACTGGTTTGGGTGACCGGGTCGCCGCCCCAAGGCCAGAAGTTGATCTCGCTGATCAGGCTCACCCCTTCGGCGATCAGCCCCTCGTAGCGTGCGTTGGCCGGCAGGTCGCCCGGTGCAGTCAGCCAGTCCACGTCGGACAGGCGGGTGACGGGCCCGAAGGCCTTGGCCACCTTCCAGCCTGCGAGCGCAGCCGGCCCCCGCGCATTCCACTGCCCGGCGTTCACCACCATGCACAGACCGCCAGCCTTGCTCGCCGCTAGCGCGGCGGCAAAGTGCAACGGGCCAGCCAGAGTGATATCCCGCTGATGAACCTGCGTGGCCCCCAGGTAGAACTGCATCCGGGTCGGTGTGCCGAAGACCAACCGCAGCCCAGCGATGTCACCGGGCTTGGCGATTGGCAAGCCGCTGGCGACAGCCGCGCCGTTCAACATCACTCGCCCCGTTCCCAGCTCCCATCCGACGCCCGCAGCCGTGGCCCCCGGGTAGGTATTGAGCGGCGCTGCCGCCGTGACAATGCCGACCACTGCCGACATCGGATCATCGCCCCAAACGGCGAACTCTACCCCCACCGTTCCCGTGCTTTGCGCCACGTCCGACTTGGCCATGCGGCTGATATTGGCCGCGGCGGTGGTGGCCAGTGTGAGGCCGCCGTCTCGCGCCGCCAGCAGCGGGCCGATGGGAACCGCCGCGAAGCGCCCGAAATTGTCAGCCATTGGTCATCCCAGTGAATCGAACCAGTCCTGCGCCTCGTCGTCGTCCGACCGGGGCACCAGCACGTCCATGAAGTCCTGCATGCCGCGCTTCGTGCCTGCTTGGCTGTGCGCGGCGAAGGTGAAGGCAGCGAATGCGGCCGGCTTGATGTGCAGCCCCACCGGATCGATGGGGTTTCGCTTGTGGAACTCCCACCACCGCAGGAATTCCTTGCGCGACATGGTCCCGCGCAGCTCGGCCACCGTGCGATGCAGGTGGCCGGCCAGCACATGCCAGAACCAGTCCTCGCCCCGCTGCCTTAGGCGTTTCCCGCCTCGGCCTGGGCGTCAGCGGCCTTGTCGCCGAAGCCCGAGTGCTTCATGGCCACCTGCTGCAGCTCGGCGGCCACCAGCGGCTTAAGCTGTGCCGCCTGGGCGTCCGTCATCACCGGCTTGCCGTCTTCGTCGCAGATGGTGGCAGCAATCAGCTTGGCGCGGTCTGCGTCCTGCCAGAGCTTGCGGAATTCGGCGTCCGGCAGTTCGCGGACGTAGAACTGGGCCTTGTCGCCGTTGGGCAGCGTGATCGTATCGGCGTGCACGTCCTTGGACGCGAACATGCCCAGGCTGGTGAACGCCTGCAGCACCGTCTGCGAGGGAGCGACGGTATCAAGCGGGAGAGTTTCGTTGGTCTTGCTCATTGGCCGTTTCCTTGAATGGCGACAGGGCGCGCGGGCCGCGCACGGCTAACACGCGGAAGATCCGCGCGCCCCGTCAAAGAGATGGCCCGCCGAAGCGGGCCGAGAGTGGTGCAGCCGTTGCCGCCCGTTACGGGCCGCCAGCAGGCCGGTGAGTGGTCACCGCGCCGGAGCCGCGAATGGTGACCGTTGCCTTCCAGACGTCGTTGTCCTGGCTGCTCACCGCGAAGTTCTGCACGAACCCGTCGAACTGCTTGGACAGCACCGTGGGCGGCGGGGTGATCGTCCCGTCAACCGCCGCCGGCTTCGCGACACCCTCCGTCTCGGACAGCGGTGCGGTCACCAGCCAGTTCACGACGGCGCCCGTCTTGTGCAGGTCTTCCAGCTTCTCGTGGTCGACGCTGTCGTAGATGATTTCGATGCTGGTGCTGCCGGTCTGCTTTCGGCCGGCGACGAACTGATCCCAGTCGTCGTCGTAGTCGGAGATATCGATCTCCGACGCCTGGCCATCGGGGAAACCAACAGAACGCAGGCGGGTCACCTTGATGACTTCGGCCGCGCCGATGGCGACGAACAGCTGCGAGTGCTTCGACTTGATTACCTGTCCCATAGGGATTTCCTTGTGTTGCGCCCGTCGCCGGGCATAAAAAAGCCCCTTGCGGGGCCGGTGAGTTGCCGTTGTGTGGATCAGCGCAGCTGCAGGAGACGTGCGTCGAATGAAATTCCCATCGCATCCGTGCCTTCGCTGTCGGGCGTCGGGTTGTACGACTCGATGCTGCCCACGCGCTCGACCACATCACGGATGGCCACCGCGGCGCCGTTGGCTTGGGTCAGGCTGTCGCCCCATACGGTCAAGCGAACCCTCCACCCATCTGCAGGCGGTGTCTCGGACAGCATCGCCGTAGGCGACCCGCCGACGACCTCCCACGTCGCGTATGGGAGTGCGGTGTCCTGCGGTGCAGTGCCCGGCCCGACCCTGATGGGGTCGCCCAGCACTTGCCGGACACCCGCGTCGCCCTGCAACAGGGATTGGATCAAGGGGACCATCATCTCCAACCCTCCTTTCTCATCTGACTGTTGAGCGCGCTCCAGGTCTCATCGATGATCACCTGCGCCGCCTCCGGCCCCTTCGCTTCGCCTGCCGGCGTCAGGAACGGATTGGCCCTCAGCTTCTTGGTGCCGAACTCGAGGAACCGCCAGTAGTAGGCCCAGCCACGATCGACATACGACTTTCCAGCTCGACCACGTCGCTGATTGCGCTTGGTGTTGGCGTACTTCCGACGGCGGCCCGATTTGACCCCCACGGTGAAGTACTCGCCGCCTTTCCCGACGCCGGCGCGCGTCCTGTTGCGAGCGTTGGCCCGGCGCGTGACGATTTGGCTTGCCATGAATCCGGATGCCTTCGGCGCCCTACGCCTCGCGTCGTCCCGGATCACATTGCCGCCCTTGCGCATACCGGTCTGGACCGCCCTTCCCTGCACGGCCTTGGGAGCCTCTCGCAGCGAGCGCAGGAGGCCGTCCAGACCTTGAATGGACACCTGCTCAGCCATCGCTGCGCTCCGAAATAGCGATAATCGCCAACTCACTTCGATCGTTGCTTGGGGCGACGCTCTTGATGTCGAAATAGCGCCCGCGAAACACGATGCGCCACTGCGGATCAACTTGCCGTGGGCGAATATCGAACCGGACTTGCTCGCGGTAGTGGTCGACGCCGGCGGCCACCGCTTCGGTGGTGGCGGCAAGGTTGTTGGTGGCCTTGGCCCATACCGACACTACTTCAGCCCACACCGGCTTACTTGGACCGCCGAAGGGGTCGCGCGTCGTGGCCTCCCGCTCGAAACGGATACGGTGTTGTAGGTCGCCGTCCTGAAGCGTCATGGCATCATCACTCTTCGATATGGGCGCAGGAGGCTCTTGGCTCCGTTGGGGAGCTCTATCGCCTGGGCCCCCACAACTACGTCAGAGCGGTTCGCGTAGAGATGACCGATCGTCAGCAGTACGGCCGTGACGATGCTGGGATTCACGACCACACCATGAATGCATGCATCCGCCTCGGCCGTGGCCTCGCCGAATGCAACTGCGGCAACGCGGATCGCCGCGGTGCGTTCCTCGCCGTTGCGGATGAAGGCTGCGTCCGCCAGTGCCTGGTCACGCGCTGTTGCCGCTGCCCTGACCGCCGCTGGGTAGCCGGCTCGTGCCTGAGCCAGCGCGTCCGAGGTCTCGTAGACCCTGCGATTGAGATAAGCCTGCGCAGCGTCCACCGCACCAGCAATTGCCGGCTGCAGCTGCTCCTCGGGGTAGTCAGGCTCGACCCGCACATGCGAGCGGGCCTGTGCGATCGAGACGATGGGCATGTCAGTCCTTCTTACCTTCAGCCAGTGCTGCGGCCAACTTTTCAGCACCCCAACGCTTATCGAACGGGATACCTGCCGCCTCCAGCTGGGCGATCAGGGCCACCTTGTCGCCGGCTGCCTGCTGCTTGGCGGCGGCCTCGGCGTTCTCGGCGGTCAGACCCTGCACCGTCTCAGCGATCGCCGCCTCGCGGGCGTCCTCGCTCAGTTCGTTCCAGGCCTCGACGGACAAGCCCGACGCTGCATGCGCCTTGCTGACCACATCGCCGAGCGACAGTTCGCTTCCGTCGGCGAACTCAAACCGCGCCGGCTGCAGGCTTGAGCCCAACAGCGTCCCCGGTGCCGGGGCGCCGGGGACTAGGCTCAGTGCGCCCACCGACAGTGCGCCAGGCTCCAGTTCGGGCGGACACTCATCGCCGGCAGCGAACTGGATGGGATAGATCTGGCCTTCCGGAACCCCACGGAAAGGCTTGATGAATTTTGCCATTGCGGCTCCTCGAACACAGGATTGAAGCCGGGCGGCGCGGGGCCGCCCGACAGGTGGGTGATCAGGCCGAAGCTGCGATCTTGAGGGCGCGCATCGGCTCCGGGTTGTGTACGCCGCCGCCCACACGCTTGGTGGTGTAGAACATGACGTAAGGCTTGTTGGTGTACGGATCGCGCAGCACGCGCACGCCCTTGCGGTCGTACACGGTGTAGGTCTGCTTGAAGTCACCGAACAGCGCGGCGATCGCGTTGGCCGCTACGTCCGGCGTCGCCGCCACGTCCTGCACGGCGAAGCCGGCCAGGGTGGACGGTTGACCGGCCACCAAGGACGGCTGCCACAGGTAGTTGCCCTGCGCGTCCTTCAGTTTGCGCACCACGCCCTGGGTCTTGCGGTTCATGGCGAACTTAGCGCCAGCGGTGAAGGCTGACGGCAGGTCGTAGACCAGGTCCAGGATGCTGTCGCCATTGATGCCGGCTGCAACACCGCTGTTCACGGCCTTGATGGCGCCGAACGGGTGCTTGGCGGCGTTGGCGCCACCTTCCACGTAGGTCAGGATGCCAAACGGCTTGTTGACACCATTGCCGGAGAAGAACGCATCACCTTCCTGCCTGGCGAACTCCAGCTCGACTTCGCCGGCCAGCCACGTCTCCAGGTCGATCTCGGCATCGTCCAGCAGCTGCTGGGTGGCGGCAGGATTGGCATAGATCTCGCCCCAGCCAAAGCTGAGCGGGCGCAGCTTTGAGGTCGCGGTCTCCGGGCGGGGGTCTTCTTCTCCCACCCAACCCGAGGACGTGCCGCCGGTGTTGTACAGCTTGGTCAGGCCGGCACCCGAACAGGGCTGCACGTTGGCAAGCTGTCGCATGTCCGAGACGATAACCAGGCGGTCGGTGATCGAGCGATCCCATTCGACCGGTGCCAGGTAGCCGCCTTCGTCGGCCGCGCCCTTGTTGAGGGCAGCCTGCACTTCACCCTTGCGGAAGTGAGCACGGAACGAATCGGTGTACTCGGCATCGGCCACGTCGCTGGCGGCGCCGCCACCGCCCATCTGGAACGCGGCCATCTGGGTGTTGGCCTGGTCGACCGCGGCTTGCAGACGGGTGATATCGGCGTTGATGTTGTCGACCTTCAGGGCCTGCAATGCATCGGCATTGCCCTTCTTGATCTCGTCCAGCTGCTTGTTGTGCTCGGCCTTGAAGTCGGCGAATGCCTTGTTCAGGCTCTCCACCAGCGCCTTCACCTCGGGCTGGCTACCACCATCGGCGTGCACGGAAACGAGGCCACGCGGAACGCGGCCGTGGGTCATCTTGGTCATTTTTTGGCCTCTTAGGCTTTGATGTTGTCGAGAAGGCCCTGCAACAGGGCCGTGGTTTCCTGTCCACCAGCGCTCGGCATGGCAGGGTCGGCAGCGCTCGGCTTGCCGTTGAACAGCGATTTGAGGGTGTCGCGTCGCATGGAGCGGGAGTGGCCAGCCTTGGCCATTGCTGCTTCCACCAGGGCGAGCGCCTTGCGGCCGCCCGATGTCTGCTTGGCATCCTTGGTAGCGGCGGCCCCGTCGAGCAGGCCATCGGCAAAGCCATCCTCCACGGCTTGGGCGGCGCCGATCCACGTCTCCTCGTCCATCATCCGGGCCGCTTCCGCCTCGGTGACACCCGATCGAGCGGCGTAGACCTTCGCCATGGCCGCGTCGAAGGGCTCCAGCAGCTTTGCCGCGTCCGCCATGTCGTGCCGATTGCCGATGGCCACCGCCCACGCGTTGTGGATCATCAGGAACGCCCCGTCTCCCATCAGGATCTCATCCCCGGCCATGGCGATAACCGATGCCGCCGACGCAGCCAACCCCATCACCTGGACCGTCACGCGGCCCAGGTGCTCGCGCAGCAGGTTGTAGATCGCCACGCCCTCGAAGAAGTCACCCCCGGGGGAGTTGATGTTCACCACCACGTCCTTGCTGCCGATCGCACGAAGGGCGGCGCTGATCCGCTTGGCGGTAACGCCGGTGCCCTCCCAGTTCTCGCCGATCGAGTCGTAGATGGAGATACTGTTCGCGTCGTTGCCGGCAGCGCGGACTTCCGGCTCCCAGCGCTCCAGCGCGTCGGGCCGCATGTCGAACTGGGCAGCGCCGAGCCGTCGCTCGGCGCGAATTTCAGGTAGCTGCCGGAGGCTCATCGTTCTTTCCCTTCTGTGTCATGGGGTTGATCAAGTCGTTGGCGCCTGGCTGGTCCGATTCGGGGTAGTCCAGCAGGTCGCGGATTTCGTTCTGCGTATGGAACGGCTTTGTGCCACCGGAGCCGAGGGCGGCCTTGAAGAACTCCGCCTGGTCCTTCAGCGTTCCGCGCATCAGCGCCCTCACGTTGAACTTCGGCTGGAATCGCTCCAGGTCGCGCTCTGGAATCAGCGATCGCGCTACCGCCTGCTCCCAGTTGGTGAAATGCTCGAGCATCGTGTATTGCAGGAAGAAGATGCCCAACTGTTCAATGCCGGTGCCCCAGCTGGTGTCGCTCAGGAAAAGCAGCGGGCGGGGAACGCCGTAGAGCCTGGCCACCTCTTCCACCTGGGCATTCCGGTTCTCGACGTGCTGCGCTTCCTGCGCCGTGCTGCCGAACTTATTCGCCTTTGCACCCTCTTCCAGCAGCATCCATTTCTGCGCTGCTGCAGCGCCGGCATACTCGGTGTCCAGCGATCCGCGCATGCGGCCGTAGGCGGTATCGCTTAGCGCGTTCGGCACTTCGATAGCGCCACCTGCCATGTTGCCGGTTTCGAAGATGCGGCTGGCGGCCCGCTCCGCATCGAGCGCAAGGCGAATGGCCCGGTCCGCCAGCTTCATTCTCGACAAGCTGGTCACACCATCCACGGAGATATCGCGGATGTGCAGCACCTCTTCCTGCTTAAGCACCACCTCGCCACGCTTCTTGCTGTTAAAGCGGTAGAGCATCCGCCAGTCGTCGCCCAGCTCAGGCTTCACAGCCAACGAGTCCAGCGGGATGAGGTGGATGGGCCGGCCTGCTGACCATACGATCCGCGCGTACGCGTCACCGTGGCGCTGCCGCGCAAGCTCCATCTGCCGCTTGAACTCCAACGGCGTTTGCCATGGGTTTGGCTTGACCTTGAGCAGCCGGTGGGCCGGGTGCTCAGTAGCGATCCGCTTCTTGCCGCCTGACTCGATCAGATTCAGCGGCAGCATGCCGATGGTTCCGCAGATCAGGGACAGGCAGCGAAGCACTGCCATGTTGCGCAGCTGGTAGCCACCACCGCCGTGCCCACTCCGCGCCCGGATGAACTCCAGCAGCGCCGGGTCATCCATCCCTGTGAACTGGCCGGCCTCAGCTCGTGCACCCTGTGGCGCAGCCTGCTGCGGATTCCAGATCCGGTCCAGCGACTTGATATCTTCTTCGTTGAACCTGGACATTGCGTTTCCTATAGAAATCGGATGCCTCGCTGCTCATAGACAGAGGCGGGCGCGGCCGATGAATGTGCGGAGCCGAAAGCCATCACGACCGCTACCGCGGCGTCGATCTTGTTGACCGACCGTGCCTTCGACAGCCAACGGTTTTCCCACTTATCGCTTTCGATGACGGCCGACATGATTGCCGACACCAGCACCGGGTTCCCGAGCAGGCGGACGCGTCCTTGCAATAGGGCTTCTTCGAACAATCGGAGAGATCCGGGCATCCAGAGACCTTCCGGCAGCGGCTTACCTGCGGCGGCGGCGGCCTTCACTGCAGCCTCGGTGGGCTTGCCCTTCTTCAGGCCACCCTGCGGATGTTCGACGAACGAAACCGAAAGGCCTAGCTCCTTCACTTCCTCTTCGAACTGGCGAAACGCGTACCGGTCGTAGGCAACCTGGACGATTTCGAAGTCACGGTCGTACTCGGCCACCGTTTGGGCGACGTGCCGGTAGCTGATCGTCTGGCCCTGCGGAGCATGCAGTTGCCCCTTCGCAATCCACGTGCTGTACGGAAGCTTGTCGCGCAGTTCACGTGCCTTGACCGTATCGCCTGGGGTCCATGCCTCTACCCACGCGTCAAACGTTGGCTTTTTGACCAGCGTCTTCTTGCCCTCGACCTCTACCAGAACTTCCTTCGAGCCGGTCTCCACTACCGCGCCCAGCGCCGTAATGTCGCGGTTCTGCGATAGGTCCAACCCGAGATGGAGGCGCTTGCCATGGTGCTGCGAGGTATCAAACGACTCCAGGGCCGGCTCGAGCGTGTCGCGGCTGAGCCACGCTTGGTCTGCGTCGGTCCACATGCAGAAGTTGAGCCGCAGAATCTCGTTGAGCTTGCTGGGAATCTGCTTGGCCAGGTCAACGCGGGCCTGCAGGTACTCCTCCGTGATGGTGATCCCCAACATCGGGTTGGCCTTTAACCAGCATCGCGAATCCTCCAGCGGGTCGTCCCCCTCATCGAGGCCGCAAACGAACGAGAACGTACGGTCATCGATGGGTTCGCCGATGAAGGTCGGATCGTTCACGGCCTCGTAATGGCCAGCGGCCACCTTTACCGCATGCTCATGTTCGGCCCATGCAACGCTGTTCCGATCACTGCCCGAGTTGGTGATCATGAAAAGCAATGGCGAGCGACGGAACTTAAACCCGTTCTCCATCATTTCGATGATCTTGCCGTCCGCCATCTCGTGCACTTCGTCGGCTAGGACAAAGTGCGGGCGGTAGCCTGAACCCGTCTTGCCAACATCGCGGGACGCTGGCCGGAAGTAGCTCTGCGACTTGTGGTAGGCGATGTTGTATTCCTTGCCCTCACCGCCTGAGAACTCCAGCCGCTTTTTCAGCGCAGGCGAAGCCTTCACCATCTTGACCGCATCGCGAAACAAGATGCCTGCCTGATCCTTGTGCGAGGCCACCGCGTACACCTGGGCGCCGGCTTCCTGATCGGCGCATAGCCCGATCAGCGCGATGCCACCGGCCATCGGCGACTTGCCGTTGCCCTTGCCTTCCTCGATGTACGCGCGCCGAAAGCGTCGCGTGCCATCGGCCTGTTTCCAGCCGAACAGGCTGCCTATCTTGAAAGCTTGGCTGGGGTGCAACTTGAATGGCTTTCCTTCGAACTGCCCCTCACTGAGCCGCAGCACGTCTTCGAAGAAGGCGATCTTCTTGTCTGCAGCTTCGCGGTCGAAGTACAGGCCTCTCTCGTTAGCGTCTTCAAGGTCTTTCAGGTGGCGACGGCAGGCGTTGCGCACATGGGGGCCCGCAACGGTTCTGCCTTCCACCACCGCCAGCGGATATTCGCTGGTCCGGCAGTCAGAAATGCTTGTCGTCTGGGTCTTCGTCGTCGCCTTGGCCATGATTCACTTTTGTCTCGTCCACCGGCGTGGCACCGAGCTTCGACAGGAGCGAGCCCAGAGCCTGCATCGCCGAAACGCCCATCTCCGGGTCAGTCTCCATTCGCGCGGCGAGGATGCACACCTGACGCAGCAGCAGCCGGTGACCGGCGTGCAGCCAGGGCATGTTCTCGACCTGCTCTTTCCAGACGGCGACCTGCTGTTTGGTCATCCCCTTGTAGGGAGCGCCAATTGCTTTTGGGCCCTTCGGCGTCTTTCGATTTCGATGTCGCTGCGGATTCTTTGCCGCGGCACCTGACACCGCTGCTTTTGCTGCTGGGGTACGGGGATTTGCCATGTTTCACCGCCTGAATCGCTCACTGAACGACGCGCCGTTCATTAAGAAATGGGGTCGTCTTTCCAACTGTGGATGCGTGCGTTTGGGGGGGTGCACGTATCGCTGGCAAATCGACCCAAACTTTTCCGCCCCCCGTTCAGGCATCTGTGGATAACCTGTGGACATGCTCATTCAGGTTCCATGGGCTACTTCGGCCGCGCGATCCCCTGCCGTGACGCTTGCAAGGGCCATCCATCGGCGTCGCAACCGATCAGGACGCGCTCGGTGTTGCCGAAGCCGCCATCCTCGCGTGCGGTCTTCCTGCTATGGCAGCTGACGCACAGTGTCCGAAGGTTCTCCGGAGCGTTGTTGTTCGGATTGCCATCCACATGATCGACGTGGGCTTTCCCCTTGCCGGCGCACAACACACCACAGCCATGCTCCTGGCACCGGTACAGGTCGCGCAGCAGGATGGTCTCCCGCAGCGCGCGCCACGCCCTGCTGTTCGTTGGCAACGCGCGCTTGGCTTGGCGGTTGCCGGCCAGCCCTGCCATCAGTACGGATTCCCGTCCAGGTCCACACGCTCGGGCGCGGCGCCTTCTTCCTGCAACGGTGCGCCCGCTTCCTCACCCAGCAGCTGCGCGACGGCCTGCACCAGCAGTCCGACGTGCATACCCAGCTCGGCGATCTGCTTTCCCTGCTGCTCGATGGCCCCGACTAGGCGGTCCATGCGCGCATCCGTGCTGGCGTCGATGCGCGCAGCCAAGGCCGCATCTGCTCCAGCTCGCGCGGCCTGCTCAACGCTCAGGGCCTTCGCCAATGCTTCGATCTGTGCAACGTCCATCAGAACTCCTCCACTGCCCAGCCGCCACCATCCCGCTTGGGCTTGACCTTCACCGCGATGAAGCGGAATGGGTACATGGCCGCAGCGATTTTGATCTTGGCGCGCGCGTCGTCCTGCCAGTGGCCCTTGACCTCGTGGCATTCCATGACGCCGTCCGAAGCCATCACCGCGAAGTCCGGGGTGTAGAACGTGTTGTCGGCCAGGCGCACCTTCAGCCCCTCGAACCGGTGCCACTGGATCTCGCCGGCGAACTCCAGCGCGCGCAACCGTTCCGCGTATGCAGACTCGGTCTTGTTCATCTGGCCAACCTTGAGCCGGCCAAGCGCCAACATGGCCTTGCCCTTCCCCGCCATCAGCGCGGGCTGCGGCGGCGGACCTGGACCTTGGCCTTCTTGCTCTTGGGCAGCGGAGGCAGGCGGTCCTGCACTTCGATCAGCACCCCATTGATCGCGGCCAGCTGGCTGGTGAGCGAACTGATCTGCGAGCCGGCAGCGGAATCGACATCCTCGCCGTGCGCCTTGACCGCGGCGAGCTCGCTGCGCAGGGCCTCACCTTCCACCTCGAGGGCGCGCAGGCGCTGTGCAAGCCGCTGGGAGAGAGTCGGCCACAGGGTAACGCCGAGTACTTTGATGGTTCGGGACATGGGTTTCTCTCTGTAGAAGGCGATCCGGCGTTGCCGATCGTCAGGTTTTGATCAGCGTTCCGGCGAGGGAACAGGCTTCCCTCCCAGCTGCTCGATTGCATCAAGCTGAGCCTCGTACTGCAGCAGGCACCGCTTCCGCCCGTTGCTCACGTCGAACACCAGCGACGGCTTCCCGTCGCGCACCCAGCTGCAACGCTTCGTCAGCGCAGCATCGATGGGCACGTAGGTGGTCACCGGCACATTGATGACGGCCGGCGGCGGATGGTTCGGTCTGGTGGGCGCGGCCCGGCATGCGGCCAGCAACGCAGCGATGACAACCACGATGACGCGCATATCAGTAGCCCTTCAGCGCCGGGCAGGCGGAATCGAGCAGCTCGAGGGCCGCCTTGCAGGTGTCGGGGCGCCGTTCGTACCGGGCCTTCCAGGTGGCAGCATCCTGCTCGGCCGCCTCGATCTTGGTGGCCAAGCCATTGAGTGCCACGGCGCTCTCGGACTTCAGTACCTTCAGCTTCTCGGCCTCAGCCCGCAGTGCCGCCGCAACGTCAGCCAAGCGCTGGTCGCGGTCTTCGACGTCGGCCTGCAGCCGGGATGCGTCGGCATCCCAGTCGGCCTTGACCTTGACCACCTGCGCGCTCAGTTCTCGGATGCGCTGCTCTTTCTCGTAGGAGGACAGGCCGGAGACCATGCAGCCAAACGCCAGAACAGCGCAGACCACTTTGATCTTGCTGCCCGGCTTGCGCAGCCACTCCAGTGCGTCGGCAAGTGCCCCCACGACCAAGCGCCATAGCGCCCTCAGAAATCGGATGAACTCGCTCATGGCTTTTCACCTCCGATGGTGCCCGTGGCCTTCTCGACCATGCGCACGTAGCCGGGCAACAGCCGACGAATCATTACGCCGGAAAGACCTGCAAGCGGCAGCTGCGGCGCCCCGGCCAGAGACGTAAAAATGGATGCCGCGACTGCGATAACCCATGCGGCCACGATGGCGTAGGCGACCACTGCCACGCCCAGTGCCAGCCAGCGCGCGACCGTCTGCAGGAGGCGGTGCCCCCGGCGACGGCCAGCATCTGCTGCGACCCGCTCGGCGTCTTTCTCCGGTAGCAGCAGCACACCAATAAGGGCCCCGGCCATCGCGACCAGCAGAACCGATTGGGGCACGCCCAGGATGATGCGCTCAGCTTCACGCAGTGCATCAGCTGTGGCAGGTGCCACTACTGCCGCGGTGAAGGTTCCCACTGCGATTTTCATGGTGCTCACAGGCTCGGTCATGGAGCGACCACCCCGCCGGCTTTCCGGTACGCGGCCAAAAGGCTGTCGAGCTTGTGCTCGAACTGGCCATAACCGGCACCCGGCAGGCTTGCCCAGATGTTGCGGGCGGCGGCAATGGCCTCGGGGATGCGACCGGCTTGGATCAGCGGCAGCGCGCGGCGCTCGCGGATCTGCTGCAGGGCGATCAGGTCTTGGCTCAGCGGCGAGAAGTCTTTCAGGCCCAGGCTCTTGCGGTAGGCGTCGTAGTAACGCCGCAGCAGCTGGTAGCGGCCCGCAGCCGTCGACTGAATGCCGAGCTTGGGCAAGTCGACCAGTACGCGCGGATGGTCTGCGTAGCTCGTGAACAGCTTGCCTCCCACGATCACGTCGTAGCCGCGATCTTTGGTCGGCTGTCTGCCGTTGTCGGTCCCTTCGGACCAAGCCAGCATGTCGAGGAAGGCGACGACGTTCACGCCGCCAGCTTGTTGGGGTGTGATCTGCGTCATAGCGTCTCCAGACAAAGAGAAAGCCCCGGCTGGGCCGGGGCTCTCTTCAAACATACGTTTAGTGCAGCTCTAAGATCTGTGTATCCGATCCGCGAGGTAGTGAATTCCAAAAAGCGTGATGGAGATCATCTGCCACAGGACAAACTGGTAAACGAAGTATCCGAGCGCCTTTAGCCAGCGAGCCATCTCCGGACTGGCCAACTTCACGGCCTCCTGGGGAAGATTCCGAAAGAGCATCGCGACAAGCATCGCCATGCTCAAAAGGGCCAAGTAACCAAAGAGGTAGCCAAGGAGCTTTCGTCTCTTTATCTTCCCGCCGTCCAACGTCATGCGATGAACATCATTCTCTAGCGACAGAGTGGGAAAAGTGGCGATTGCTGCTAACGCGGCCACATAGAAACCGACCAAAATCTGCATGACTGCGCCAACGCCCACAAGGAGGCCGCTACCGCCGCCCAACGGCACAAGCGAGGGCCAGTTCCACCAAATGGTCGTTACGCCCGCAGCCAGCACCCCGGGCAGTAGCCAATCGATCATGACTTTGCCCCAGCCTTCAGCACTAATGCGCAAATAGGCTAGCGGTGTAATCAACTGACGTAGTGCTTTCCACATGTCTAGTCGCCTTTTTCGTCAGCGAGCTTCCCTGCCATCTGCTTTGCGAAGGTCATCACAACCTCTGTGTGATCCCAGTTCATTGCCTCAGGCAGCTCAATCTTGCATGACCTGGAAACAAGCTTTTCGAGCTCTTCACCCGGATCCACCGCATCCTCGGGAACGTCAAGCACCGCTTGTTTATGCTTGCCGGTTCCCTCCTCCTTATAGTGAATTCGCACTTGCTCATAGTTTTCGCCGAACGCGATCTGGCGAGCCCGGGCGATGACAGCGGAAACTCGCCCCTCTTCAGGATCTTGCCGGACGTCGAGGCATAGGATCTGCCTACGACGTACCAACTCCTCGGGCTCATCCAAGCCTTGATCCTGCAACTCTTCCTTCACAAGATCAAAAGACAGCAATTCGCCCTTCTCGATCTCCTCGATCAAGCTTCTGCTCAGAAGGCCGTCCAGCGAAACCACCGGGAACCAGTTATGGGTGTCGTTCCCTTCCTTCAATTCTCGCTCACCAGCCTTGTGCAAGGGATGGTTCAGTCGACTCAGAACGACTGACGGCCCCAGCCCCGGCGACTCTTCAAGAGCGCAAGGATACACTTGGGTAGTGCCTTGGAGAGTGTAGGAGAGGTCGATCACCAGATGTGCCTCGGTGCGATATCCCTCCCCGTCATCCTTGGCAAACGTACGCGCCGCTCCCGTCTGCATGTTCTCGTAGCTGGCATCAATATAACCAGCATCAGCCATTACAAAGAGAACAGCTGCATAAGGCCGGCCATTCTCCTCGAAGAATTCACAGTGCTTGATGCGCACGACCCTCTTCGCGCCATCCCTAACGGCCCGCTGATAAAAAGCGTTGCCCGCCGCCGTCGTCAGTATTGCGGTCAAATCCCATGGCTCCCGTGTCTTGGCACCGGTTCCGTGGGAGATCTTAATTTCAAGGAAACGCATTACACGACTGCTACTCGACTTCATTAGCTCCCCCTGTGATCTTCCGTGAACGGACAAGGATTGCATAAAACTCAGCCGGACATCGCGCGCATCTTTGGCCAGTCCGCCAGGCATTCACGCAAACGGCCCGCCGAGTGGCGAGCCGCGTAGATGAGACTCTCCCCACCTTGCCGAGAACTATACCAAAACGTTGGCAACGTTCAAGCGTTATTTGCATTCTTCTAGCGGTAGGATGACCGCTCTACCCACAGCGGAGAACCGCGCTTGAACACGGACGATCAGACGAAACTCGCACGCTCCATTGGCCGCGACGTTGCCCAGGAGAAGGCGCTCTCGACATACATCGGCAGCCCCCGCAGGAACGAGCCGGCGGCAATGGTGGACCTGCTGAAGATGAACTTCGAGATGGGCCGCACGCAGCTTCAGGGGCGCCTCGTTGAGGCCAACCTGCCGGCCGACCTCTACCGCACGGCCGAGGACGAATTCCGCAAGGTGAAGGACGCGGTGCTTGATGGCGTCAGGAACGGCAAGTACCAGGTGCCTGCACGCTGACCGCTGCTAACCGTCCTCCTTACGGGGGACGGTTGTTCTTCCGGTTCTAACCCGGAGAAAGGTCGCGTTTAAAACCGTACCTTTGCTGAATCCGCAGGGGCCGGCGGGCACTTCCCCGTGCTCAAGCGACCTCAGCACCTCTGCGGCCGATTTCGTTGAAGAACAAAGGATCGCTGGCCATTTCCTTCCCATCCTCTCCAACGAGCCATGCCCCCCAACTTCTGGAGTAGAACGCGCGCTCGGCGCTGAAACTCTTAGATTCGGTTCCCACCACGGTCAAGTAGCGTCCGTTGAGCAAAATTGCCTGCTCCTTCCCGTCCACCGACCATGCCAGAGCGCCCATCGGCGGCTTCCCCGGCCCCTCGATCGCCCCAACAATCCGGAACACGACCCTCACGCCGTCAGCGAGATGGACGCAACTGGATGGCGTATCCAGGTATCGAATTTCCCCGATTTCCTGGCCGCTGATTGCGACCGCTACGTCCAACATATCTTGGCGGTCCTTGGTTTGTGCCCGCATAAACCAAGTTCCCTCTGACTGAATCAAGGCCCCTAGCGGCCTGTCGAAGTCCTTCCCCACTGCAAACGCGCCTGCATTGAATGGCATACCTTCGCCTCCTCTGGCTGAAATTAGAGTCTACGCCCGCAGCGTTCTGCTGTGCCGGATGTCACTTCCTCCGCGCTTCATGTCGACTTCGCCCGGCACGCGTTGATTTCAGCACCATCAGTGATCCAAGCCCAAGCTTCTCCCATTGGGGGGATGCCTTTGCAACTTCGCGGAAGGCCGCGTCCAGTGCATGCCGAAACGTGGCTCCTTCCGATCCGTAGTCAAACCGGTAGCCTTCACCGACGACATAGCGCGATGCCCACTGCCTCCGAAGCCTGCGAACCAGGAGCTTCGCGCGAGACTCGCTGCCGATCCAGGCCCACTGCGCGGCGACCAAATTGGACCGTCGGCGGATGCTGCCCTCCGGGGATCGGGTAACGCTGACGCGCACCACCCCGTCTGCACCGCACGCAGCGCATAGATACACGGCGTCGCGGGCGAGCTGTGCTAGCGAATAGTCCCTCACGAGCGCTTTCCTTCCATGAACGCCATCCCTTTCTCCAATTCCTTGCGGTATTGCCACTTCGTCAGCGGGACACCTGCTTTTCTTGCCACCGCCTCCGCCCGGGCCGCCTGGCCACCCCGACCGATGAACTCCTCCATCACAACCAGCGCGCGAATCATGTTCTGCCGGTATAGATCAGACAGCGCGCGGTCGATCCACCGGTATTCGTCGGGTGAGCCAGTCATCACCGCGGCGGTCGCCGACCTCGGCGCATGGGATCGGGTTTCTACGCAAGGGATGTGGTCAACGAACTCCTTTGATACCGGCCGGTAGCCTCCGTGGCCGTCAACCAGCCCGGCAGCAGCCCCCATCAATAGGCGCCGAGCGAGACCGTCACGCTCCACTGGCTCCCGCGTCACCTTTGTTCCACGCGCGAACTGCTGCGCCCTAGCGAGTGGATGCGTATCCATGGCGAGCGCCTCCTCGGCCTGCAACGGCGAGACGAATCTGTGCTCCTGGTAGTGGCCCCAATGCCGCATCTGTTCCTTGATGGAATGGCTCAAGAATCACCCCCAGCGCGTGCTGCCAGTTGTTGCTCCAGCCGCTCGAGCTTTGCAGCCTGCTGGCGGGCAATGGATGCCGAGTGGCGGAATGCCTCAGCCACAGTCGAGCGCTCCCCGCGGGAGCGCCACAGGCGCAGGTCATAGGATCGGGCCTGTTGTTCCAAGGTGTCGGCAAGGTTGCGCAGCGCCTGCGGCCCGGTCGGCATGAGGTCAGTCATCGTTGCCACTCCGGTTGGCGCGGCTACCCAGCCTGCGACCGAGCGGCTTGGGTGCTGGCTTCTTCTGCTGCGGCTGTTCGTCGAACTCGTAGGCGGGTCCATCCCAGTCCACCGCGCGCTGGAACTGGTATTCATTGCGCAGCGACACGACGGCTCCCGTCTGGATGTTTCGTCCCTTGCCCACGATCACCTCCACCAGCCCCGGCCTGTCGTCAGCCCGGTAGACGTCTGGCCGGTGTACGAACAGGATCACGTCAGCGACCTCCTCGATGCCGCCCGAACCGCGAATGTCCGTCACCTTCGGGCGCTCGCCCTTCGCACCTGCGCGATTTAACTGGGCCAGAACCACGACGGGGCAATCGAGGTACTTGGCCAGGCCCTTTAGGTCACGGAGCGCCTGCCCTCGCTCCAGCGCTTCGTCCTGCTTACCGGGCAGGGTCATTTCGTGGAGGTGATCCACCACCACCAGCTGGACAGGCTTGCGCCGGTGCACGCGCTTGGAACGGGCAACGATCTGCGGCGCGCTGAGCTGAGGGTCATCGTCGATCAGCACCGATGCCGCCATCAGTCCATCCATCGCCGGTGCGGCCTTGGCCCAGTAGACATCGGAATCCTCGACGGACGCGTGTTCGCCGTTTCCGACCAGCCACTGCAGCGGGATCTCCCCCATCGCGGCGACGTCGCGCGCGACCACGTCGGTGTCGACCATTTCCATCGAGAACTCCACCACTTGGTGACCGCGCAGGCCAGTGAAACGCGCCAGCTGGAATCCCATCAACGATTTGCCCATGTTCGAACGCGCAGCGATCACGATCACCTGTCCAGCGCGCAGCCCTCCGATGGCTTTGTTCACGTCAGCCCAGGGCGTGGGCAGACCGATGGGTGTCCCGTTCAAATGGCGATCGCGGAGCTGGGCGGCGAACTTTTTCACCACCTCGCGGTAAGGCCGAGGGCCCACCGCCCGCGCCGGCGCAATATCGGCCAGTTGGGTCGACAGGTGGGATGCCAGCTGCTCCGCTGAGTGACCGCGCCGCCCTGTTGCCGCCTGCAGCGCACGCTGGCAGGTATCGATGAACCGCCGCATGCGCGAATGCTCGACGACCACCTCGGCGTAAGGGACGACATTGGCTCGGGTGTACGCTGTGCCGGCAATCCCGCTTGCGAGCAGCGCCAGACGCCGGCCATCTTCTCCTGCCTTGTCCTGCAGCCACTCGCCAACCGTGATCGCATCGGCGAGCTTGTTCTCGCCGCACAGCTCCAAGAGGCACTCGTAGATTCGGGAGTGGTCGGGGCTGTAGAAGTCCTCCGGCGCCAGCCAGTCCTGCACATTGGCCAACTCGTCGTTGTCCAGCAGCAGCCCGGCCAGCACCGCCATCTCGGCATCGATGTTGAACGTCTGCGCGTCCTCGTCATGGCGGATCATCGACGCACGTCCAGGTAATTGCCTTCGATCACCTTGGCGAAGTTCTTCGGGCTGACCAGCCATTCCAGCGTGCAGGTGAAGCCACGGCCGTCACGGCCAGTGCGCTCGCCCATCAGGAACGGCATTTCGCGGACGGAGCCAAAGAACGCTTTCCACCAGTCGAGGTTCTGCCGCTCCGCGTCGCTCTTCCACCGCGCGGCCAGCTTGCGCTCCCGGTCCCCCTCCCACACCCGGACCTCGGTCAGTTCAGGCAGGATCTCGTGGTACAGGTCGATGATCTTCAGGTGCGGACACGGTGGCGGGCCATTCTTTCTCGGCACCGTGCCGAGCAGGTCCTGGCTCTCTTTGCCACCATCGGTGCCGCGGTCGTCAGCAGCGGCATCGCCGCCTGCTGCGGACAAACCCACGCCAGTGGGTTCATCTTTTTGGGAAGGAAGGGTATCGGTATCGGAAGGGAAAGGAAACGGGCATCGTCTAGATTGATCTACCGGATCATCTACCCTTGATCCGTTAGATGATCCGGTTGATCCGTTCTCATCGCCGCTATGGAAGCCTACATCGTCTGCGCCACCCTTTCCGGCCATCTTGCCGTTATCTACTGCAAGCCTTGCGGCGTACTCCGGATACATCTTGAGCGCACGGGCGCGGCCATACTCCCGGCATGCGACAGCGAACTTGGACCGCATTGATCGATCCCCGGCACCGGCCGCCCAGGCGTTGTGATCATCCCAGTCGTGGATACGTCGCTGGCCTTCCTCGCCGTCGAGAAATCCGACTGCGGCCATCGCTGCCACGAATACGTCGGGCTCGCCGGTCCAATTGATTGCGAGTTCGATGTCCTCGTCGGTCATGCCGCTGAGGTCGCCATCGCTGCGGTTCGCAGCCGTCCAGAGGAACAGGTAGATGCAGTGCAGCGGCCCGGCATCGCCGAGCCTCCGCGCCAGCTTCTTGGTCTTGGGATGCCCGGGGAGCGCCACCGAAATGCGGGCGTCGGTTGCATTAGCCACTGCAGGCACCCTCGCCGAACTCCGCGCGCATCAGTTCTTCGAACTGCTGCAGGTGTGCCTGCGTCACCCATTGCTTGTCGGCGACGTGCCGCGCCATTTCTCGCGCCTGCTCGGCGCTGCGCACACTCGGGTCGTATTCGAACCACGGACGGTCGGGGTCGGTGAATATTGCGAACACACCACCGTCGAAACGCTCGATGCGGACGAGGGGGACAGGTGCGCCTGCCGGGTTGCTGCTGGTGTTGTTGGATGGCATAGTGGCCTCGGTCTCAACGAAGCCTCCGCACTTGTCTGGCCGACAGCGGGGGCTTCGTCGTATCTGGACGATGAGTTCTCGCGCCAGACACCCAAGCGGCCACTGCCACGCCTGGGATGCACGCTCTCCTTCACTGCGCTAGGGCCGTTCCTTCGACCCCAGCAGAACCGGCCTACTCGCTCGCGACGGGAGCGACCGACCCTACGAAGTTGCCTGCGGAGTCGAACCTCTCCGGATACTTCGCGTGGAAGAACAGTGCCCACGGCCGAGGGATGCCCCGCTTGCGCCATTGGCTGATGGAGGGAGCTCGAACGGAGCAGAGGGCTGCGACCCGCTTTGTGCCCCCAAGGGAATCGATCAGCATCGATGCCTGTACAGGGTCGGTGATCGCAGAGACGGTCGTGGTCGTGGTCATGCCGAGGAAATTAGCAGCTCCTAATTTACTTTACAACAGCTGCATGCGTAACATTGCCTAATCCCGTATGTAGACCCTAACGATGGACCTCTCCTCCCGGCTCCGCACTGCCCTGTCGCGCGCAGGCATCTCCCAACTCGAACTGGCAAAAGCTGTCGGCGTCTCGGCGCCAAGCGTCAATGGATGGCTGAGCGGGAAGTCTCAGTCCATTCGCGGAGACGCAATGGTGAAGGCCGCGCGCGTACTGGGCGTGCCAGCAATCTGGTTGGCCACCGGTGAGGGTTCCATCGATGACGCACCAGATGCACCCCCACTCTCCGTCCGTGAGACACCGCCGGGATACCTTCGCCTTGATCTATTGGATGGAGCAGCCGGTATGGGCGTAGGCGTAGTAAACGAGGAATTCCCCGAAGTAATCAGGAGCATGGAGTACGCCGAGTGGGACATTCGGCAGCGCCTGGGGTTCCTTCCTAAGCCTGGTCGGCTAAAGCTCATCACGGGCCGTGGTCCGTCCATGGCGCCGATCATCAATAACGGGGACGTTGTCATGGTAGATACGGCCGTCGACTACTTCGACGGCGACGCGATCTACGTGATCAACATCGGCGGCGAGACACAGATCAAAGGCCTGCAGCGACGGTCGGATGGCGTGTACATCGTGAGCGCCAATCCCCTCTTCCCGCCTTACATGGCCCCGCAAGACTTGTTCATCGCCGGCAAGGCCGTGGTCCAGTACAGCGCGCGTCAGATCGCCTGACCCCAAACCTTAATGGGTTAAGAAATTAATTTAAGTAAATTCAGAATCCCTATTGCACTTCTGATTAGCAATGCCTAATCTAACCTCATCAGGTCGGACGCACCGGCCGATGGGGAACAAGGGATGTCACTGAAAAGGGAAACATGGCGGCGCAACTACCGTTTGGCCCGCCAGCTCAACAGCCTCCGCAAGCGCTTCATCAGCCGCCTGCCCTCTCGAGGCATACCACTCCTGGTAACGCACTGCCACGCACACGCCACTGACGTGCTGTTTAGGCACGCAAGTGATCCGCTCGGATTCTCTGTGACGCATCGTTGCCGATGCAAGGCTCAGGGCGTCGGCTACTCAATGGGCACCCGCCCGAGGTTGCCGAAATGAAGTCCAACTGGCGTCGAAAAAGAGCCAGTTACGGCGCGGCCTTTCTACCCAAGATGCCTACCCTTTTGAGAACTGGCTGGCTGGCCGTCGCCTTGGCAGCCGCGATCGTCATACCCACTCGGGTTGCCGAAATCTTCGCCGCGCACAACACCGGGCTCTCTATTTGCGTCGCATTTCCGGATGACGCATCTACCCCGACTTTTGCAGTTTCTCACAGCAACCAGAACCAAGGAAACCTGAAAGATGAGTAAGGAAATCCCTACGCCGGCCCACAGCAGCACTCACCCATTGGCCGGCTGTCGCGTGATCAAGCAGATCGAAGAAGGCGAGATCCGCATTGGAGAGAGCATCCACTTGGTCGTTCTCACAGCGCGCGACGGGAAAGCCCGCATCGCCATCAGAGCGCCGCGCACGCTTGAGATCGTCGCCCCAAAACAGTGACGGCCCGAGCGCGTCAACGCCCGAGCCGCCTGCCAAGTCGCACCCGTAACCGATCAGATCAAGGAAGCCACCATGGCGAAGAACAGTGTACCCCCCCAGCTGGACCCGCGCGCCGTAGCCCAGGCCGTCAGCCAGGAACTGGACAACAAGAAGCCGGTCCAGTTGGCTATCACCGACCACTACATCGCCAGCGCCTGGCGAGATAGCCCGCTGAACATGGCGATCACAAACCGACTGAACTCTGTCGATCGTTGCATCCTTGCGGCCCACACGATGCAAGGGCTGCTGCATCGGGATGCCATGGCCAAGAGCGATATCGCAGACATGAGCGAGGAGGACGAGGTTTCCATCGCCTATCCCACCCTGACGTATGACGAGGCGGACTCCCTGTTTATTGGCATGGACGAGTTGCTCATGCACGCAAGGGAATCTCTCAGGTCGATCCGTGACGACGAATACGGGGTCGCGACCCAGCAGGCAGGAGGCCGGAAGTGATGGCCACCTCCAACGTGATTCAGTTCCGTCAGCGCCAGCGGCTCACGACGCTCCCCCCGCCGATCTCCGCAGGTGTTGCCGACCTTGCCGAGCATCGTCGCCGGCGAACGGGCTATCCCGACGGATGGCCCGAGGGTGAGTCGGGTCGGAAGATGGAAGAAATGGCGGTGTGGGCCTTCGAACACCAGATCGAGGCGGGGCGGCACGACACGATGAAAGCTGCCCGAATCCGAACGATGGACATGATCAACAGCCTTCAGTCCCACTTTGAGGAGCGCCGCAATGAGCAGGGCTGATCGGAATTGCGAGATCAAGGTCATGGCCGTGGGAGACTCCGGCCAGATGGAACCCTGCTCCCCGGCAGAGGTGGTGACGATCCAGGCCATGCCATCCGCCCCCCGCAACGTGGTAACTCCCGCGAGTATTCGCTTCATCTTCTGGCGTCGAGAGGGAACTGAGGCAAGACCGGTGAAAATTCGGCGAATTCTGCGACCGAACACCCGGCAAAACCGAGGGCCTTACGTCAGCGTGGTGTTCGAGACGACCTCGTTTTCGCGCTACATGACGGACGACGGCCCGGTCTGGGGCGACTGGATGACGGTTGCTGTTCCTACCTCCGCCGATGCCCGAGACGAGTTCTGGGACACGCTGCCCGCGCGACAACGCGCGCGCATTCTGACCGCGGTTAAGGAGGTGACTTCATGGACGATCTGAGAATCCAGCGCGAGCCGACCAGGCTGCAGGCGCACACGTCAGTGATTTTTCCGCCGCCCGATGCGGGATTCGCGCACGTCCTAGTGCAGGACAACCTCAACTCCCCTCGCTTCGAGCGGGGCGACGTGTTGCTTGCAGACCTCACGCATAATCAGTGGCGTTACGACGGAATCTATGTCATCGAGCTGCACGGGCGGCAAGTGGTCCGCTACGTGCAGGACCGGGGTAGCCCAGGCCTCTACGTCTACTACCTATCGGCGATGGAGCTGGGGCAGTTCATCCCGACGAGCGACCTCAAGGTCCTAGCCGCGGTCACCGCCGTGAACAGCACGAGGAGGGTTGCATGACCGCCGTAGGGGTGGCTGACCTGCAAAAACTGGTCGCAGGAATCGAGGAATTCACCGACCTGGTAGGGTGCGGCCAACTGCGTTCAGCGCGGGAGCTCATAGAGCGCATGCCGGGCTTCTTGGCTGCGCTCATCCTGGCGAGCAAGGCCCAAGCAAAGAAGGCGCCAAAGGGCGTGCAGAAGAACCACTACCGGGCAATGGCCGAGGACTTGACCCTCATCCGCGACAAGGCATTGAAGGCCACTCATCTTATGGACGTGGGCAAACACCTAGACGCCCTACTCATCAAGAGCAGCCTTGCACTCGTGCGAGCTCTCATCGACCTACAGGGCTATCAAGACGAACGCCTTGCAGGAAAGGAGGTCTCTCCATGACGGAGCGTGACTCTACCTTGGCCACGTTAGCCGCTCTGATCGATGGCGATCGCTGGCTGAGCGCGGACTCCTGTGCGGTTTTCTTGGGCCTCACCACGGCAGATGGCACTCCGAATCGGCGCGGCTTCCTCGAGCGCGTGGCTTGCCGCTCATCCTTCCCGGTGCCGCTGGTAATCGGCAACGAAAAGAAGTGGCGGAAAACGGAGGTTGACCGGTGGGCGCTTGACGAGCGCGCGATTCAGGGAGGCACCAATGCCCGCGGCTGAGCATTCTACCTTCTGGCTGCTCTATGGGCAGTACGGGGCAACCATGACCGTGGAGAAGTTCCGCGAGGAGTTCATGCCCAGGCTGACCATGAAGACCCTGCAAAACTGGATCGCTAGGGGAGACGCGCCTCGGCCGGTCAACGGGATTCTGGATGTTCGGGACGTTGCCGCCTGGTGGGACGGGCAGCGCAAATGAGAAAGGGGCCGAGAGGCCCCTTTCTGTTAGATCTTCACGATTCGATAGTCCGAGTCAGGCTCGTCCTGTCGCCTGGTCGCCAAGCGAGCACCTTGGTAGGCCTTTTCCGACTGGAGCTTCTGAATGCGCGAGAAGCTCTCCGAGTCCTTCAGGGGCAACGACTTCTTGTCCTTGGGCCTGGTCTGCTGTCCCTTCATTTGCTCCATCAGCGTCTTCATAAGTTCCCCGGGGTGTTGTGTGGGTAGGTCGATCAAGGAAGAACAGGTCGCTCCGGTCTTCCCCGGAAATGACCGTGTGCCAGAACACGTCACTCAGCTGACGCTCTTCTTCACACATGTCGACGACCTTCTCAAACAGCTCACCAGCTTCTTTTCTGTCGATTACGAAGCCGTGGGCGGGGTAGTCTCCGATCAACCTTTCAAGCGAATTCTCTCGCAAATTCGATGAATATTTGTTAAGGCGCTGACCGTACTCTAGGGCTACCCTAGTCGCCCGTTGCATCTCCCCCACCCGAATTGGGTCAATTTGTCCCATGAGCGGGTGGACAATACCGTTAGTTACCGTGGCAGCCAGCTCAGCGCACAGCTTGGTAGACAGGCCCAATCCTCGACTACTCAGCATTAAACGGTAGAAGGCGTCCTGTGCATGCGTTGTGACAGCCTGCAGAGCTTGCTGGATGTCCAAACCTGAGCTGTTTTCCTGGAGCTCAGAGCCCTTCTGAACCTGAATGTCCAATGGCCCTAGCTCGCCCAAATCACCTATTGCCAACTCATCTGCTGCGATTGCAATAAGCGTGCCAGCGCTCTTGCACCTGCTGGGGACAACGAGTCGGATGTGTTTGTAGTAGTGCCTTAAGCATCGGGCCACCCTGTATCCGCCGTTCGGGTCGCCCCCGCGCGTCGTGAGGAAGACAGTACACCGCTCGTGGGTCGCCTTCTCTTCGAGCAACCTTGAGAGCTTGTAGTGTAGGTCTCGGCTAACCCGGTGATTTATGACGATGAAATCCCTTTCAGCGCTAGCTGCGAGCAGCTGATTGATCGCTTCTTGTCCGTCCATGGAGCCCCCTGATAATGCGCGGAGTGTCACACATCTAACGTTATGTGTGTATAGGGGGCATCCCTACGGGATGCATGATCGAGTCTGCGAGGATATGTCGGTTGCACCAACAGTACACCAGAAGACAAATAACTTACTGATTTTTATACGAATCCACCCCATCCATCATCGGGGCGACGGACAGGCGCAGGGAGGCGGCGTAACGCGCGGCGGCGTCGGTGGCGGGCTGGGTGGTCATCGGCTGCAGGCGCATCTGGAATCACTGGCATTGCCAGCGCAATCAATAGTTTACCCCGTTCCCATGAACGCTGCCCGAGGGCGCGGGCGGCCGCCAGCCCAGACGCCGAGTACACGCCTGCAACGACGGCAGTAGACAATGCGGCTCTGCACGAACCCCGCCAGGCATCCATGCCCGCACTCCGCCTTCCCAGCTTCGACCCCACCACCGAACAAGGCGTCCTGCGCCTGTCGATCGCCGCATCGCTGGCGATGGCGGCCGCCGCAGTGGCCTTCGGCCTGCTCGCCAACTCCTCGCTGATCATTTTCGACGGCATCTACGGGCTGATCGACGTGGTGATGACGTGGTTGTCGCTGCTGGTGGTGCGCCTGATCAGCCTGTCAACCCACGTCGATACCCTGCAGTCGCGCTTGAATCAGCGCTTCACCATGGGCTTCTGGCACCTGGAGCCGATCGTGCTCGGGGTCAGCGGCACGTTGATGATCGGCGCGGCGCTGTATGCCGCGGTCAATGCGGTGGACGCACTGATGTCCGGCGGACGCGAGATCGCGCTGGGACCGGCGATCCTGTTCGCGGTGATCTCGATCGTGGCCGAAACCGGCCTGGCACTGTTCGTACGCCGGGCGAACCGGTCGATCGGCTCGGACTTCATCGCGCTCGATGCGAAGAACTGGGTGGTCGCGGCGAGCATGTCAGCCGCGTACCTGGTCGCCTTCGTCGGCGGCTATGTGCTGGGTGGTACCGACTGGGCGTGGCTGGTGCCCTACATCGATCCGGCAATCCTGCTGGTGGTCTGCCTGTTCGTGGTCGTCGCGCCGATGGGCACGGTGCGCCAGGCGTTGTCGGACATTTTGCTGATCACCCCGCTGGATCTGCAGACCCATGTGGACGAGGTCGCGCGCGACATCGTGGCCAGGCACGGCTTCCTGGAATTCCGCAGCTACGTGGCCAAGGTCGGGCGCGGTGAGCAGATCGAGCTGTTCTTCGTGGTGCGCGCCGATGATCCACCGCGGGCGCTGATCGAGTGGGATCGATTGCGCGACGAGATCGGCGAGGCGCTGGGCGAGGAGTCGCCGGACCGCTGGCTGACGATCATGTTCACGACGGATCGGGAGTGGGCGATCTGAGCGACGCCGGCGCGCATCGCGTTATCGTTCGGTGGCCGCACTGCCCTGTTTCCACTGCCGCGGCGATTGCCCGGTCTGCGCCTTGAACGCGCGCGACAACGCTGCTTCGCTGCCGTAACCCACGTCGATGGCAATGCGCTTGAGCGGGTGGCCGCGGCGCAGTGCCTGCTGCACGAGGCGGGTGCGCCAGCCCTGCAGGTAGTGGCCGGGCGTGCTGCCGATGGTGTCGCGGAAGCTGTCGGCGAAGGCGCTGCGTGACATGCCGGCGCGCTGCGCGAGCGACTCCAGCGTCCACTCGTCGGCGGGTGCTTCATGCATGGCCACCAGCGCGTGGCGCAGGCGCGGATGGGCCATGCCCGCGAGCAGGCCGACGCGGATCTGGCCACTCTCCATCAACGCGCGCAGAATCTGGATCAGCACCACTTCGAACAGGCGATCCAGCAGCGCCTGGCGGCCGCAGCGCTGCGCGAAGGCTTCTTCGAACAGCAGCGACAGCACCGGCTGGCCGCCGTACAAGCCCTCCAGCGGCAGGCAGACGATCGGCGGCAGGGCAGCGGCGACCGGGTTGTTGGCGCCGCCTTCGAACTGCAGGTTGGCGCAGGCGAAATCCGCGCCCCGCGTGGCATCGGTGACGAAGCGGTGCGCGAGCGGGCGCGGGTAGAGCAGTACGCTGGGGGTGGTGATCTGCAGCGTGCTGCCGTCCGGGTGCTCGACGCGTACATCGCCGTCGCGGATCAGATGCAGCTGGCCGCGCTCACCGTCTGCCGGCAGATCGTTGATGCCGCACAGCGCGCCAGCGTGGAAGACCTCGGCGGACACCGCGAAGCGGTCCAGCAGGGATTGCAGTCGGTCGACCATGGCGGACTCCAGATCAAGTTTTCTGGACGAAATGTTGCCACAAGTACGGAGCAGACGCGCAAAGTACACCTGCCATCTGGCCCACCCCTTTCACTCCGCAGGAGATTCCCATGTCCATTGCCAACGTTCTGTATACCGCCCAGGCCACTGCCAACGGCGGCCGCGACGGCCGCGCCGTCTCTTCCGACAACGTGCTGGACATCCAGCTCTCCACCCCGCGCGAGCTGGGCGGTGCGGGCGGCCCGGGCACCAACCCGGAGCAGCTGTTCGCCGCCGGCTACTCGGCCTGCTTCCTGGGCGCGCTGAAGTATGTGGCCGGCCAGGCCAAGGTCGCTCTGCCGGCTGAAACGCAGATCACCGGCAAGGTCGGCATCGGCCAGATCCCGACCGGCTTCGGCATCGAAGTGGCGCTGGAAATCTCGGTCCCGGGCCTGCCGCGCGAGCAGGTCGAAGCGCTGGTGCAGAAGGCGCACATCGTGTGCCCGTACTCGAACGCCACCCGCGGCAACATCGACGTGACGCTGACGGTGGTCTGATCCCCTCCGCATGACCTGCCGTGGCGACGGGCAGACAGCTCCGTCGCCACCGGTAGACTGGCCAGACGATCCTCACTGGCAAACGGACATGCACAGGATTCTGGCCGCGCTGTTGCTCAGCGGTTTTCTGGGGGGCTGCGCTACGGCTCCCATCGCGCCACCCGAGGCGATCGCCTCGAACGGGATGAACGCACTGTCTCTCCTCCGCGGCGCCGGGTTCGTGCACGTGGTGACCGATCTGTATCTGCCCGGCACGGATGCACCCGGGCTGCCAGAGACCTACGCCTGCCCTGACGCGGCAACCCGCATCCGGATTGCGGCCTATCCGCCGGCGACCCTGCCGGCTACCGATGCCTGCGCCCTGATCGATGCCGCTGCACGCCACGCGCAGCAGTGGTATCCCGAGCGACGCGCGGCCTATACGGCACTGCTCGTGCCCCACGGGACGCGCCTGAACCTGCGCACCCGATCGCTGCGCTTCCGCGTGCCGCATCTGACCTTGGCCATGCGGGTTTACGAAGCGCGCGCGCGGACCGAGGCCAATCTCGTGGACCTGGTCGCGCATGAAACCTTCCATGCCCTGGGCTTCGCCGCCGGTGATCGCGGTGCAGTTGACGAGCGCACTGCCTATTACGCCGGTCTGTGCACGCAACTGGCGGTCCTGGGCAGGATCCCGGAGGCTGCACTGCCGGGTGCCCCGCTCGCCAGCGACAATGCAGACGTGGTCGAGTCAGCGGATGCGGCGTATCGCGTGCGGCGCGAAATCTACGGATGGTTGCAGGACGGGGAGATCCGTGCCGGTACACCCGGTGGCGAGCATATGCAGGCGCGCTGCCGGGACTTGCCGGGCGCGCCGGCGACGGCCGAGTGACGCGATGAAAAAATGGGCGGCTACCTGACGCAAACGTCTGGCAACCGCCCATCCCACCGCGGTGGATCCTGTGGCTGACCACGGGATGCATCTTGTTCGGCTGCTACGACCAACGGTCGTTGCCTACCTGGGTTACCGTCGTGGGGGGG